>DATIFO010000034.1:0-80047 GCA_035455275.1 Methylomirabilis sp. (SeqCode) | reverse complement strand
TGGAGTCGGTCAGGACAACGGTGGAGGGCAAGCTTCAAAGCATCCAAAGCGACAACGCCGAGAAGCTGGAGCAAATGCGCGCGACCGTGGAGGAGAAACTGCAGGGGACGCTGGACAAGCGTCTCGGCGAATCGTTCAAGCAGGTCAGCGAGCGCCTGGAGCAAGTCTACAAGGGCCTCGGCGAGATGCAGACCCTGGCGACCGGCGTGGGCGACCTCAAGAAGGTGCTGACAAACGTCAAGACCCGTGGCACCTGGGGCGAGGTCCAGCTCGGTGCCATGCTGGAGCAGGTGCTCAATCCAGATCAATACGCTGCCAACGTGGTGACGAAGGATGGCGGTGGCCCGGTGGAGTTTGCCGTCAAGCTCCCGGGGCGCGGAGATGACCAGGACGAGGTCGTGTGGCTTCCCATCGACGCCAAGTTCCCCATCGAGGACTACCAGCGGTTGCTGGATGCCGAGGAGAAGGGCGACGCTGATGCCGCCGAAGCCGCAGCCAAGCAACTGGAGAACCGGGTCAAGGCGTGCGGGCGGGACATCTGCGAGAAGTATCTGAATCCCCCAAGAACCACGGACTTTGGAGTGTTATTCCTTCCGATCGAGGGCCTCTTTGCCGAAGTCGTGCGTCGAGCGGGCTTGGCCGACCTGCTCCAGCGAGACCACCGGGTGATGATCGCCGGTCCCACCACGCTCTGGTCCATCCTGAATAGCCTGCAGATGGGCTTCCGGACGCTGGCCATTCAGAAACGATCCAGCGAGGTCTGGAACCTCCTTGCCGCGGTCAAGGCGGAATGGAGCAAGTACGGAGAGATCCTGGACAAGGTACACAAGAAGCTGCACGAGGCGTCAGATACCATCGAAAAGGCGCAGACAAGGACGAGGGCGATCGGCCGGAAACTCCGGGATGTCGAGGAACTCCCTGCCGCTGATGCGGGCGCGGCCTTGATGCTCGAAGGCCCTGACGGGGATGCGGGGGAAGACGAGAAGATGCCCTGAACCTGGGGGGAGTCAGTCCTCGCTCTCCCCTCCCCTCAAGGACCGCACCAGCCCCCCCCAACGGGGATCCACGCGAAAACCGTGCTGGCTGTAGAAGCGCATGAGGAAGTAGTTCGTCTTCAGAATCTTGAACCCCTCCCCGGCCAGGCGCACACAGAGATCCTCCAGAATCGCGCCGGAAATTCCTCTCCCCTGCAAGGAACGTGTCACGACAACGCCGGCGAGGCGAACTACGTCCTGATTCTGGGGTCTATAGCAGGCACCCCCGATCACGCGCTCCTGCTCGTCGACAGCGACAAGGTATTTTCCCCCCTCGTACACCGAACTCGGGAAGCCGGCATCCAGGAAAAGCCGGTACAGATACCCCAGTTCCGAAGGGCTGGTCGGATCCCGCGCGAGGTAAGAACCTCCATGCCTATCGCGGATGTTGGAACGCACGATGACCTGCTTGCGGTCCCCCCCGATTGCCAGGATTTCCACTTGCTGGGACGCCTGTGCCTGGGGGAACACCATGCGGCTGAAGGCCTCCCGGTCCGCCGCGTCGCTCAGCTCGGCTTGCAGGTCCGACAGTTCTTCCAGGTGGCTGACCGCACCGGTTATCGGATGCCCCAGTCTCCGCAGCAGACGGTCGAAGGCCGTTTGGACCTTCGAGTCCGCCCGGGCGAAGTACGTCCGCCTGTAGAGCTGGTACCGAAGCGATTCAGGAAAACGGTCCAGACGATACAGGCGGTAGGCCAAGTTCACCGCGTCCTCCCGCGCGCTCGGTGTCGCGCCGGGGTTCGCTGCATCCCACGCCGTGAATCGGTCGACGGCACCGAGCAGCGCCAAGGGCAGGTAGGGTTCCTTGCCGAGACCGTCCAGGTATTCGGCGAGACGCGCCGAAAGCCCTGTTCCTGGACAGAGCATGTCCTGCCGGGAAAGCTCCTCTCGCAGTTCCGCGAAGAAGCGCGTGGCTCTGTCCAAACCCAAGCCTTCGATGCACGCGTCAAAGATCCACGCCGGGTCGAGAGAGTCCTGGCACTGCGGATATTGTTCGATCGCGGACCGATAGAAGCTTTGCGCCAGCGGCTCGACCAGAGAGAGGGGGCCATCGTACGCGCCCCAGCCGGTCAACGAAAGGACGCAGGTGCCCTCCCGGAAATCAGCATCCGGCATCGCGACGTTTGCGGGCGTGATCGCTCCCGGCACAATGCGAAAGCCGCTGTTCCGCCACAGGTGGAAGAAGACGGCCATTGCCCGCACGAACAGCTTGCGCCACTCATTCCGGGAGGGGAATGGCATCTGGAGCGCGGCCGCGGTTGAAAAATCCCGGATCCTGTCCCACGCGGTCGGGTCGGTGACATACGCCACCGACAGAGCGCCCAGATCGGGCCGACACGCCCCAAGCTTTGGCAGGATCTGAGGCCCCGAATTGCTCGCCGAAAGCGCGATCAGCCATTGGATGGTTTCCTGGACGACCGGGGTCCCAAGGTCTTCGCCCACCGCAAGCAGCAGATTAAAGTGCTTGCCGGAGACCAGACGTATGGCGAGCCGGTATAGCTGAAACAGGGGCTGGGATGGAATCCGCGATACCCGGAGCCCTTCGGCCGCAATCTCACGCGGGTCATACGACTCCTCATCGAAGGCAAGCATGACGGATTCCCGCAGAAATACTGGATCCGCCAGTATCCTCGTCAGCCCGCGAGCCTCCGCAGGCGCAATGCTGTCCCCGAAGACAATCTTCCCGGACAACCCCCCGTGCGCCCCGGGGGCTTCGGCCGCAAGCGACCCCTCGAACCAGACCGTCAGGTCCGCGAGAACAGATGCCGCCGATTCGGCCAGCCCGGGGTCGGCGCGGTGGAGCACCCAGTTGGTCAGCTCCGCTCGCACGGACGCGAAGTACTCCCGATGGTGGCGGACGAACTGAGCCAGCAGCGAGAAAATGCTCTCGAACTGTCGTCTGGTTGCCGCCCCACCGGGCCAGGTCAGGTGCCTACGGTAGCCGGCCAGACGCCGGCGCAACGCCTCGAGCCTATGCTGGCCGAACGTGGAGCCCGCGATGGCCTCAATGGACTTTTCATTCAGGAAGGTGAGCCCCGACTGGACGAAGGCGGGAGCGGCTCGGGTGGTTTCCAGCCCTGGCTCGCTCAGCAAGAGCACCTGATAGGCCATGCACCGAACGTCCTCCTCGGGGTGACGTGCCAGCGACTCGAGCCGGCTGCGAATGACACCGGCGATCCTGTCGTCCTGCTTCCGCAGGTGAGCGGCCAGGTATCGGAGTGCCCAGAGCGCCATCGTCAGGGGCCCAAAGAGGGCTATCACGCACAGGCGATTGATCTTTGTCAGGCGCGGGGTCCTCACGAGGGTGGGGTTCGGCCAGGTGACCGGCCCCCACTCATCCGCGCGGCGCGGTGGAATCCGCACCCGCAGGGAAACGGACCCCATCGGCAGATCCCACCCGGCCCTGCACGGACAGAAGGCAATCAGGGACGGATTGCCGATCCAGAGCCGCGGCTGGTGGGTAAACATGCCCAGATCGATCTGCCGGCCGGAGATCTCGTACTCCAAGTCCCCGATCGCCACCCATCCGGCCTCCGAGCCCGGCTCGATCCTGAGCGTTTGCCCCGTCCGACGGTTTCGAACCCCAGGGTCTCCAGCCACGATGTCGGTTTCGAGGACACCGGAATCCCTGAAGAACCAGCGCGGGATCTGTACCGTGATTCCGCGCACGACCAGCTCCACCCGCGCGCCCTGATACAGTCCGGCCACGACAGGGGCGAAATGTTCCTCGATGACTTTGCGGCGAAAGGAGCCCTTGGGCGTGAGTTCATCCCGTTCGACTTGGAAGTTGCGTTCCAGGATCGCGAAGTCGACGATTCGCTCGTGGGGCGCGAGGCTGGAATTCGCCGCGGCGATGATCCTGTTGAAGTAGCCGCGCGCGTCCTCCTCGCTGGAGGAGCTCAGAAGCGGATCGGTCGGATCCGGCACGATCAGCAGAACGACGTAGTCCCGCCCGTCACCGACCAGGAAGGCACGCTTGATTCCGGGCACATCATCGAATTTTCTCTCGACCCGCCGCGGCGTGACTGTTTGCCCCTTGCTGTTCTTGTAGATGTCCTTGGCACGGTCGACGATCTCCAGATATCCGCTCGTGTGGACCCGGAAGATGTCTCCGGTGGTAAGCCAGTGGTCCTTGGCGGGATCCTGCGCCGGCCAGTGGTGGCCTGGTCCCAGGTCGGGGAGGTAGCGCGCGACGTACGGCCCCGCGACTTCCATCTCGCCGCTGGTCTTGAATCGAGTCTTCGCCCCGGGAAGGGGAATGCCCACGGTGTTGTCGACGTACTCGCCCGGTGGGGTCATCGTTATCCCGCCGGTCGCCTCGGTCATGCCGAACCCGCTGCACAGCGCGACGCCGTTGCGCTGAAAGAAGTGGAACACCCTGGGATCGAGAAAGCCCGCGGCCGATACCCCCCAGCGCAGCCGGTCTCCGACGAGCGCGCGGAAGGACTCCGCAACCGTCGATTGCCCGGAACCATCCTGGATCCTGTCCAGGGCGGTGTCCCGGATCTGCGACCAGCGGATGGGAACGCTGACCAGGCCGGTCGGCCGCACCCGGCTCAACTGAGCCAGGAGCGTTTCCTCGGAGTCGTCCGCCGCGAAGACATACGTCCCTCCCCAGTACAGCATTCCCAACAGCTCAAGGTACCTTCCAAAGGTGTGATACAGGGGAAGATAGCAGAGGAGGGTCTCATCATTCCCCACGTCCGGCAGCGCGGCCGCCCGGGCGAAGCGCTTGGTCAGGAGATTGAATTCAGTGAAGGCGACGCCCTTGGGGGTGCCCGTGCTGCCCGACGTGAACATCACCGTTGCCACTTCGGTCAGCCCGCGTCTGGGTCGGGCAGCCAGAATCCGGTCGGCTTCAGTCGGCGACAGGCGGGCCAGGGCGGCGTCCAAGGCCAGGGCGGCGGGGTCGATGGATGGGCGCGGCTCGCCCGTCAGGAATACCTTGAACGGCCGAGCACACTTCCTTCGAACCGCTGCGAGCTGTCGCAAGCGCTCGTCGGTGTCCGTCACGACGATATTGATCCCAAGGCGGTTGAAAATCCACACCAGCGTGGAGATCTCGAAATGCACGTTCAGGGGCGCAACCAGAATGCCGTGCAGCAGGCAGGCCAGATCACAGCAGGCGCCGTCGGCGCAGTTCCCCGCCAGAATGGCTACCCGCGGCTCCTCGGGTGCGGCCGAGATGAACGCCGCCGCCATGAGCCGCAGACGACGGGCAGTCCTTGCATACGTCCAGGATTCCGGGCGTGGCCCTGTTGTCTCTTGAAGGAAGACACGGTCTGGGCCGCGCCTGACGCGCTCGTCCAGCATCGTTTGCAGGCCATAGTTCGAGATGAGGATCGCGCGGAAAGCCGTTTGCGCCCAGCGCTCACGATGCTCGCGATCGGGAAGGCTCTTCAGGAATTCCGAATGGCTGGTGGCATCGAGGTACTTGTGCCATGTCTGCGGGGGGATGTCACCCGTCGAAGGGGAGTCAAGGACCTCCTCGGCCCACTGCAGCATCACCGGCCCCGTCGGGAGTTCCTGGAAATCCGGTGATAAACTACGCATCCCCATCGTGTCTCCCGCCCGGCAGCCTCGCTGACCAGGCAAGGGTAGCACCCCCCGCCCGGAAAAGCCAAGCGGCAACGACCGAACCCCCACGCTGGCCCGACCTGACGGGAGCAGGCCAACGGCCCGTCGCCGCTCCCGTCAGGGAGAAACCTTAGCGCACTTGTGAGTATTGTTCTGGAGGGTCCGACAGGTCCGTGCAGAGACTGTCTGGGGAGCCGGGCTCCCCGAGGCAACCGCTTCCAGGTCGAGGCCGACCGGTTCGGCACGTCGCAGGGATCGCGACCCGGGAGTGTCACGGCGCGCCGTGAACCCCCGGGACCGATTATTAGCCGCCCTGGTGCCGAGCTACACGAGCTTGAGGTTCTTCAGCGGAAGGCTCCGGACCGGCTTGCCGGTCGCGGCGTGGATGGCGTTGAGAACGGCGGGAGCCACCACGCAGATTGTCGGCTCGCCGACGCCGCCCCAGAAGTCGAACGATGGGACGATGACCGTCTCGACCTTCGGCATTTCGTGGAGCCGAAGGATCTCGTAGGTGTCGAAGTTCAGCTCCGATATGCGCCCCTTCTCGACGGTGCACTCGCCATAGAAGGTGGCGCTGAGACCGTAGGCTACCGAGCCCTCGACCTGGGCGGCGATCTGGTCGGGATTGACCGCGTGGCCGCAATCGATGGCCAGCACCATGCGGTGCACCGTCACCTTGCCCCGGTCGCCCACCGTGACCTCGGCGACGGCCGCCGAGTAGCTGGCGTATCCCATGAACTGCGCGATGCCGCGATGGACGCCGGCCGGCAGCGGCTTGCCGTAATCGGCCTTGGCCGCCGCCGCGTTCAAGACGGCCAGATGCTTCGGATGGTTGCCCAGGAGGGCCCGGCGGAACTCGAGCGGGTCGCGGCCGGCCGCCCGGGCCACCTCGTCCATGAAGCATTCCATGTACACGGCATTCTGGTTGGTGTTGACGCCCCGCCAGGGGCCGACCGGCACGTGCGTGTTGCGCATCGCGTACTCGATGAGCAGGTTCGGCACGGTGTAGCCAAGCTGTGCGTCCCCGGGCTTTTCCGTGTACCCCTGGAGCTGCCGGTCGTCCTTGCCGCTGGCGATCGCCGCCGGATTCAGGAACGCGTTGATCGACTGGCCGGACACCCGAACGTGCAGCCCGACGAGTCTGCCCGCCTCATCGAGACCGGCGGCGAGCCGGCACTGGGAGATCGGCCGGTAGAAGTCGTGCGCCATGTCTTCCTCGCGGCTCCAGATCATCTTGATCGGCACATCCGGGATCTGCTTGGCGATGGCAACCGCCTGGCGCACGAAATCCTGCGTCCCGCCGCGCCGGCCGAAGCCGCCGCCGAGGTCGTGCTTGTAGACCTCGCATTTCTGCAGAGGCAGCCCCGACTCCTCGGCCAGGGCGGCCAGCGAGGCCTCCCCGTTCTGGGTCGGCACCCACACCTCGGCCTTGTCCGCCGACACCCTGGCCGTGCAGTTCATGGGCTCCATCGTCGCGTGGGCGAGGAACGGCGTGCCGTAGATCGCTTCGACCTTCTTCGCAGCGCTCTCGATGGCCTTGAGCGCGTCGCCCTCCTTGCGGAAGGCGTACGCCTCCTGCGCCGTCAGGCCCTCCTTCAGGTGCTCGGCGATCATGGCGCTCGACTGGGATGCGCCGGCTCCTTCATCCCAGACGATCGGCAGCGCGTCGAGCGCCGACTTGGCCCTCCACCAGGTATCGGCGACGACGGCGACGGTCGCCTCGTTCACCTTGACGACGCGTCGGACGCCGGGCAAACCCGAGACCTTGGCCTCGTCGTAGCTCTTGAGCGTGCCGCCGAATACCGGGCACGCCTTGATCGCGGCGCACAACATGCCCGGCAGCTTGACGTCGATCGCGAAGACCTTCCGGCCGTCGAGCTTGTCGGCGGTGTCCAGTCGCTTCATCGGCTTGCCGGCGATCTTCCAGCCCTTCGGATCCTTGAGCGTGATGCCCTTCGGATCCGGTGGGGCCAGCTTGGACGCCGCAACGGCGACCCGGCCGTAGGTTGTCCGGCGCTTGGAGGCCGCGTGCGTGATGACCCCGTTGGCCACGGTGACCTCGCCGACCGGAACCTTCCACCGGTCGGCCGCCGCTTGCAGCAGCAGCCTGCGTGCAACGGCGCCGCCCCGGCGGACATAATCCTGCGAGATGCGAATGCCGCGGCTGCCGCCGGTCGCCATTTCGCCCCACACGCGCTTCCGGGCGAGGTTCTGCCCGGGAGTGATGACCTCCGTGGTGACCTTCTTCCAGTCACACTCGAGCTCTTCGGCCACGAGCTGGGCGAGGCCCGTGAGCGTCCCTTGCCCCATCTCGGAGCGCGCGATGCGAATCACGCAGGTGTCGTCGGGCTTGACGACGACCCAGGCATTGACCTCGGTGCCGTCAGCCGCACTCTTTGCCGCGGCCGCTTCGATGCCGAACGGCAGGTGGAAGCCGAGTGCCAGCCCGCCGCTCACTGCGGCGGAGCCGATGATGAACTGGCGACGCGAAAGATTCGTGGCGTACCCGCGGTTCGACTTTTTCACGGTAAACCTCCCCGGGCCTAGACTTTCGACTTGCCCTTGGTGGGAGCAACAGATCCACCGCTCCTCGCCATGCCGGCCGCCATGTGCACAGCCGCCCGGATGCGCTGGTAGGTGCCGCACCGGCAGATATTGGTCATCGCCTCGTCGATGTCCTTGTCGGTCGGTCTCGGATTCTGCCTGAGCAGCGCCGCGGCCGCCATGATCTGTCCCGACTGGCAATAGCCGCACTGGGGCACATCAATGGCCGCCCAGGCCTTTTGCACGGGATGCGAGCTGGCGGCCGAGAGACCCTCGATGGTGACGATCCTGTCGGTGGCTTTCACGTCCCCGACACGGACGACGCAGGAGCGCTGGACCTCGCCGTTGATGTGCACGGAGCAGGCGCCGCATTGCGCGACGCCGCAGCCGTACTTCGTGCCCGTCAGGCCCACCTGCTCGCGGATGACCCACAAGAGCGGCGTGTCGGGCTCTACCTGCACGTTACGGACCCTGCCATTGATGCTGAGCTTCGGCATGAACGTCCTCCCTGGTTTTTGCGCTGGAGCGCAAGAACCAACGCTCCGTCCTGGCGGCGACTACCCTCAGGGCTTTTTGGCCAGGGTCCGGATGTAAGCCACCAGATCGTTGATCTGGGCGTCAGTGAGCGTGCCACCCCACGGGGGCATGAGAGGCGACTTCCCCATACCCTGCCCGCCCTTCTTGATGGTGTCGAAGATCTGTTGATCCTTGAGCTTCCCCATGTAGGCCGCGTCGGTATGGTTGCGGGGCTTGGTCTGGAGTCCGGCCGCCGCCGGCCCGTCGCCCTTGCCAGTCGCACCGTGGCAGGCCGCGCACAGCTCCTGGTACTTGGCTTTCCCCTTGGCCGCGTCACCGGCCGCCGACGCAATTCCCGGAAGCAGAGAGATTGCCACAACCACGCAGAGTGCCCACAAACAGATCACGCGCATTTCTCCTCCTCCTGTGGAGTCCATTGAGTCCATTGAGTCTCTTGGGTCTGTGGGGCAGAGACATCCTGTCCCTGGTCAACGCTGCATCCGACGCCTGAACCGCCGGAGGCCCCAGATCTCGAGTCCAAAAAAGCCGGCGACCGCCAAGGGCGGATAGATCCAGCGGGCTTTGGATGGCGGTGGCTCCAGGCGCAGGTAGTACCAGGAAGACATGGAGAACTTGCTCCCCTCCTCGCCATGGCTTCCATCCCAGGCGAAAAAGGCGATGGGGACGAACGTTCCCACCGAGAACGGTGGCGCCGCGGCCTGGGAGGGCGCGGCCCGGGGCCGCTTCATGACTAGACGGTAGCGGCCATCCTTGTATTCAGCCCGGCCCTTCGCCTGGGTGTCTCCTTTCTTCAAGGGAGTGACAGCCCCCAGGCCACCGGCGTTCGCCTCCTCCACCCCGGTGTCGGAGGTCCAGCGCAGGAGGTAGACGGGATTGGCGCCGTCGCCCATGAGCAGGTAGGGGCGTTCGTTCCCCTCGGGAACTTTGGCAGGGAACTGGAGTGCGATCTGGTCGGCGAAGGTCTTGTCTGCGGGGCTCGTCTTGGATGCGGTGGGGTCATCCCAGCTCAGGTGAAAGGCGATCTCGGCCTCAGTATGGACCGCCCGCACCGTGATCATGTCGATGGAGGGGGTGAAGTTTCTGGGGTCCACGATCACCTGGCCAGCCAACGGAAAGTTGGCGGGCGCTTGCCCTTCCCAGAATGGAGCTGCGGGGTCGTCGGGTATCTCACCCTGCACGGGACGAACCGGCAGGATCGTGGCGAAGTCGGGTCTGTCCGTCCCGAGGGACTTCACGTAATTGGCCACGTGCCAGATGTCTTCGGGCTTCTCCACGCTGTCAATGAACGACGGCATCGGAGTCCCCATGAGGCCGGTCACCAGGCGCGTTGCGATGTCCTTGGCACTTCCCCCGCCTCGGAATGTCCAGGGCTTGGTCAGATTGGCCGGCCGGATGGGGTTCCCCCAATCGTCCTTGAGTTCGGGAGCGGACGGGCCATCACCGCGGCCCGCAGCTCCATGGCACTTGTTGCACTCGATGGCCTCGAACATCTCCTTCCCGCGGGCCAGGGACTCCTTGGAGGAGGCAACCTCACTCGGGAGGTCAGCAACCTTCGCAGCCTCCTTGTACTTGTCCGGAGCAAAGGTCTTGAGATAGGCAACCAGGTTCGACCGATCCTTCTCGGCGAGCACCTTCCAGTCAGGCATGAGGGTCCCGGGCATGCCCTCCGTGATAATGTGGAGCAGGTCCCCATCCGTGGGCGGCTGTCCCGACGCAGTCGTGCGGATCTTGTACAGTCCCCTGGTGAAGTCGCGTGGCTTGGGGTCGAGGGTCGGCGCGCCGGGGCCGTCGCCCTTCCCTTCCGGGCCATGGCAGAGTGCGCACTTCTTCTCGTATGTCTCCTTCCCGCTGGCGGCGTCACCGGCCTGCTGCGCCTCTGCCCGGGCGGGGCTCCACAATCCCCTGAGCCATCGTCCAGCATGGGCTTCTGTCCTCAGGGCAGGGGGCGCGAGGGACGCCTGCGTCTCCCAGCGTCTCGGCTGGTAGCCGGTTGCGTCGTACAGATACATGATGACCTTCCAGATGTCGTCCTCGCTGAGCCGATCCTCCCAGGCGGGCATGACCGAGTTCCAGGGCGCGGATTCCTTGGGCAGGCCGGGCCCCCCCTTGGCAATGCGCCAGAAGAGATAGCCTTCCTGCAGCATGGCAATGGTGCCGGGGTCGGTGAAGTTGGCCGGACGCGGGTTGAATGCCGGGGCGAAGTGGCCGTTGCCGTCGAGATTGTCCCCGTGACAGTAGACGCAGTTCCTGATGTAGATGACGGCGCCCTCTGCCACATGCTTCTTGAAGCCCGCCGCGTCCTTCCTGAGGGGGTTTTCCAGTCCCTGCACGTCTATCGTCTTTCCCCGGAAAGACATGGAGGCGGGGGGGGCCGGGTGGACCGCCCGGAGCTCCAGCGGCGCCCCTCGCTCGGCCGCCGCCCTGCCGTACGTGTAGTACCCCACCAGGAGAGGAAGGATGACCACCAGGGCAATGCGGATCTGCCGCTTCGAGTCGTCCGCGAGCGTCGACCGGATGGGCCGGAGAAACTCCTCCCACGAATCGGAATCCGACGAGACGTACACGAGGACCGCGACGACGGTGATGGTCATGTACAGCGTGACCACGCTCCACGGCGCCGGAGGCCGGATCCCAAACCGGAAGAACACAAAGGTTCCCACGAGGATCAGCACGGTCTGGAAAAACTTCGACTGGAGGATCTTCATTTCTTCGCGGTGGAGGCCGAGGCCTCGCCCTTCAGCGTGAGGAGGAAGGACACGAGATCGATGTACTCCCTGGCGGTCAAGGTCTGGCCGAAGATGGGCGGCATCACGTTGGGTGGGAAGCCCGCCACGGTTCCCATCCCGGCCGGGTTCAAGATCTTGGCCATGATGTATTCGGGCGTCTGGATCTTGGCGATCTGGGACAGGTCAGGACCGACCGGCGAGGCGCCGATGGACCCGGCCTTGTGGCAGGCGATGCAGCCGCCCTTTCCCGTGAAGACCGCCTGTCCTGCCTTTGGATCGCCCGGAAGCTTGAGCTCCGCAGCCGGCCCACTCGCCCCGCCTGCGACGGCCCCGGCGTCCTTGGGGATATCCGTGAGCTTCACATCCACCGCGCCGCCCAACGACTCCAGGAACGCGGTGATCGCCCAGAGCTCGGAGCGGTTCAGGCCGATGGGCGGCCGATCCACCTTCGGCATGATGTTGGGATAGCCTTCCACCAGGGTGGCGCCAGGATCCAGCAGGGCCTCGATCAGGTATGCTTTGGCGGCGACACCGGGCTTCCGCTTCCCCGCGCGGGCGCCAACCCCAGCCAGGTCAGGCGCCCTGGTTCCCTTTTGACCGATGGCGTGGCAGATCTGGCAGGTCCCCTTGCCTTTGAAGATCTCCTCGCCGGCCTTCACGAGCTGGTCGCTGGTCACGCTGCCCCCTTCCAGGGACAGTTCCTGTGGCGGCGTGGACTGAATCTGGGGGATGGAGTTGGCAAAATAAGTGTAGGCGCCCATCACCACCAAAGCGAAGACGCTCACCTTGAGCGGGACCGGCACACGCATCTCAATCTCCGGGGGTGATCTCGTGCGTCATCGACGACGATGGGGCGGCGCCGGCCGGCACCTTTCTCTTCTCGCCGAGCCCGCCCAGCCAGAAGATCAGCATCACGAGGGCGAAGAAGACGATGGTCACGCTGCTGATCATCTTGGCCGCGTATCCCAGGGCCGGCGTCCACGCTTCGGGAGAGGTGTCGCGGATGACGCCATACACGTGCCAGTGCTGCCGGATGCCCGACCGGGCGAACCCCATGAGCCCCATCAGCCAGGTAAAGGTCACGGCCAGCAGGATCAGCACGTACTGTGAGCGGGTGGCAATCCGCCCCCAGCGGATCGACCCCGTGGCCTCGGCCCCACGAAACATGGGAATGTCAATTGCCATGGTCATAACGATGGCAATCAGAACGGCCAGGACCTGGTACACCGAGAATCCGATACGAACGATGGATTCAACGAAGTAGCCGTAGACGCCGTAGAAGGTGACGACCGCGGCGGCCGCCCCGAAGAGCGCCCACTGAACAGCCATGCCGGTCTTCGCCCAAGACTGGCGCGAGACCTTGTTCGCTCGCCGGTACAGCAGGAACGAAAGGAACGTGGTGAGGATCATGAGGTTCACGGCCGTATTCTTCGCCGACATGACCCCCAGGAGGCCCAGCACCGGATGATGGGTTCCGCCCATGGCCCGGGTTTCCTCCAGCGTCACCACCATGCTTCGCGGGGTGGCCCACACCATGAATCCCGCTGCCAGGACCATGATCATGTATGGGATGAATTTCCGGTATCGCTCCGAACCGGGGATCCGCTCCATCCCCAGCCAGAGGTAGTAGTTCGATCCGAGGAAGAGGACCCCGATGAGCATGGCCTGAACTACCCAGAGCCATGAGAGGAAACCCCCCATCATGGTGATTCCCATGGTCTGGTTGAACGCATAGATCTCCCGCCCGAGCCAGTACCCCGCGAACGGGAGAAAGAGCAGCGACGAGAGGGCGACGAAGTTGCCGATGTAGCCCATCCAATCATACTGGGCGCGCTCCTCATCGCTCTTGGCTCCCAGGAAGCGGACGGCAGCGTAGGCCGCGGCGATGGCACCCCCGAAGGTGACGTTGGCGATCAGGCGATGGACGTTGATGGGCATCCAGGTGTAGTTGTCGATGGCCCCCCACAGGCTGGTGAGCTTTCCCGCCTCGTCCACGCCGCGGGGCGAGACCATGAACGTCACCCAGGAGTTCGCCACGAAGAGCAGCGCCGTCCCCCAGAAGTTCAAGAGGACCCCGAGGAGCAGGTGAATGCCTTTCCGGGAGCCGGACAGCCACTCCCAACCGTAGTAGTAGAGGTAGAGCGTGAAGGTCTCCAGGAAGAACAGGCCGGCGTACACCCACATGGTCGGACCGAAGATGCCGGCGAGGTACCCGAAGAAGCGGGGATACAGGGTGAGCAGGAAGAATGTCAGGGCGCCTCCCAGGAGCGCCGTGGCGGAGAAGGCGGCGAAGCTGAGCTTCATGAACTCGTGGGCAAGCCAGTCGTAGCGGGCATCCTTGGTGCGCCAGCCCACGAACTCGACGATGACGGCGAAGATGGGGACGCCCAGGATGAAGGCGGCGAAGTTCAGGTGGAGCTGGGCGGCGCCCCACACCGCCAGCCGGCTGCCGAGCAGCGGAAAGCTTCGATAGGCGGGCGAGGCCTCGGGAGCTCCCGCTTGACCCGACGCCGCTGAAGCCATCAGGAGGAGGATGGCTCCGGCGAGAAGGCTTACCTGCGGCCAGACTCGGACGCCCTCGGGTTGACGCCACGCCGGAGGTCGTGGTGCGGAGTTCGACCCGTTGACCCCCGGTATCCATCTTTCGAAATCCACTGTCCGCAGCTCTTCCATGGGCGATCTCGAACCCCTCTCCTCGGAGTGATCGCAGCGCGACCGGCGGCGGGGCTACATGCCGAGTCCGCCCCGCGCCTCCACCATCACATCAGGAGTGATGTTCCGGTACCCGCGCTGGGCAGCAAACTGCTCGATGCCCTGGCGGATCATCGGGCGGATGAACTCTGGAATGCGCTCGAGACGGCGCACCGCTTCCGGCGACCAGGTGATCCGGGGACCAGGCGATCCGGGAGCTTCCCCGGTGGGACGAGATTCCACGCTTCCCGTGTGCCCTCTGGCTGCACCCGATTGCCCATTCGTATCGGCTCTCTCCGCTGCAAGGTTCGCCATGGCGGAGAAGGGGCATCCCGACGGGGCCGCGGTCGAGGCGGCGGCATCCAGCCCGGCTTCGCGTCCGGATACGAGCATGCTCCGGACGAACTCCATGGGTTCCGGCGGTAAAGATCGCCCCCCGATCTTCACATCCAGGGCTCGGACGAGCTGGGTCTCCCGTGGATTTGCCAGCATGGCCACTCTGTTCCCACAGGCGGCGCATGCGAACAGGACACTGAGGGAGCCGTCCTCGGGCCCCTCCACCCGTTCCAGCTTCATGGCCTCGTCGCACCGGACACAGAGGAACTTCATTCGCCGGTCCTCCTGTCACCGCGATACTCCTCGGACTCTTCGATCGCAGGTGATCGTTGCCCCTTCGTCTCTACGCAGGATCGCACGGCCTTCGCCACAGACCGGAGCGCGGTGGCGCAGGGCGTTCCGGGCTCCTGCCGGACGAAGGGCGATCCGCGATCGGCCGCGGCCGCCAGGCGGGGATCGAAGGGGATCCGGCCCAGGAAGCTCACCCCCAGCTCCCGGGCCATGGCTGCCGAGTCGGGTCCCTGGAACAGCGGCTCCTCGTGGCCGCAATGGGCACAGCGGTGGGCGGCCATGTTCTCGACGACCCCGACGGCCGAGGCGCCCCACAGCTCCGTGGCCATGGTGATGGATTTCCTGACGCTGCGCTGGGACACCTCCGTGGGGATGGTCACCACAATGGCCGCAGCCATCTCGGGCAGCAGGCTGGCGAGGTTCGATATCTTGTCCGTTCCGGGGGCAAGGTCGATCAGGAGGAAGTCGAGCGTCCCCCAGCGCGTGTCGCTCAGGAACTCGCGCAGGGCCGCGGCCTCCGCGCTGGCTCGCCAAACGAAGCTCCCCTCCTGGGTGGGAGCTTTCCACTGAAGGGGAACCTCCTCCCGAGGAAGAAGCTGGTCCATGGAGAGGACCTTGATCCCCAGCGGTCCCTCGGGTGGTTCGACCCCACCTTCCCCGATCCGGAGGGCAGTCCCCTGGACCCCCAGCATCTTGCCCAGGGCGGGACCGTTCAGGTCGGCATCCAGGACGGCCACCCTCGCACCGTCCTCCGCCAGGGCAGCGGCAAGGTTGGACGTGAGGGTGCTCTTTCCAACGCCGCCCTTGCCGCTCAGGATCGTCACCGTGTGCCGGATGGTGGCCAACCGGTTGTGGAGGCGGAAGGTCTGATCCTGGAGCTGGCTCTCCACCCCCGACCCGGTCTCACCCGCAAGATCACTGTACTTCTTCATTGGTCAGCCGTCAGCGGTCAGCCCGGAATTCTCACGCAGACACGCAGAGCCCGCAGAGGCATCAGGCAGGCGCTGGCTCCGCGACGAAGTCGAAACATGTGGCCTCACTGCCGGGTGAAGCGCGGGAACCGGCCGGTCATACGCTCCCGCACTTCCTGCATCAGGTCAGGAGTGATGACAGCCACCCCCCGATCGCGGGCGTAGCGCTCGACGCCTGTCATCACCATCCCCCGGGCGAAGCCGGGGATACCCTTGAGCCGCTCTCGCGCCTCGGCGGTCCAGGTGAGCGCGGCCTCCACCTGCATGCCGAAGGTCTGGTCCGCTGGAAGCTCGATGGTGCGGCCGCCGTAGGCGCCTGGCCGGTAGGCGCAGGCAGGATCCTCCGCCAGGTAGTCGCCAAAGGTGGCGTAGGCGCGACAGCGGCACCCGCCGCAGATCCGGGAAAACTCACAGGAGCCACAGCGGCCCCCCAGCGTCCCCCCGCGCAGATCGGAAAAGATGCCCGCATCCCGCCACAGGTCGCCAAAGGGCGCCCGCCGCAGGTTGCCGGCCACCACGGGCATGTAGGGGCAGGCCGTCACGTCTCCGTTCGGCATGATCCGGCAGTAGTGCCGGCCTGCCGGGCAGCTTCCCTCGGCGAAGTTGCGGAGCAGCGCCGACGCCGGGTCCAGCCCGTACAGGATCCGCCGGAAGAAGGGAGCACATTTCGCACGGATCACCAAGCCCCCGGCCCTTCCCTGCTCTGTTCCCAACGGCTCATCCATCTGCGCTCTCGCCACCTGGGTCAGGATGCGCTCGTACTCTTCGGCCCGAATGTCGGTGAGCCCCTCTCCCCGGCCCGTGCGGACCAGGAAGAAGAGGTTCAGCACGCGGGCACCCAGATGCCTCGCCAGGTCGAGCATCGCCGGGATCTCTCCCACGTTCCATTCGGTGACGCTCATGTGGAGGGAGAAGGGGAGCCCTTCGGCCCGCAAGGCCTCCGTGGCCCGGATCGCCCCCTCCCAGGAGCCCGGGAACCGCCGGAAGGCGTCGTGACGATCAGGCTCCGTGGAATCCAGACTGATGCTCGCCCCCTGGATGCCGTGCTGCCGCATCGTCGCCGCCTGCTTTTCCCTGAGCAGGAATCCGTTGGTTCCGAGGACCACGGTGAAGCCCCGATGCACCGCGTGACCCGCCAGCTCGAAGAGGTCCCCTCGGAGGAAGGGCTCCCCTCCTGTGAGGATCAGCAAGAGGTCGGGGTTGACCCCCGCCATCTCGTCCAGGACCCGGAAGCATTCCTCCGTGGTCAGCTCATCCGTCGAATCGGCGCCCGGGAACGCGCTGAGGTAGCAGTGGGCGCACTGCTGGTTGCAGCGCTGAGTCAGGTTCCAGGAAATGGTGTACGGAAGGAACGCCGTCATGGCTGGGGGGCGGTGGAAGCAGGCTTCCCGGTCTGGTTGTAGGCCTCGAGGAACTTGGCCATCATCTGCTTTCCCGCCTCGATGCCCGCCTCCACGATCTCCAGCGTGATCTCCTGGGTCGCCCGCTGCGTCGCCACCTCCTCCACCCGCTTCTTGGTCATGGTCCGCATGTAACCCTCGGGGACCCGGTTCAGTCGTGCCGCCGCCTCCTCGGTCCAGGTGAAGAGGTCATCGACCCGGCCGGTGGCCCGGGTGGCGCGCAGCAGATGTTGTTCCGGGGTCATCGTATCCCGGTCCTGCATTCCCATCTGATCCTCCAGGACCTCGGCCACGATGGGCCAGGCCAGGTCCTTCCCGATTGCCTCGGCTTGCTGCACGCGCGCCGCCTTCTCGATCCGCGCCTTGGCCCGCCTGCGCAGGTATCCCGAGGGCGCCATGCGGAGCACCCGGTTCGCCTCGTCGGTCCAGCGGAGCCTTCGTCCGTCGAAGGCCTCCTCCTCCTGGATGGAGCCTTCAGAGGCGGCCAGCGCATCCACCGTCACGCTATCCAGCCTCTCGAACGCCGCCCTGCCCGCGCCGCAGACCACGCAGAGGACCGGCTCCGCATCCCGCACGGTGTGTCCGCACCCGCGGCAGACATACACCGGACCGTGACCGGCCCGGATGCTCTCCACGGCCAGCGCCATGGCGAGGCCCCGGGTCTTCTCCGCGGTCCGGCTCGGCATGAACATGTCCATGACCTGCTCGATCACGGAATTGGTGATGACCGAGTGCCCCCGCTCCAGGGCAAACCGCAGGACCGCGGTCCGGGCCATGGCCTTCACGAAGCCGGGCACCTTCTCCATCCGCGCTTCCGCCTCGGGCGTCCAGGCGATGCCGGCCTCGGCCTTGACGTCCATGGGGGGATAGAACTTCCGGCTGGTGATCAACACGTGGCAGGGGACCAGCCGAAGCAGGTTCTCCGTGTTGGTCCCGATGTCCATGCCCTCTTCGGAGTGCACCCCGACCCGGCCCAGGACCAGCATCCAGGCGTCTGCCTGGCGGACGTGCCGGAGAATCAAGTCGAACGGCTTCCCGTCCAGCAGGCTGATCTTCAGCTCCACCCCCTGATCACGGGCCACCGCCCGGGCCACCTCCAGGTGGGATTGATAGATCTTGGCAAGGCCGGTGTCGATGACCTCCTCGTGCAGTTGCTCCTGTTCCTTGAACTTGAAGACCCGGGCCGCCTTCTCCGTCAGCACGGTGGCCAGGCTGTGGAAGACGGTGTAGTGCAGGACGGGATCGTAGACCGCCACCGCCTCCACCGGGCGGTGAAAGGCCTTGCCCAGCGCGATGGCTGCCTGCAGGCCGGCATAGGACTGGGGACTCCCGTCAATGCCGACGACGATGGGGGCCCCGGGCAGCGCATCGGGCAGTGCGACGCTCTTCACCACCAGGACGTCCGTGGTGATGCGGCGGACCGTCCGCTCGCAGACGCTTCCCAGGCTGCTGTGCTTGACCGCTCCCATCCCCAGGGCCCCGATGACCACCAGGTCGTAGGCCGACCGCTGGATGTCTCGGACCAGCTCCGCATAATTCTTCCCATCCATCATCACCTTCTTGCAGTCGAGCCCGGCGGCGGCCGCCTTCTGGGCCAGCGCCTCCAGGTACGAGTCGGAGATGAGCTGGAGTCCCATGGTGATCAAGGAGTCGTGAATCCTCCGCTGCTTCTCCAGCTCCTCCTCGTCCTGGTACTCGGGCGGGAGCGTATATTCCATTTGGCGGAACCGGTAATCGTGCATCCGGGCGGCATACACGTGACTGCCTACCAGTGTGGATCCGAAGGCCTTCCCCAGCGCCACCGCCAACTCGACGGCGGCGTCCGAATGCTCCGAGTTATCCACGGGGACGTAGATCTGCTTGTACATGTAGGAGGCCTCCGCCTCAGGGCGCGCGCTCCTCAGCGGTCCACCCATGGCTGAAGGTGTGGTGAGAGGCGATCGATTGCCACCGTACGTCTTGCGCTGGGACCCATGAACAGGAGCTTGGTCGTCGGGGGGTAGCCTCTTCATTGCGGAGGGCCGGGTAGGCCACGACGGCCTCTCGAGCGCCTGCGCTTTCGGCTAGGAAGAACTGCCATAGTAATTTCGAGTGGTCAAGTCCTATTTCGGTGTCTCGGTGCAAAAACATGCAGGTGGAGGGGCCCATGTGAGGCTGCAGCCTGCGCCGTGTGCATGGCTCCTCCTCTTGGCAGGACACCCCGAGGTCGGAGGAGCTGCGAGGTCAAGCGGCTGCCGCGCCACTGCTCCGAGGCTGTGAAGAGAGTGGCATAGCTCATCACTGGAAAACAAAAACTTGACACATTCGAGTTACCGCCGTAATCAATTGCGTCTCCCTGAGATGGCGGCTGTGAGTTGACTGCCTGCATGACCCTCCGGGCCCCTGATTCCGGAGCGCACAGGGTCGAAGATCCCCCGGTGAGGCACTGGCATCCTCCATCGGGTTTCATCTGCCTGGTCCGCCGGGCTGCCACATTCTCGTTTCACAGGACAGACTGAGCACCACCAGCATGGCTCAGATCTTCCGACCCTCGACCAACACACTTGCCCGGGCGAGCATCGTCGGCGGCGGGCTGCTTGTGGCCGCGATCTGCGTGTCCCTATACGCCTTCGCCCACTCCTCCTATGTCACGGGGGTGGGTGTCCCTCGCCTCCAGCCGGTGCCCTTCAGCCACAAGCACCACGTGGCCGACGCCGGGATCGACTGCCGGTACTGCCACTCCTCCGTGGAAGAGTCCTCCTTCGCCGGCATCCCGCCCACGAAGACCTGCATGAACTGCCATAATCAACTCTGGGCCGACAGCCCCATGCTGGAGCCTGTGCGGGAAAGCTTTCGAACCGGCAAGTCGCTGGAATGGACCCGGGTGTACAACCTTCCCGGCTACGTCTACTTCAACCACAGCATTCACGTGAACAAGGGGGTCGGCTGCATCACCTGTCATGGGCGGGTGGATCAGATGCCCCTCATCCGGCGTGAAGCCACCCTTTACATGGACTGGTGTCTGGAGTGTCACCGGGCGCCCGAACGCTTCCTGCGGCCGCGCGAGCACGTCTTCAGCATGGAATGGCAGCCGCCGCAGGACCAGCTCGCGCTGGGCCGGGAGCTGGTGAAGGCATACAAGGTCCAGAGTGTTGCGGTCCTGACGAGTTGCTCCACGTGCCACCACTGACACAGGGCTTTCCCACGATCTGAGACACTGACGATGGCGCACGATCACAGCCCAGAGATCCATCGAGAGTTGGTCCCGGCGATGAGCCTGGAGGCAATCCGCCAGCGGCTGGCAGGCGCCCGGGGGCAGGAGTACTGGCGGAGCCTGGAAGAGCTGGCCGAGACCGAGTCCTTCCAGGCATTTCTGCACCGCGAGTTCCCGCAGAACGCCTCGGAGTGGCTGGACCCTGTCGGCCGGCGCGCCTTCCTGAAGCTCATGGGGGCCTCCCTGGCCCTGGCAGGCCTCGGCGCGTGCTCGGCCAACCCTGCGCCCACGGATGAGAAGATCGTCCCCTACGTGAAGGCGCCGGAAGAGGTCGTCCCTGGCAAGTCGCTGTTCTTCGCCACCGCCATGCCCATGGGTGGATACGCGACCGGTCTCCTGGTGGAAAGCCACGAGGGACGCCCGACCAAGGTCGAGGGGAATCCGCAGCATCCCGCCAGCCTGGGCGCCGCCGATGCCTTCGCCCAGGCCTCCGTCCTCGGCCTGTACGATCCGGACCGCTCGCAGGTCATCAAGCGTGCGGGACAGATCGGAAGCTGGTCTGCGCTCCTGGACGAGGTGGGCCTCGCCCTGGACAGCGAGCGGGGCCGCCAGGGCGCGGGGATACGGATCCTCAGCGAGACTGTGACCTCGCCCACCCTCGCCTCCCAGTGGCGGGCCCTCCTCGCGGCCTTCCCCCAGGCCAAGTGGCACCAGTACGAGCCGGCGGGGCGGGACAACGTCCGGCTGGGCGCCCGCCTCGCCTTCGGGGAGTTCGTCGAGACCCAGTACCGGCTCGAAAATGCGGACGTGATCCTGGCCCTGGACTCCGACTTCCTGACCACGGGGCCGGGCTGCCTCCGCCACGCTCGAGACTTCACCCTGCGGCGGCGCCCCCAGGGCCAGGACGCCCGGATGAACCGTCTCTACGCCGTCGAGGCCACGCCCACCAACACCGGGGTCATGGCGGATCACCGGCTGCCCGTGCGGGCCGGTGAGATCGAGACCTTCGCCCGCGCCGTGGCCCGGGGAGTGGGCCTGCCGGTGGAGGGAGCCTCCGCGCCGGCCGCCCACGCCAAGTGGATTGCGGCCCTGGCACGGGACCTCCAGCAGCATCGAGGGTCGAGCCTGATCGTGGCCGGCGAGCAGCAACCTCCCGTCGTTCACGCCCTGGCCCACGCCATGAACCAGGCCCTGGGCAACGTCGGCAGCACCGTGGTCTATACCGACCCGGTCGAGGCCAATCCGGTCGATCAGAATGCCTCGCTTCGTGAGCTCACCCAGGACATGGACGCCGGCAAGGTGAGCGTCCTGATCATCCTGGGCGGCAATCCGGTCTTCACGGCGCCTGCGGATCTCAAGTTCGCCGACGGACTCTCCAGGGTGCGGCTGCGCGTCCGCCTGGGCCTGTACGAGGACGAGACCTCGAGACTGTGCCACTGGCACATCCCGGAGGCTCACTACCTGGAGTCCTGGGGTGATGCCCGCGCCCACGACGGCACGGTGACCATCCTCCAGCCGCTGATCGCACCGCTCTACGGCGGGAAGTCCGCCCACGAGCTGCTGGCGGCGCTCCTGGGGCAGTCCGAGCAAGCCGGCTACGAGATCGTCCGCCAGTACTGGAAGGGTCAGTATCGGGGGAAGGACTTCGAGCTGTTCTGGCGAACCGCACTCCACGATGGGGTGGTCGCCGGGACGGCACTGCAGCCGCGGGCGGTCACGGTGAAGACAGCGACTGTCCCGGCGGCCGCGCAAGCCGGGGGCGGACTGGAGATCGTGTTCCGCCCCGATCCCACCATTTGGGACGGCTGCTTTGCGAACAACGGCTGGCTGCAGGAGCTGCCCAAGCCCTTGACCAAGCTCACCTGGGATAACGCGGCCCTGGTGAGTCCCGCCACGGCGGAGCGTCTCGGCCTCGCCAGCGGGGACGTGGTGGAGCTCCAGCACGCGGATCGGATCGTGCGCGCTCCCATCTGGATCATGCCGGGGCACGCCCCGGATTCCGTCACGGTCCACTTCGGCCACGGGCGAGCGCTCGCAGGGCGGGTGGGGACGGGCACAGGATTCAATGCCTACGCCATCCGGACCGCCGCGTCTCCCTGGTTCGCCCCGGATCTCACGATCAAGAAGACCGGCGACCGGCTCCTGCTGGTCAGCACCCAAGAGCACAACAGCATGGAAGGGCGGAACCTGATCCGTGCAGGCACCCTCGAGGAGTACCAGAAGCATCCCGAGTTTGCCCGCGAGATGGGAGAAGAGCCACCCCCCGGATTGAGCCTGTACCCCGGCTTCAAGTACGAGGGCTACGCCTGGGGCATGGCGATCGATCTGAACGCCTGCACGGGGTGCAATGCGTGCGTGGTCGCCTGTCAGGCCGAGAACAACAGCCCCATCGTGGGGAAGGACCAGGTGGCCCGCGGCCGGGAGATGCAATGGCTCCGCATCGATCGCTATTACCAGGGTGGCCTGGACGATCCGAAGATCCTGCACCAGCCTGTCATGTGCCAGCATTGCGAGAACGCCCCCTGCGAGACGGTCTGCCCCGTCGCCGCCACCAGCCACAGCGCCGAGGGGCTGAACGACATGGTCTACAACCGGTGCGTGGGGACCCGGTACTGCTCCAACAACTGCCCGTACAAGGTCCGGCGCTTCAACTTCCTGGCGTTCCAGGACTTTGACACGCCCAGCCTGAAACTGATGCGCAACCCCAACGTCACGGTGCGAAGCCGGGGCGTCATGGAGAAGTGCACCTACTGCGTCCAGCGGATCAATGCCGGCAAGATCGAGGCCGAGAAGCAGGGCCGCCCGGTACGCGACGGGGAAATCCAGACGGCCTGCCAGCAGGCCTGCCCTGCCCAGGCCATCGTGTTCGGCAACATCAACGACCCCGAGAGCCGCGTGGCCAAGCTCAAGGCGGGGTCGCGGGGGTACGGGCTCCTGGCAGACCTGAACACCCGTCCCCGCACCACCTACCTGGCCAAGCTGCGGAACCCGAACCCCGAGATCGAGAAGGGATAAGCCGATGGCGGTCGACGGCCACGAGCACGGAGCAGGTGTGCAGCTGAAACCTCCCATCATCGGGGGGAGCTACACCTACGCCTCCATCACCGACACGCTCGGTGGGATGGTCCTCACGACGAAAACTCCCCTGGGCTGGTTCGTGGGGTTTGCTGTCGGATTCCTCCTGCTCCAACTCCTCCTGATCTCCGTGGCGTACCTGTTCTACCGGGGCGTCGGAATCTGGGGCATCAATATCCCCATCGGATGGGGGTTCGCCATCATCAACTTCGTCTGGTGGATCGGAATCGGGCACGCCGGCACGCTGATCTCGGCCATCCTTCTCCTCCTCCGCCAGCAGTGGCGAACCTCCATCAACCGGTTCGCCGAGGCCATGACCCTGTTCGCCGTGTCGTGCGCGGGGCTCTTCCCGCTGCTCCACGTCGGGCGCCCCTGGTTCGCATATTGGCTCCTCCCCATCCCCAACAGCATGAGCCTCTGGCCGCAGCCCCGCAGCCCGCTGGTTTGGGACGTGTTCGCCGTCTCGACCTACGCCACCGTGTCGCTGCTGTTCTGGTATGTGGGCTTGATTCCCGACCTGGCGAGCTTCCGCGATCGGGCCAAGCACCGGCTGACACAGATCATCTACGGGATGCTCGCCATGGGCTGGCGGGGGTCCGCAGTTCACTGGCACCGGTACGAGTCGGCCTATCTGTTGCTGGCGGGCCTCGCCACCCCTCTGGTCGTCTCGGTCCACAGCGTCGTGAGCTTCGACTTCGCCGTGGGCATTGTCCCGGGCTGGCACACCACAATCTTCCCTCCCTATTTCGTGGCCGGCGCCATCTACTCCGGCTTTGCCATGGTGCTTTCCCTCACGATCCCGATCCGAAAGATCTATGGCTTGGAGGACTTCATCACCGCGCGCCACCTGCGCTACATGGCCAACGTGATGCTGGCCACGGGATTGATCGTCGCCTACGGCTACGCCATGGAAACCTTCATGGCGTGGTTCAGCGGCAACCCCTACGAGGGCTACGCCACGTGGAACCGGATGACGGGCCCCTATGCCCCCATCTACTGGTCCCTCATACTCTGCAACATCCTGGTGCCGCAAGCCCTCTGGTCGGGTCGGGTGAAACGGAACGTCCCCGCCCTGTTCGTGATCGCCCTCGTGGTTAACATGGGGATGTGGCTGGAGCGTTTCGTCATCGTCGTGACCAGCCTTCACCGGGACTTCCTGCCCTCCTCCTGGGGCATGTACTACCCGACGATCTGGGACTGGGGGACGTACTTCGGGACCATCGGCCTGTTCTTGTTCCTGATCTTCCTGTTCATCCGGGGCCTCCCCATGATCTCCATCTTCGAGATGCGGACACTCTTGCCCCCGCCGGGCAAGCGGCAGTCCGCGACAGCCGGTGACTGATCCATGAGCGCGCCGCCTCTGCTCTACGGCCTGCTGGCGGAATTCGACACGCCGCAGGAGCTGCTAGCCGCCGCCAGACGGGTCCATGCCGATGGGTATCGCCGCATGGACGCGTACACGCCATTCCCGGTGGAAGGGCTGGCAGAGGCAATCGGCTTCCATCACACGCGCCTTCCACTGCTGGTCTTGCTAGCGGGTCTGTTCGGCGCTTTCGTGGGATTTGCCTCCCAGTACTGGGTGACGGTCATCGATTACCCCCTCAACATCGGGGGCCGCCCGCTGAATAGCTGGCCGGCCTACATCCCGATCACCTTCGAGGTCACCATCCTGTTTGCGGCCCTGGCGGCCGTCGTCGGGATGATCGCCATGAATGGGCTGCCCATGCCCTATCATCCGGTCTTCAATGTTCCGGCCTTCGCTGCGGCCAGTCGGGACCGATTCTTTCTGTGCATCGAAGCGCGGGACCCCATGTTCGATTTGCAGCGGACCCGGCAGTTCCTGCAAGGGTTGGGATCGCAAGGGGTGTACGACGTTGCGAACTGAAAGGCAATCGAATAAGTCCAATAGGTCGAATAGGCCCTATCTGCTGCTGGCTGCCTGCTGCTGGCTGTTCGTCGCGGCCTGCCAGCAGCAGATGGCGGACCAGCCGAGGTACCAGCCGCTTCAGAAGAGCACCTTCTTCGGGGACGACAGATCGGCGCGGCCGCTCCCGCCGGGGACGGTGGCCCGGGGGCACCTCAACGCCGACGAACCCTTCTACACCGGGAAGTCCGGGGGCGAGCTGGTCAGCAGCCTCCCCGTCCCGCTGACCCGCGAACTCCTGGCACGCGGGCAGGAGCGCTTCGACATCTTCTGCTCGCCCTGCCATGACCGCATCGGGAGCGGCCGGGGCATGATCGTGCGGCGCGGCTATCGCCAGCCGTCCTCGTACCACACCGACGCGCTGCGTCAGGCGCCCGTCGGTCACTTTTTCGACGTCATCACCAACGGCTTCGGGGCCATGCCGGACTATGCCGCACAGGTGACGCCGGCCGACCGCTGGGCCATCACGGCATACATCCGTGCCCTGCAGTTGAGCCAGAACGCGACCCTGGCGGAGGTCCCGGCGGCCGCCCGTCAGCGGCTCGAAGGAAAGACGCCATGAATCAGGTTGAGAGCCGGGCGCCCGAGGTGCACCGCCTTCGCAGCCGATCGCTGCTCGTGGGAATCGTGGCGCTTGCCCTGTGCCTGGCCGGGGGCGTGTGGAACCCTCCGGAGTTCTTCCACGCCTATCTCACGGGGTACCTGTTCTGGCTCGGGATCGCCCTCGGCAGCCTGGCGATCCTCATGCTGCACCATCTCGTCAGCGGCCGCTGGGGATTCGTCATCCAGCGCCTGCTGGAGGCGGGGGGCCGGACGCTCCCCCTCATGGCCCTCCTGTTCGTGCCCCTCCTGTTCGGCCTGCGGGAGCTGTTCCTCTGGGCCCGACCCGAGGCCGTGGCGGCGCAGGAGATCCTGCGGCACCGGCAGCCCTACCTCAACACCCCGTTCTTCTCCGCGCGGGTGGTCCTCTACTTTGCCGTCTGGATCGCGCTGGCCACCTTGCTCAGCCGGTGGTCACTGGAGCAGGATCGGACAGGGGCCCCGGATCTCACGCGGCGGATCAGGCTTCTCAGCGGCCCGGGGCTCGTCCTGTACGGCCTGACGGTGACCTTCGCCGCCTTCGACTGGGTCATGACGCTGGGCCCCCAGTGGCACTCGACGATCTTCGGGGCCGTGTTCATCGTCGGCCAGGGTCTGGCCGCGCTGTGCTTCATTGTGGTGGTCGCCCGGCCGCTCACCCAGCGGGGACCGCTGACGGGCGTGATGGCCCCGCAACAGTTCCACGACCTGGGAAATCTCATGCTGGCCTTCGTCATGCTCTGGGCCTACATGGCCTTCTCCCAGTACCTGATCATCTGGTCCGGCAACTTGCCCGACGAGATCCCCTGGTATGTCTCGCGGATGGCGGGCGGCTGGATGTGGGTGGCCATGTTCCTGATGGCCTTCCACTTCGCCGTGCCCTTCTTCCTGCTCCTGTCGCGGACGACGAAGCGTCGGGCCGAGATCCTGTGCGGCGTGGCGCTGGGCCTGCTCGCCATGCGCCTGGTGGACCTGTACTTCATCGTGATGCCAGCCCTCCGCCCCGGGGACCTCAGCGTTCACTGGATGGACGTCCTGGCGCCCGTCGGTGTGGGGGGGGTCTGGCTGTGGGCCTTCCTGGGACAGATGCAGGGGAAGTCGCTGCTGCCCCTTCACGACCCCCGCTTTGCGGCCGTCCCCAAGCCGGCGGAAGGGGTCTAAGCATGGCTGAGGCCAGGCATCCCGGTCCGGGCGAGACCCCGGGACACGAGCCGAGCGATCTGAGTCCTCGCGCCATCGCCATCTTCGGAATCGCGCTGGCCGCCACGGTGGTCGTCTGCGTGATCCTGGCGGTCTGGTTGTTCGACTTCTTCGCGGCCTACGAGGCCAGGCGGGATATGCCCCCCTCCCCGCTGGCGAGGCGAGAGGCCCCATCGGAGCCGCTGCTTCAGGTTTCCGCCCCCAAGGACCGGGAGCAGATGCGCGACCTCGAGGAGAAGACGCTGACCAGCTATGATTGGGTGAACAGGCAGGCCGGGACCGTCCGGATCCCCATCGGCCGAGCGATGGAACTCCTGGCAGAGCGCGGGTTGCCGGCCTCTCCCAAGGAGTCCGCCACCCAAGGCGAGACCGTGGGTACCCGGCGGACAGGCCAGCCGAGCCGACCCGCAAGGGGGAAGCCCCAATGACGCCCCGCACCCGCATGCCCGCGCCGCGGATGGGCCAAGGACATGGCCGACGTGCGGCGGCCTCGCTGTGCCTGGCCCTGCTGCTCCCTGGCGCGCCGGCCGGTCTGGCTCCCGCCCCGGCCCGGGCCCACGAGACCCTGCCCGCCCTCCTGAAGGAGGTGGGCTTCGACCAGCGGCTGAACGAGCAGGTGCCGCTGGACCTCGTCTTTCGGGATGAGTCCGGGCGGCCGGTGCGACTCGGCGACTACCTCGGCGGCAAACCGCTCATCCTGAGTCTCGTCTACTACAACTGCACGACGTTGTGCCCCATGATTCTGGACGGGCTGGTCCGAAGCCTCACCCCGGTCTCCTTCGACATCGGGAAGCAGTTCGCCATGCTGACGGTCAGCTTCGATCCCCGGGAGACACCGGCCCAGGCCGCGGCCAAGAAGGCAGAGTATGTCCGGCGCTATCATCGCCCCGGCGCGGCGGATGGCTGGCACTTCCTCACCGGCGAGGAGGCGGCGATCCGGCAGCTCACGCAGGCAGTCGGCTTCCGATACCTCTACGACGAGAAGTCGGACCAGTTCGCCCACGCCGCCGGGATCCTCATGCTCACCCCGCAGGGGAAGGTCGCCCGGTACTTCTACGGGTTCGACTTCTCGCCGCGGGACCTGCGCCTGGGCCTGATCGAGGCCGCCGCCAACACGATCGGCACGCCGATCGACCAGGTGTTGCTCTACTGCTACCATTACGACCCGCTGACGGGGCAGTATGGGCTCATTGTCATGAACGCCATCCGTCTGGCCGGTCTGGCAACCGTCCTCGCCCTCGGCACCTTCATCCTCGTGATGCTCCGCCGAGAGCGGCATGCCAACCTCGCAACCAGGGAAGCACGCTAAGCCATGCTGCTCGGTTTCCGCTTGCTCCCGGAGCAGGCCTCCACCATCGCCGGCCCGGTGGACGCCCTGCTGCTGTTCCTGACAGCGGTCAGTGCGTTTTTCGCCGGCTTGATCTTCCTGACGGTGATCGTCTTCGCCATCAAGTATCGCCGTCGATCGGAGAAGGAGCGCCCTCGACCCATTCACGGCTCCCTGGCCCTCGAGATCTTCTGGACCGTCATTCCCCTGGGCCTGACCATGATCATGTTCGGCTGGGGCGCCTGGCTCTACTTCACCATGTCCCGCCCGCCGGCAGACGCCATGGAGATCTTCGTCGTCGGCAAGCAGTGGATGTGGAAGCTCCAGCACCCAGACGGGCAGCGGGAGATCAACGAGCTGCACGTCCCGGTGGGGCGGCCCGTGAAGCTGACGATGACCTCCGAGGACACGATCCACAGCTTCTTCGTGCCCGAGTTCCGTGTCAAGAAGGACGTGGTGCCGGGACGCTATAGCACGGTGTGGTTCCAGGCCACCAAGCCGGGCGAGTACCACCTCTTCTGCACGCAGTACTGCGGGACCAGCCACGCCAGCATGATCGGCCGGGTCGTGGTCATGCCGCAGGACGCATTCCAGAACTGGCTGAGGGGCGGCGCCCCCGGCGTGTCGCTGGCGGCGGCCGGGGAGAAGCTGTTCCAGCAGCAGGGCTGCGCCGCCTGCCATCTCCCCAGCGGGACCGGCCCGGCCCCCACGCTGGTGGGGGTCTTCGGCAGGCAGGAGAAGCTGACGACCGGGCAGGTGGTGACTGCCGACGAGGCCTACATCCGCGAGTCGATCCTGAACCCCCAGGCGAAGATCGTCGCCGGATACCCACCGATCATGCCTCCCTTCAAGGGAGTGATCAGCGAGGACCAACTGGTCCAGCTCCTGGCGTATATCAAGTCTCTGGCGACCGAGCAGAAGGCGAAGGCACAGTGATGACTACCGCTGCATCGGACCCGGGCGTCAACTACCTCACCGTCGACCACAGCGTGAAGTCGTGGCTCCTGACCACCGACCACAAGCGCATCGCCATCCTCTACCTGCTCGCCGCGACCCTCTTCTTCCTGATCGGGTCGGCCTATGCCGGGCTCATCCGCTTGAACCTGATGACCCCCTACGGCGATCTCGTCCAGGCCGAGACCTACAACAAGCTCTTCACCATGCACGGCATCACCATGATCTTCTTCTTCCTGATCCCCTCCATTCCTGCGGTGATGGGGAACTTCCTCATCCCCATGATGATCGGGGCGCGGGACGTCGCCTTCCCCCGCCTGAACCTGCTGAGCTGGTACGTGTATATCCTGGGCGGCACGTTCACCCTCGTGGCGGCGACCCTGGGGGGCGTGGACACCGGCTGGACCTTCTACACCCCGTACAGCACGGTCTATTCCAGCACGAACGTCATCATCACGGCGCTGGGGGTCTTCATCACGGGATTCTCCTCCATCCTGACCGGACTGAACTTCATCGTCACGATCCACAAGCTGCGGGCCCCCGGCATGACCTGGTTCCGCTTGCCGCTCTTCATCTGGGCTCACTACGCCACCAGCCTCATCATGATCCTGGGGACCCCGGTCGTCGCCATCACGATTTTCCTGGTCGCCCTCGAGCGGGGGCTGCACCTCGGGATCTTCGATCCCGCCCTGGGCGGGGACCCGATTCTCTTCCAGCACCTGTTCTGGTTCTACTCGCACCCCGCCGTGTACATCATGGTCCTCCCCTCCATGGGCGTCGTCAGCGAGCTGATCGCCTGCTTCTCCCGCAAGCGGATCTTCGGCTACGAGTTCGTCGCCTTCTCCAGTCTGGCCATCGCCATCCTGGGCTTCCTGGTCTGGGGCCACCACATGTTCGTGAGCGGTCAGTCCGTGTATGCGGGCATGATCTTCTCCCTCCTGAGCTTCCTGGTGGCGATTCCCTCCGCGATCAAGGTCTTCAACTGGACCGCCACCATGTACAAGGGATCCATCGCCTACCATGCCCCCATGCTCTACGCCATGGGCTTCATCGGGCTGTTCACCATCGGCGGGCTCACGGGCCTCTTCCTGGCCACGCTGGGAGCGGATGTCCATGTGCACGACACCTACTTCGTCGTCGCCCATTTTCACTACATCATGGTGGGGGGGGCCATGATGGGATACCTGGGCGGGATCCATTTCTGGTGGCCCAAGATGACCGGGCGCATGTATCCCGAGGCATGGTCGCGGGCTGCGGGTCTGATCCTGTTCGTGGGATTCAACCTGACCTTCTTTCCGCAGTTCATCCTGGGATTCCTGGGGATGCCGCGCCGCTACCACGTCTACCCTCCCGAGTTCCAGGTGCTGAACGTCATGTCCACGGCGGGGGCATCCATCCTCGGCGTGGCATACGTGATTCCCCTGATCTACCTGCTCTGGTCACTCCGATACGGACCGCCCTCCGGTCCCAACCCCTGGGGGGCCTCGGGACTGGAGTGGACGACACCTTCGCCCCCGCCGACCCACAACTTCGAAAAGATCCCGTTCGTGACCGAAGAGGCATACGCTTATGGACCCACGGAGGCGGAAGTTGACTAGCACCGAGTCGCCCCTCCAGCATCACTTCGTCGCCCTGGAGCAGCAGCACGAGGCCTCCACGCTGGGGATGTGGGCCTTCCTGATCACCGAGATCATGTTCTTCGGCGGCCTGTTCACCCTGTTCATCGTGTACGTGTCCTCCTACTCCGAGGCCTTCGCCGAGGGAAGCCACCATCTCGACATCGTGCTCGGCGCCACCAACACGGCGGTGCTGATCGGGAGCAGCCTGACCATGGCCATGGCGGTCCGGAGCGCCCAGCTCGGCAAGCAGAAGCCGCTCCTGGGGTTCCTGGTCCTCACCATGCTCCTGGGGTGCGTGTTCCTCGGGATCAAGGGCATCGAGTACGGGCACAAGTTCTCGGAGCATCTGGTGCCCGGTCCGAACTTCAGGCTCGACAGCCCGGTGGCCCAGCACGTCCAGCTTTTCTTCTCGTTCTACTTCGCCATGACCGGCCTGCATGCCCTGCACATGGTGGTCGGGGTGGGGATCATGGCCTGGCTGCTGGTGAACTCCTGGAGGGGTCGCTTCTCGCCGACCTACTTCTGGCCTGTGGAGGTGAGCGGCCTGTACTGGCACTTCGTTGACATCGTGTGGATCTTCCTGTTCCCGCTCCTCTACTTGGTCGCTCGACACGCATGACAGAGCATATTGTACCGACCCGGATCTATGTGCGGATATTCGCGGCCCTGCTCGTGCTCACGGCCCTGACCGTCGTCGCGGCCATGTATGACCTCGGCGGCGGGCGGTTGCACTACGCGAATGCCATCGTGGCCCTGACCGTCGCTGTTACGAAGGCCGCGCTGGTCGTGCTGTACTTCATGCACGTCCGGTACAGCAGCCGCCTCACCTGGGTGTTCGTCGGGGCGGGGGTCTTCTGGCTGGTGATCCTGATCAGCCTGACCATGAGCGATGTCCTGACGCGAGGCTGGCTCCCCGTCCCGCCCCCGTGGGGCCTCTCCACGCTGCCCTGATCGTTCGCAAGTCCGGGACCGCTCAATAACTCAGCGCGTTGTGGTTCCGACCATGACAGCTCAGGGAGCAGTTGCCGCGTCCCGGCGTCGTGGTCACGAACTGGATTAGGCCGGCGCTGTTGGCACTCACCACAACCCTGCCCGTCCGGTCCCGGAGCATGAAGTTGATGAGGTGGGCATTCTGCCGCGAGCCGTGGACGCTGTGGCACACGGCGCAGGAGGCCCGCTGCTCGACCACGTGCAAGCGGTGGGGGAACCGGCCGCTGCCGAGCAGCGTGGTCCGGTCATGGCAGTTGTAGCAGAGGGCGTAGGTCGCGGCCGATTCCGTCGAGGGGTCCACCTGCTGAAAGGCCTGCTGGAGGATCGGCTGGAAGCGTGAGCCGTGGGGTCCCCTCGGCCGGGTCCCGGTCGCCGTCCACTCGTCGTTGTTGTGGCAGTCGGTGCAGTAGAGGATGCTGGCCACCGTGTAGCCGGGCAGCAGGCCCTGGATGGTCGTGTTCCTCCCCGTTGCCGCGATGGGATGATACGAGGCGTTGCCCGGGCTGATCTGCAGCCGGATGTTCCGGGTATTGTCCTGTCGAACCGCCCCGGGGGTCGTCTGATCCACGATCCCATGGCACTTCAGACAGACCTCGTACTCGTAGGTCGCTTCCGCCACCGTGCTCCCGGAAAGCGTGACCCCGCGGACGCCCCGCACCCGACCCGAGGTCGTGGGTGGGCTGGCCGGGGCGGCAACCACCTGGTGGGGATTGTGGCAGTCTTCGCAGGCCACGTGGCGGGCCATGGTATTCGGATCCTCCCGCGGCTGGTGCGTCCATTCCGTCGAGGTGATGGGGTGGGCGCTGGATTTGAGGAATTCCGTGTCCAGCGTCTTGGACGCCACTGTCCCGCGATGGCACGCCAGGCAGACCTCCCGCTCCTGCGTGCTCCCGAGCAGGCGCGGCGGGTGCGGGGCGGAGTGCGGCCGATGACAGCTCTCGCAGCCGTTGTCCGTCACCGTGGTGTAAGGGGTCGTCGGCCACGGGTTGGTGCCCGTGCCGTTCCAGGTGGCGCTGGAGGTCGCATGCGTTGACCCCGCCCAGTTCTTCTGGCGGTGGCACGTCGTGCAGAGAGCGGCGCCCCGGTCATCCACGCGCAGGAACTTCCGGAAGCGATCGTCGTGAGGCTCATGGCAGGACGTGCACTGCATCTGCTGCGTATTGTCTCGGGGAATCGTCCTGGGGAGCGCTGCAGGCTCGACGAGCTGTCCCTGCTTGAGGGCCAGCGGCGAGTCGTACACGAAGGAGACGGGGTGATCGTCCGAGAGGTCAGTCCCCAGGGAGGCACGTCCCGTCAGCGGACCCAGTGAGACCGGCCCGGTCGCGGGGGATACACGCAGACTGCCCAGCGCCGTCGTCCCATCGTGGCAGCTCAGGCACAGGCGAGACGCCCCGGTCGGTTGATTGAGAGTGGCCTCCAGCGTCGAGCTGGCGTAGAGGTTGTAGACCACGGAGGGCAGGTCGCGGTTCCAGAGCGCCCGGGTCTGGCTGGCGCTGTGGGGCGTATGGCAGAAGACGCAGATCTCGCCGACGCCCGGGGCCTTGACCGCCCCCGGCCCCGTGGCCGAGAGGTTGTGGAGGGTGTTGGCCACCGCCCCCTCGGCGACCGGCGCGGCGAGGAGCAGCATGCCGAGCAGCCCCGAGGCACCCGAGAGCCTATTCATCGTCCCCGCCCCCCAGGTACTCGAAGATCTGGATGCGCTGGTTGAAGGCGTCGGCGACATAGATCTGGTTGCGCCCATCGATAAACAACCCGTTGGGCAGCCAGAACTGACCCGGGGCGATCCCCCGCTCGCCGAAGGTCAAGAGATACCGGCCCCGCCGATCGAAGATCTGGACCGCGTCGAACAGGCCGTCCACCACGTAGATGTGCCCATCAGCGTCGAGGGAGATTCCCTTGGGTGCGGCGAAGTCCCCGGAGGAATCGCCATGCCGGCCCAGGCGCCCTGCCACACTTCCATCCGGACGGATCAGTTGCACGCGGAAGTTCAGGGAGTCCGTGACGTACAGGGTGCCCTCCCTGTCCAGCGCCACATGCGTGGGAAAGTTGAATTCGCCCTCCCCCGTGCCACGCCGGCCCAGGGCGCCGCGCAGGCTGCCATCGCCACCGAAGATCCACACCCGGTGCGAGGCGCTGTCGGCCACGTAGAGCCGGTCTCTTCCCGCATCGTAGGCGAGCCCGGTCGGCCGGCGAAGGTCCGGGCCCGCGATGCTCCCGGTCAATTTTCCCCCGGCGTCGTACACGAACACCCGGGCGAGGTACGAGTCGGCCAGAAACACCTGACCGTTCTTTCCGGCAGCCACCGCCACCGGCGAGACCAGACGCGGTCCGCCGGCGTCCCGGAACCGCTGGAACCGCCCAGCTCGGGCATCCAGGACCCACAGCGCCTGCGCGCCGGCGTCTGCCACGTACACCACCCCCCCGTCTGCGGCCACGCCCGTCGGGCGGACAAACCATGCCTCCTCCTTTCCCGCAAAGACCTCGCCGACTCGCTGCCAGAAGGATGGCTGGATGCCCAGGTCCTCCGGGCGTGCCAGCACCTTGACGAACCGGATCCGCGGGCGGTGCGGCGGTGGCGGCCAAACCTGGGGTGGAGAGCCGGGGGCCGTGAGCGTCGCCTCCTGACTGCTGCTCAGGCAACCCGTGAGAACCCCGGACAGGAGAATCCAGATGACCAAGGACCAATGACCACGGAGCATGCCTGAATAGAATCTCACGAAGGTCGCCCCCCGATATCCCCGCGACGCACCCTCAGAACCGGCGGATGACCTGGAGAACCACGCGATACTCCTTGGTGTCGGTGTCACCGCGCCGCCGGTCGAAGAACTGCAGGGTGGGATTCACCTCGATTCTGCGGATCAGCCAGCGCAACCGAAAGGTGATCTCGGTGTTCCGCTCCGTGGGATTGAGCGTATCCTTGAGCCACCGGATCTCTCCGAGGGCTTCGGCGAAGAGGCTGGCGTTGAGCGCATAGGTCAGGGTGGCGCGCCCGGCCAGGCTCCGGACCTGACGATCTGGATCCTGGTAGTCATAGAAGCTCTCCTCTGCATTCAGGCTGAACGTCAGCGCAGGGAGGATCACGAACGTCAGGAACTGACTGCTCCGAGCGCTGTCGAAGCTCAGGCGGGTCGATCTGAACCGCCGCACCTCGCCCAGGACGCTTCCGTACAGGCGATTGCCGATGTAGCGAAATTCGATGCCGGCGGCATCCGAGCGCTGGTCGTTCAGGAACTGGCCATCCTGACCCGACAGCAGCCGCTCGTCGATCTGTTCGTGGGAATAGTAGGGCCGGATCCAGCGGTAGTCCAGGCTGAGGTCGGCATGCCAGATCGTCCTCAGGAAGCTGATGGAGGGAGAGACGGCGAAGCGGTAATCCACGGCGATCGTGTCCCCCGGGTTGATGCCCGGCGTGACCCCGGCACAGGTGATCGGCACGATCTGGGTGAAATCCCCGACATTCTGAAGGTTATAGTCTTGCCCGAGAACCAATGGTGTGGGCGGGCCCGGTGGTTGAATGCAGCCGGCGGGCAACGGCCCCACGGCCACTTTCGTGACCACAACGGACGAGGCGACGACGAACGGATTCTGCAGGGCGATCGGGAGCGCGATGGGAGTTGCGAAGGTGAGCGTTTCCTGGGGAACGAAGCTCTCGCTGGAACTGGAGCGATCATCCTCGTATTGCAGTCCTCCTCCCAGACCGGCAGTCAGCAGACCCTGCCCAGGCAGGCGCTTCGTGTAGTTGAGATCCAGGCGGCTGCGGTACGTGTCCCGCCGGCCATCCGGGGGCCGCTGGAGGGTCGCGTTGAGCCGCAGGGTTGTGACGAGACTCTCGTACAACTGGTGGCGTAACGAGAAATCCCCCGTGTGGGTGGCCGCATTCCCCCCCTGGGTGTCCGTGAGCAGATAATGGTAGCCATAGGAGGTCCGGAACCGATCGCTGTGGTCGATGCTCAAGACCTCATCCGCCGTGAAGCTCGTCAAGTCCGCGACCCCCGTGCGCCAGTACCCTCGCAGCCTGGAATCCCAATACCAGTTCAGCTCCGTCCCGAAGTCCCGGCTATAGTTGAACGCCCCTTCGTGGCTCCGGTAGCTGAGGCTCGGCAGGGTCAAATCCGAAAGGTCCACGAACTCGTAGCGCAGATCCATCTCGCTGTCAACCCACCCCCGCAGCCCCTCATACCGGATGGTGTTCCGACGCTCTTCCCGCCGCGTGGTGACGTCGCCGGTCCGAGAGATGTCATCCCGGAACTCCTGCACGAAGGACAGCGACGAGGGAATGTACAACCGCTTGGCAAAGAGCGTCCCCCCCCAGTTCTCGGTTGTGAGCTGGGTCCGGCCCGCCAGCTCCTGGGGTAAGAAGTACTGATTCCGGTTGGCGAACAGGTTCAGGGAGTAGGCCTGGTCCGGGAGGAGGCTGGCCGAGGCGTCATACCCCCACAGGTTGCCATCCCGGAAGCCGCTCTCGGTATCCGTCTTGAACCACTCCTGGGTAAGCCCAAAGGTCCCCCCAAGAGAAAAGGTGAAAATCCTGGGATCGAAGATATAGGCCCCGACGTTCCGCAGGGTGAGCTGTTCCAGGGCGAGCGTGCTCTGAAAACGACTCTGTGGGGAGCCGGTCGTGGTGGTATCCTGGCGGTCGAAGTCAAAGAGGGTCTCGACGGCGCCTTCCCAGGTGCCCAGACGGAACTCCTGCGCAACCGCCGCGCCCGTCCAAAAAAAAAAGAGGACGCTTCCCGCCACGCACAGCACCCAGGTTTGTCGCCCAGCCGGCCGCGCGCTCATTGCGCCACGTGGCAACGGTTGCAGGTCTGAAAACTCACCGCCCATGCCGTCTTGCCATCGTGACAGACCCCGCAATACTTCCCCTCCGCGATTGCGTCCATGGTGATGTCATTCGCTCCAGCCTTCATCTTGAAGTGCGAATCATGGCAGGCGTAGCACTTGTACCGGATGCGATGGACCCAGTGGGGGAAGATGCTGGGCGGGATGCCCCCTTCCCCGCCCTTGCGCTTGAAGACAATGTCCCCATCAACCCCCGGCGCCGCAGTCGCCAGCACGCTTGCCAGGAGGAATCCGGCCCCAAGTCGTCCGAAGTATCCCATGCCTATCCCCCTCCCATGGCGGGATGACACCGGCCGCACGCCGTCGGGGGGAACGCCACCTTCCCGTGGCAGGCCCCGCACGCCTGGCCCGCGTAGATGAGGCCCATGTTGATGGGTGTGGCGCCCGCCTGCATCTGAAATCGGTCCGGGTGGCAGTTGTCACAACCCAACCACGCGGTATGGGCTTCGTGGGGGAAGACCACCTTGAAGATGGGTTGATCGACAGGAACCCGGTCGATGGTAAGGGGAAACACCGGCTGATCGGCCGCTTTGGCACCCACGCCGGGTCGGGGCGCGATGACGTCTTCGGCCAGAGCCTTGACCCAATCGGGCCCGCCCGCCGTGACCGGGAGGAGCTTCGCGGCGTCATCCCACCGGGTGGCCCGCTCGATCGGCTTCCTGGGTTCCTCGCTGGGCCGCCAGTCCCCCTTGGGCGGGACCTTCGTATGGCAGCGGGCGCACTCCTCGCTGACGCCGAAGGCGACTTTCCCATGGCAGACCCCGCACTGCTCCCCCGCTTGTATCTTGGCCATGGTGACCACGGTCGGTTCGGCTCCTCGTTTCAATGGGAAGATGGCCGGATGGCAATTCCCGCACGTGAGCCATCGGGTGTGCGCGCTGTGGGGGAACGCCACCGAGAAGAGCTTGCTCGGGGAAGCAACTAGATCCACGTCAAGATCGAGTGCCGCCTGCTCCGGTCCCTTCGCGTCAACCCCGGGTCGAGGCGTGATCGCACCTGTCTGGATCGCCTGCACCCAATCCGCGCGGCCGGCGGCATCCTTCGGGAGCGCCTCCGCTGCCTCCTCCCATGTCTTGGCCTTCTCCGCGGGATGCTGCGGCTCCTCTGTCGGTGCGCCCGTTCCCCTCAACTTTGCGGCTTCCTGGGCCTGCTGCAGCTCTCGCTTGAGATCCTCGATCTCCCGCAGCAGATCCCTGCGGACGCGCCGGGTTGGAGGCAGAGGCTCCTGCGCCCCCTCCGCCGGAACGCCGTCGAAAAAGATGGGCAGGACCTTCTGGCGAGTGTCCGCACTACATCCGGCAAGCAGCGTCACTGCCAGACACCCTGCCGCGACTCCCGGCATCCAGCGCCTCCAGATCACCGCGCTTCCCTCCTCGGGGCGACTGACTGACTACGGGGCACGCTGAAAGGTTTGACGGATGAAGCGGACGACTCGGCGGACGTCTTCCGAGTTCAGGACGCCGCGCCACGGCGCCATGGACGTCCCCGGCCTCCCGCGAAGAATCGCCTGGGTCAGATCCCTGTCGCTGATGGAGGCCATCTTCTGCGCGTTGGTGAAGTCGGCTGGACGGGGAAGGAGCCCCTGGCCGAGGGGGGTCTGGCCGTCGCCCTTCTCGCCGTGGCACGCCGCGCAGTGGTCCCCGTAGATTTGCCTGCCCACCTCGACGTCGAGGCGCGCGGGCGTCATGCCCGCCGGCAGCGGCTTGACCAGGGTTCGGATGTACCGCATCACGTCAATGATCTCCGTCGGGCTCAGCAGTTCCCCCCGGCCGCCCATGGCCGTCCCGGGCCGACCCAGCTTGATGGCGGTGTACATCCGACCGTCATCCACCCGGGACATTTCGACCGGGTCACTGAAATTCCGGGGATGGGGATTGAGCACTTTTGCCGCCTCGGTGTCGGCCCTTCCCTCTACGCCGTGGCAGGTCGCGCACTCCCGCTGGTAGATCCGGCGGCCAACCTCCAGGCTGATCTGCTCGGCCGAGAGCCCGGGGCCGCGGGGCGGAGCGAGACTGTGAATGTGGTCGATCACATCGCCGATCTCTGTCTCGCTCAGCACCTGGTCCCAGGCGGCCATCGCCGTTCCCGGCCGACCCTCTTTGATCGCGTGGTAGATCCGGTCCACGGTCAGGCGCGCCATCTCCACCGGATCCGAAAAATTGCGGGGCCGCGGCTTCAGCAGGCGCCCCACCGGGGTGTCGGCGCGCCCGTCCACACCGTGACAGACAGCGCAATGCGTCTCGTAGACCGCCTTGCCTCGCGTCTGGGGGGGAGCGGGAGGCGGCTGGGCGGCCAGCGGCCCCGCCAGGCCGAGGCCGATCCCGAGGAGGAGGAACGCCACAACTCGACTGGCTCTCATGGTCTGCCTCATACTCCTCACCTCACTGGCGGGAAGCGCTGGGGGCGCGGAGCCGGTTCAGGCTCACGCGCGGAAGCTCCCACGCGGGGTTGAGGGCTATGGCGGCTTGAAACTCCCGCGCCGCTGGGTCAGATTTCCCTTGTTTCTCGTACACCAGACCGAGATTGAACCGGGCCTCGGCCAGACCCGGCGCCAGGTCGATCACCTGCTGGTACACCTGGGCCGCCTCCGGCAGTCGCCCCAGCTCGAAGTAGGCGTTCGCCAGATTGTTCAGCGCGGCGTACGACTGGGGCTCCAGGCTCAGGGCATCCTTCAGCGCATCCACCGCCAGCTCGAAGAAGGCGGGCTCGCCAAACCGGATTCCCAGTCGCGTGTAGAAGATGCCGAGATTGTTGTGCGCCTCGGCAAGATTGGGGTCTCCCAACCGGGTTCGACCGTGTTGCGCGACGGCCTCCTCCGCCCTCATCTGCTGCAGGATGGTCCCCACCTTCCGATAGCTCGCGAGGAGCTGGTCGCTGGGCCGAAGCCGCGACAGGCGAGCCAACTCGGCCGTCGCCTGGGCAATTTCTCCCAGGGAGAACAGCAGCTTTGCCCGTTCGACCTGGGAGGCCACGTCCTCCGAATCCAGCGGCGGCGCCTTGCGGAGCTGGTCCAGCGCCTCCGCCTTCTCTCCCCGCGCCCAATACACCCGGGCGAAATGCACCCGCCGCTGCTCCAGGAGCCCCGCCGGGAGGTTCGTGATCCTCGGCAACTCCGCGCCCCGGGCCGACCGGAGCAGACGGGTGTTCTCGCCGATCGTGTCCGCATACAGGGCCAGCGGGGCCGCGAACTCCAGCAGGGGCTTGTCGTCGGTGTTCGCGGGGACCCCGTCGGCAAGCCTGGCGAGGGCGGTTTCATCCAGCAGGAAAAAGGTCAGCAGGTCGAGGGGCGAGTCGAGCCGAAGGCTCGCCAGATCCTCCCGCACCGTCGGCGACGCGGCGATGCGTCGCTCCAGGAGGGCATAATCCACGGGGAGGGGTGAGGCTGCGCCCACCATCAGGTAATCACCGGGGATCGTGGCCCACAGGGTCGACTGGGGAAACACCTGCCCGAACGTGTTCACGATCATCCTGAGTTCCCTCGGGAAGAGGGAATACCCGTGGAGCCACTGGACCATGAGGCCGCCATCCGCCAGCCGCTGGCGGGCCAGGCGGTAGAACTCCAGGGAGAAGAGATTGGCTACGCCGGCCATCCACGGATTCGAGGGCTCGGACGTGATCACGTCATATCGCTGCGTGTCCGCCAGAATGAAGTTTCGCCCGTCCGCAATCACCACCCGGACGCGCGGATCGGCCAGGGCGCTCCGATTTTCTTTCGTGAAGAACGCGGACGCCTCCACCACGGCCGGCTCTAGTTCGACCACGGTGATCTCCCGGATCGCAGCGTGCTGCGCCAGCGCGCCGACCGTCACGCCGCTTCCCAGGCCGATGACCAGGACCCGCTCCGGACGAGGATGGAGCAGGACCGGCAGATGGCCCGACATGAGCTGGGTCGCCATGTCAACGCCATTGCTGGCGTCCACTTTTCCGTCCACCTTGAGTGAGGTGGCCCGGTCCGTTCGTTCGACTGCCACCGTCGAATTCAGTCCCTCCCTGTGAAAGACGAGCTGTCGAGACGAGATCTCCTCGCGGAAGCGGGCGGCCGGATCCGGTGCGGAGGTGAACTTCGTGGCGTAGATCGAGACGCCGCCCAGCATCACCTGCCGATCCCAGCCGGGGAAGAGCAGCATCCCGACCAGGAAGAGCAGAGCGATCGGGATCCCAGCCAGTCGCCGGATCGGTCGGACACAGGGCACGGCCGCCAGGACCGCCAGTCCGACAGCGGTGTTCAGCGCCGCGGCGAGCGTCATGGCCCCCTGCGCCCCCAGCCAGGGGATCAGGAAGAACCCGGCGAGGACCGCCCCGGCGATCGTCCCCGTGGTGTTCACCGAGTACACCGTACCGATGTCCCGACCCAGCCGGGGCAGCGCCCGTGAGCAGATCTGCACCGCACAGGGGAAGGTGCCGCCGATGACGGTGACCGGGACGATCATGACCAGGAAACTCAACGCGAACTGGATCAGGACCGCCCCGCCCGCAGAGGGAGACAGCACACTGAAAAGCGACAGGACCAGTTCCGGCAACCGGGCAAAGGTGGGAATGAGGAGAAGCGCCGTCAGGCCCGCCGCTATCTCGAACCACGCAAAGAGGATCGGCTCCACCCGCCGTCGTCCCCAGATCCTGCCGAAAAGGAAACTCCCCAGCGCGAGCCCGACCAGGAAGGTCGTGAGCATCGCGCTGAAGGCGTAAATGGAACTGCCGACGACCAGGCGGAGTGCCCGCGTCCAGGCCACCTCGTACATCATGGACGCCGCCCCCGAAATGCCGACGCCGATCAGCACCAACCGCATCGGGAGGGTGGGCGGCCCATCCGCCGGGAGCCCCGGGGGCACGGATTCCTCTGCGCGGGGGCGCAGGGCGGACGCTTCGGAGAGAGCTCCTCCCCACCGATCTGCCATCAGAGCCCAGGCTCCAATCCCGAGATTCGCCGCGGCAGCCAGGATCGTGGTGACCGTAACTCCGAGTGCCGGAAGGAGGAAGAATCCGGCGGCGGCGGAACCCAACACCGCACCGGCCGTGTTGAGCGCGTAGAGATCACCGACCTTTCTGCCGAGCCCATCCAGGTGCCGGATGAAGAACCTGCCGAGCACCGGCAGGCTGGCGCCCATGAGCGTCGTGGGAACGAGCAGGATAAGGGACACCAGGATGAACTGGATCAAGGTGAGGCCCGGCAGGGAGAGCCCGAGCGTTCGATACAACCATACGTATGCCGTTTGAGCCGCGGCGAAGAGGGCCGGAGCGACCAGGGCATACAGACCGATCGCGCCCTCCAAGACGGCGTATACACGAAGCGGCCGCCCCCACCGGTCGATCAGCCGTCCAAGCAGGGCCGCTCCGAGGGCGAGGCCGCCCATGAAGGCCGCGAGCACGGTGGTCACCGCGAACACCGCGTGGCCGAAGACCAAGCCCAGCATCCGCATCCAGACGATCTCGTAAACCAGGCCTGAGGCCCCGGATAGGAAGAAGCAGAAACCGATCGAAATCGCCAGAAGCCTCTCCGGACCCACGGCGCCGCGACTCATGCTCAAGCCTTGCCCAGGATCTCACGGAGCTGCTGAACCAGTCCGGGCCGACGCAGGGCCAGCGCCAACTGCCTTTCCATATGTGCCGCCGTGTCCCACTTTACATCGAGAGTCTTCGCAAGCTCGGAGGTCCCGCGGCCCCTGCCGAGAAGCCGAAGGCAGCGAAACCATGTCACCAACGGGAGGTTGGTTCGGGCGATGGGCGTTCCGGTGAGATCCGTGAACGTCCGGCGGCAGCCGAGGCAGAGGTACCGCAGCCGCGGCGTTCGAGTGGACTTCGAGTGGGTGGTCACCCGGCTCCGCTCACAGTAGGGGCACCTGATCCCGTTCGGCCACCGGACCTCTCGGAATAACACGTAGCACGAGGCCTCGTCCGGTTCATGCCTCATCCGGAAGGGCTCCCATCCGTCTGCCTTTCCCAGGATGGCGTGATCACTCCGGGGTGGAAAACGCTGGCCGAAAAAGAGGCCTGGCTCCTTCCCCCCTCCGAACCAGGCCTCCCCCAGGGTTACGAATTCCCGCTAGTTCGCATGGCAGTTCGTGCACAGGGCGCTGTTGGTAATGGTGTCGCGGAGATACGGAGGAAAGGTCACGTCATCATGGGGATTGTGACACGACGCGCACTCGATCCCCCGATTGTTGGGTGCGGTGGCTGTCGGATCGCTGAAGAGCTTCACCTTTGTTTGGTTGGGGCTGGCAACCCATTTCCCTGAGACAGCAGTACCGACAGCGACGTTGGCGGTCGTGACGCCATTGTACTTGTTCGCCACTCCTCCAAACGGATAGGGTACGGCCACAGGATGGGTGCCCCTCAGGTCCCCGGTTCCTATCTGGGTGCCAAACGGGATGTTCGTGACCGACCCGTCATGGCAGGAGAGACAGTACTTTGTGGACTCGACCCCGGACGTGACCTTGGTCGCTGCTTGCAGCAAATTCACCAGGCTCGTCCCAAGCGTCGTCGCCGTGGCATCGCTCCAAGAGAAGTTCTTGGTTGACAGGGTCCTGCCCCACAGGAGGACGGTGCCGCCGCTGGCTGCGTGTGGGGTATGACAGCCGGTGCAGCCTCCGAAGCCAGAGTGCGGCCCGGTGAGCGCCCCTGTGTCGCTCGGCACAAGTGCCCAGAGCGCAACCAGCGCCAGGGCAACGAGACTTAGCTTCAGGATTGCCCGCATGTCAATAGTTCTCCTTTCCCTGGTTGGGGGTTAAGGCTGGGGACTCCTTGGACTCAGCTCGCTTGTCCTGTTCACCTCCTTTCTCGGTCTGCGGCGGCAGCGACACGAGGCTGTCCTCCGCCTTGGTGTTGATCAATTGGTAGATGCCGACCCGGCCGTTGAAGGCATCCGCCACATAGATCCGGTTGTCCTTGTCAATGGCAATGCCGTTGGGATTGAATAGGAGACCCGGCATCCGTCCCCGCATGCCGAAGAACAGGAGCAGCTCGCTGCGTTGATTGAAGATTTGCACGCTGCTCCAAGACGAATCCACCACATACACGTTTCCGAAGCTGTCCAGCGCCACGCCCTTCGGCTTGTCAAACATGCCCAGGGCGTCTCCCCGCTGTCCGAAAGTCCGGATATGACGGCCTTCCGGATCGAACACCTGCACTCTCGCGTTCATCGTATCGCTGATGTACAAGTCACCTGCGCCATCCAGAGCGAGGTACGTGGGGAAATAGAGCTTGCCCTCTGCATCCCCCTTGCCCCCCCATGCATTCAGATAGCTTCCCTGCATATCGAAGATCCGGACGACATGATTCTCCGAGCTGATCTTGGATGAATCGGCGACGTAGATCCTGCCGCGGGTTGGATCGACGGCAATTCCTGTGGGGCGCTCCAGGCTCTCATGCGTGATATTCTGGAGGAATTTTCCGGCAGGTCCAAAGACTCTGACGAGTTTGGCCGCGGTATCTACGACATAGACATTGTCCCTGTCGTCAACGGCGACCCCGAATGGCGCCTTGAAGGTTTCCGTCTCTCCGCCGAGGAGCGACACCCGGCGTGCCGCAAGATCAAAAACAACGACGCCCGGGATCCCCGGGTCCGTGACGTACAGGCGCTTGCCGTCCCGCGAGGGGGCGACGCCCATCGGTCTTTGAAGCGATTTCAGGTTCTTTTCGGGGCCGAGGAGAGCTTGCGCCAGGATCTCACCGGAACTCTTGCCGCCCAGATCGTCTTGGTTCCGGAGCACCCCCACGAACTTGATGCGAGGGGTCAGGGGAGGCGCGGGCCAGAGCAAGTCGGCAACCTGTGGTTTCTCGACTGTCGCGCAACCGGAGACAGCCAAGATGCCGGCAAGAAGGGCTGCTTTGGGAATTCCCCGCCTTCCACAGGGAACCGAATTCTTCTCCATGTGCAGGAGACCCTCCCATAGTCCTTGGAGCCGACCTCTCACCAATTCACGGGCCGGGTCATGGGCCGGGACCTTTCGCTGAAAGAGCCAATGCGAGACCTATGCCGCCACAGAGCCATGTTTACCCATGACATCCGCCACTTCTTGCTCGTAATCTGTAGGACGCCTGCCTCATGATTTGTTCGCCTGTCCGAACCACCGTTGAATACTGGAGAATTCCCAACACGCAATGCACCTCACTCAAATTGAGTGAAGCCAACAATTTTTTCTCAAACGAATCCACGCGCAGCATACAAGTGACTCCTGTCCTCTTATGTCCTACAGGCATTTACTCAAGTCCTACAGCAACTTATCCCTCCAACACGAGAGTTCTGCGGAAAATGACACAGGCCAGTAGCGGAAATGCCACACCCCGTGAAATGCTTCCGTTGTTCTTCCGGGATTCGGCGCCGCCTCGCGAAACGCATCGGAGTCAGGGCGCAGAACGGGTGGCGCCCGCCATCTCGAGCATGATCTCCTCCGGCTTGCTGATGACCACCGGATAGCGGTAGTACAGCTTGGCCTCCGCCACGACGTCCGGTGAACCAGTGTACGGGAAGAACAGGCTCACCTCGCGTATGCCCTTAGGCGGAATCCGGTTGTCGCTACGGATTGCCGCGCCACGCAAGAAGACCTCGGCGTCGGTCCGCAACTCACGGCCCTGCTCGTCCACAACCACCTTGCGGAAGACCGTCTGCTTTTCTCCTAGCACAGTCTGCCCGCGCCGGAGTTGCACCACCAAGACTATTTGCCGAGTCGGGACGCCCGTCGGGATCATGTGACCCGAACCCACGTTCTCGACCGTCACGAAGACTTGATAGCCGCCCTCCGTCCGTCGCATCTCCCGGACCTCAACCCGAGCTGCCTTCCGGATCTGGTCGGGAGAATGCCCCCCTTGGATGTTATGCAGGTTTATGGGGCGCGTCGTGGCCTTCACCTCAGGACGCACCACCCGCCCCTCGCCTACCGGCATATGGCAGTTTTGACAATGCATTCCCTGTGCGGGGTACGGACCCGCGAGCCACTCGCTATAGGTGCCCATGAGGACCGCGCCGGATGGTGCCCGATACTCATGACAGCCCCCGCACAATTGCGACATGGTGTGTGTGACAGAATACTCAGCCTTGTGGACGGGCGATTCGGCGTCGCGGATGGGACCCCACTTCGTCAGCCCCGGACGCATGGTGTAGGGTTCGCCGGCGGCCAAGGGATTCGCCGCCTGAATAGTGTGGCAAAAGTCGCAGGTGACTCCTTCCTCGGTGATTGGAGACTTCCGGTCATAGTCCTTGGTGATCCGCGTCGTGGGGGCGTGACAGCGCAGGCAAAGGGTTCTGGCGGATCCTTTGCTCAGCTTGATTGCCTCCCAGTAGGCGGCGTCGAAGACCGGGTCAGAGAGGGACAGGGCGTGGAGCGAGTTCTTCCAGGTATTGTAGATATCCTCGTGGCATTGGGCGCACACCTCGCTGCTCGTATATCCCTTGGCATTCAATTGGGGGGGCGAGCCGCGGGCGGGCGTCCCTGCCTCCGCGAGGCCTACGATCGCCAGCAGCCCCGCTAGCATCACTCCCAACGCATTCCCAGTCATCGCGCTCCCTCCTCTTCAGACCTTCCCACGCTCGACGGATTGGTGGTATCCTGCCGTGTGATGCTCCTGATGAAGGATCGGCCGCGAAGCTTTCAACGGGGTGGAGGCCGCGCGTCAGCGTTATTCTTCCACAGGCTCTCATTTCTCCGGCAGGGTCTGGGAGTAGGCCAGGATGTCCAGGACATCCTGCAGGCTCCACCCCATTTCAAGTCCGGTGGGCATCGGCGGATTCGCCCCTGGCTGGCCAACTCTGAGCTTGTGGATGAACTCCCAGGAATTATCCTTGGCGATTGTCCCCACGTATTCAGGCTCGTCCGGCTTACCAAAGTTCAGCTTCTTCCCCTCGGGACCGTGGCACGCGGCGCACACGGCGAATAACTGCTTGCCACGGGTCTCGTCCGCCTTCACCGGCTTCTTCGTCTTGGCATCAATGACCGGGGTCAGATCCACCAGCCCTTGCTTCAAGAAAGTGGCGAGGTTGGTGAGGGCCGCGTCATCCAGGGCCGAAGAGAAATCGTGTTTGGGATTGGCGGAGCCTTTCAAGATGGCTCTGATCTGGTCCACGCTCTTGGCCTGCGCAGCCATAACGGCCGGGAAGCCGGTCTTGTGGGAGCCAGAGCCATACGCACCGTCCTTCCCCCGGTAATCCCAGCCGTGGCACTCCTTGCAGCGCCACGTGTCCAGTCCCTTCCGCTTGTTGGTGGTTTGCGTGGCCCACAGGGGATGATCGCCGACGGGTTCCTTCACGCCGGGCACCGCCTTCCACCAATTGTCGTAGAGCTTCCCGCCCATGGCTACGTTGCTCGGCGAGACGGTTTGAGCCATGGAGTTGGCGGTGATCGTGAATCCCGCTCCCAGCAGACACACACATGCCCATATGATCCATGTAAGCTTCATCGCCCGCCCTCCATTTGAATGGTGCCCCTCCACCCTGGTTACCGGAACGATCACTTGAGACGCAGCATGTACTCTGCGAGCGCCTTGACGTCGTCGTCTGGCAGGTCAGCCAGGGGCGGCACGGTGGAGCCGGGAACCACGCCGGAAGGATTCCGGAAATGCGTGGCATGCCACTCAAGATCCCGGCCTGGTTTGGTTCCCTCGGCGGTGAGATCGGACCCCACCCTCCCACCCACAACACCGATGGCGTGACAAGCGGTGCACCCTTTATCGGCCAAGACCTTTTCTGGCCCGGCTCGAGCGAGCGGCTTGGACGACCTCGCCCGACGCCGGCACCCCTGCGGCGATGACCGTGCTCCCCGCCGCGGCCGAAGGAGCCGCCGCTGTCTTCGGCGTCGCTGCGGACGCGCTTGGCGTTGGCGCCTGGACTGGGGGTGATGCCAACAGGGCCGAGGGCATCTCGCGGAGACTCAACATGTACACGGTCAACGCCTTCAGCTCTGCCTCCGCCAGACCCGTGAACGGAGGCATCATCGATCCCGGCGACGTGGACTGCGGATCGCGGAAATGCCGGAGGTGCCACGCGGGGTCGCGGCGGCGGCTCGCCACGAAGGTAAGGTCCGGCCCTAGGATCCCTCCGACTCCGCGAATCCGATGGCACGCCAGGCAACCCCGCTGGAGGTAGAGCTGTCGCCCCTGGGCCAAGACGGGAGCAGCGGGGAGGTTCGCCCCTAGGTGGCAGCCCCCGCAGGAGGCCTGACGGTACTCCCCTTCCAAGAGCGGCTCCTCCCAGAAGGGAACCCGGCCATGGGCATCCCGGACCGTCGTCGCCAGGGGCTGCCCCCCGTGGCATGTGGTGCACCCGAACTTCTCGAAGGGATGCTTCGGGATCGCCGGATGCGTGCGGAAGGGCTGCGCCGCATCGGCGAATCGGGGATCCTCCACGCCCAGGTGGCACGTGGCGCACCGATCCATCCGGGCGGTCCCGGCCACGGGGATCTGGATCAGCTCGTAGCGCCGACCCCGCACCGCCGCCTCCTCCCGGGCGGTCCGGGCCCGCCGTCCCTCCTGGGCAAAGAAGTCGCGCTGGTAGGCCTTCCACTCCCGATCGTAGTCCCTCCACAGCGCCGTGAGAAAGAGCGCCGCGTTCAGGAGGCCCAGGATGGCGAAGGCCCAGAGCCAGCGTCGGTTCATGACCGCCCTCCTTTCACCATGGCCACGCCCAGTCCCAGTTGGGCCCGCGGAAGAACGTGCCGATGACCATCAAGAGGACGTACGCAGATAGGAAGGACGAGAACAGGGCAATGGCCGCCATCCGGCGTGAGCCCGTGCGCCAGCCAACCAGCACCGAGTAGGCCGCGACGCCCACCAGGAGGAGCGTGGCCGGGTTCAGAAGATCCGCCGCCATCTGGGGGGCTCCCGGGAACAGGCGCCGGATGCCGAACTGTGCGTTGAGGTAGATCAGGAGCAGCGTGCACGGGACCGTGGCCAGGAGGGATACCAGGGTGATCCGTTTTCCTTGCAGTGAGGTGAACCAGACGCCCTCCCCCTCGCCGACCCGGTCCACGTACGGGATGCTCATGAGCCCTGCGACCAGGAGGCCCGGGACGACCACCCCCCCGATCAGGGCCGAGAAGCTGACCAGCTCCTGCAGTCCGAGGAAGTACCAGGGGGCCTTGGCCGGGTTGGGCGGATGGGTGAGGTTGGCCAGCTCCTCCAGGGGCGCATCGAAGAAGATCCCGAGCAGCATGATCGCGGCCAGCACCACCTGGGACAGGACCACGAGGCGGAACAAGAGGTGCGGCCACGAGGGTAGCTCCTCCTCCGGCGCCTGCGCCCCCACCATCGGCGAGGTCCCCCGGACCACCTCCATCAAGGTGTAGGTCTTGAGCGGACCGGGGGCGAAGGGGCGGCCGTCGGCGGGCACGGGGCCCGCGCCGGCGGAACGCGACAGGCCCCCGTCCTTCCGGATACGCCAGAAGTGGATCGCCACCAGGAGAGCAAGGACACCCGGCAGCACCGCGACGTGCAGGACGAAAAAGCGGAGCAAGGCCCCCTGACCGACCGTGTTGCCCCCGAGCATCAGCACCCGGATCGTGTCCCCGATCCAGGGCGGATAGCTGGCGATGCTGGTCCCCACGGTGATCGCCCAGAAGGCGAGCTGATCCCAGGGGAGCAGGTAGCCGGTGAAGCTCAGAAAGAGAGTCACCAACCAGAGAATCACGCCCAGGACCCAGTTGAATTCGCGGGGCGGGCGATAGGAGGCCGTGTAAAAGACCCGGCACATGTGCATGAACACCACGGCCACCATCCCGTGGGCCGACCAGCGGTGCATGTTCCGGAGCAGCGGGCCGAAGGAGACGACGAACTGCAGGTCCTTCATGTTGTGGTAGGCCCAGTCCGTGGACGGGATGTAGAAGAACATGAGAAGAAAGCCCGTGACGAACAGGAGAACCATCAGCAAGAATGCGATCATCCCGAGGGCCCAGGTATATGTGAGTCGCAGGGAGTTCGGGTGCACCTTGGCCGGGAGCAGGTGCAGGAAGAAGTTGGTGACCATGGTGGACATCCGGTCCAGGTCCGTCTGGGGGTAGTCGTGCCGGAAGACGGACCGCCAGATCCGCATCCGAAGCCCCGGCTCCGCCACTTGCGTGTGCCTCTCATCCGCCATGGCGCGCGTCCTTCCTCAAACCTCAACGGCGAGATCACACCTTGAAGAGGTCGTCCTTGTTCACAACGGCCGCCGTATCCACTAGGAGCCGCCCGTCGGGGGAGAGACTCACGCGGTAAAAATCCAGGGCCCGCGGCGCCGGCCCCTGGAGAACCCGGCCGTCCCTGGCGAAGACGCTGCCGTGGCAGGGGCAGCGCGCGTGAGGTTCCTTCCACTGCGCCCCGGCCGACACAAAGGAACCCACGGTGCAGCGCAGATGCGTGCAAACCGCCGACAGGGCGCGGAACCCTGTTGGCTCGCGGAGGATGTACAGCCGCTGCTCCTCCAGGAACGTTGCCGACCCGGGGGGATAGTCCTCGGGCCGGCCCACCTTGAAGAGCGTGGGCCCCTCGTAGACCACGTTGGGAAAGAGGAACCGGATGTTGGCCAGGGCGGGTCCCACGAGGGAGAGGAGGAACCCACACCAGCCCGTACCGAGGAGGACGCGGCGCGAGAGCCGCGATTTCTCGGGGGCCGAGGTCTCAGGCGACATTCCAGGTTTCGGCATAGCGGAAAGCCTCCATGCTGATGGCGCCCGTGGGACAGCGGATAGCACACAAGGCACAACGGATGCACTTCGTGGCATCCATGATCATCACCGTGGCGGGCGTTGTCGAGGGCGCTGCGGTACCCGCGACGGCGGTGACCAGGGACGTCACCGTCTCGTCCCCCACGACCTGGCTCACGGGCACCATGCGCAGGCAGTACTCCGGGCACACGTCCACGCAGCCCCCGCAAAGGATGCAGCGCGTGGCATCGAAGATGGTGTGGATCCCGCACCGGACACATCGGCGGGCTTGAGCGCGGGCCGCCTCATTCGGGTACTTGAGTTCCACCTCGGCGATGCCGATCCGGCGGTCGATGGGAAGACCCGGAGGCTCTTGCCTGGAGGTTCCTCGGTATGCGGGGTAAACCCTGGGCAGACGCGGCCCCTCGGCGGGAGGCCCCAGCAGCGCCTGGTGCGTATGGTCGAGTCGCACCCAGCCCGTCTCCGCCGAAACAGCCAGGCTCTGGCCGCTCAGGTACTCGTGGATGGAGCGGGCCGCCCGGTGCCCGTTGGCCACGCCCTCGATGAAGATACGGGGGCCGAAGGCCACGTCACCTCCCGCGTAGATCCCAGGGGCGCTCGTGGCCAAGGTTTCCGGATCCACCTTGATGGTCCCCCGCGGGGTGACCTCCACGCCGTGCTCAGGGGTCAGGAACTCCAAGTCCGCTGTCTGCCCGATGGCCAGGATCACCGAATCGGCGGCCATCACCTCCTCGGTTCCCGGGATGTACTCGGGGTTGAACCGCCGCTCCGAGTCGAAAATGCGGTTGACCCGGATCGTCTCCAGGCCGACCACTTTGCCCTCCCGGCCGACGAGGCGCTTGGGTCCCAGGCGGGGGTGGATGCTGAGTCCCTCCGCGACAGCTTCCTCGATCTCGAAGCGCTGGGCCGGCATCTCTTCCCAGGATTCCAGACAGACCACCCGCACCTCACGGGCCCCCGCGCGCACGGCCTCGCGGGCCACGTCCATGGCCTCGCGCATGGCCTGCATGGCGTCCACATCGGGTTGCCGGAGCGCGGCACGGGCGGTGTCCAGGGCGGTTCGGACCTCGGCCTCGGCCACCTCGCGGGCCGCAGTGCGGGCCGCGTCCATGGCCACGTCCCCCCCTCCCACCACGATGACGCGCTGGCCCAGGTCCACCTTGAATCCGAGGTTAACGTTGAGGAGAAACTCCACGGCGCGGAAGACACCGTCCAGGTCCGTCCCCTCGATGGGGAGGCCGCGCCCCTTGTGGCACCCGATGGCCAAGAACACGGCTTGATACCCCTCGGCCCGGAGCTCTGCCAGCGAGAAATCCCGTCCGATGGGGCAGTTGGTGCGGAGATCCACGCCCAGGTCCAGCACGGCCTGGATCTCGGCCTGGACGAGGTCTCTGGGCAGGCGGTACTCGGGGACCCCCAGCCGGAGCATCCCGCCCGCGACCAATTGCTTCTCGAAGACCGTCACCCGGTAGCCGAGGAGGGCCAGATCGTGGGCGCAGGTGAGGCCCGCCACCCCCGAGCCCACGACTGCCACGCGCTTCCGCTTTCCCCGATGGTCCATCTGCCCCAGCCGCCGCAATGCCGTGGCATCCTCGGCGTTCCGGATCTCCCGGACCGCGGCCGCCGACTCCACCAGGGGCAGCCCAGTTGCCTCTGCCGCGGGCCGGTCCCGATCGGCGCGGAGGGGAGCCTCCACGCCGTACCCTTCTGTCACGAAACGCTTGAGGGCGCGGATCCCGACCGGCGCATCGATGTCGCCCCGGCGACAGGCCGCCTCGCAGGGTGCCGCGCACACACGGCCGCAGATCGAGGCGAAGGGGTTCGGCTCCCGCGCAATGATGTATGCCTTCTCCAGGTCCCCGTCGGCGATGGCCGACACGTACCCGCGGGCGTCCGTGTGCACGGGACAGGCATCCTGGCACTTGATCTGGCGGCGCCAGTACCCATGGTCGGGGACAGCGACTCGAAACTTCTTGGACCGGTCTTCGGCCATGTCAGGTTCCCCCAGCCCAGCTTGCGACGGAGTCTGCTCTCGCCTCCGGTGACTTCCGCGTCGGCCCCTCGAACCCGCTTCAGGACCTCGGCCGCCGTTTCTTGCCACTCCGGAACGATGTCACAGCCCGCCATGACGCGGGCTGCAGTGCGACATGCCGAACGTTTACCGCGTGCTCGCCCAGGCCGGATTATTTCGCGAGGCTGCGCACGTAGCTGATGACGTTCTCGATGTCGTCATCTTTCAAGGCGCCCCCCAACGGAGGCATGAGGGGCGACTTGCCCGCGGCCTGCCCCCCTTCCTTGATCAGTTTTTTCAGGTAATCGTCCTTCAGGCCGGCCAAGTATCCCTTATCCGAAAGGTCGCGCGGCTTGGGGTTGAGAGAGGCGGCGGCCGGCCCATCGCCTTTGCCGCTCGAGCCGTGGCACGCGGCACACACCTGGGAAAAGGACACCTTGCCCTTTGCCGGATCCCCCGCGGCCCCAGCCCACCCCGCCCCCAGCGCGATCGTGAAGACCAAAACAACTCCCGCAATGGCAATCCGCTTCATTGGTTCTCCTCCTCAGTAAGAGTAAATTCGCTTCGGAGCGTCTCAGGCCTGAGTGAGATCCTTTCTGCGTACCCATGGAGTCTGTCCCATCCCGCGGCGGGCTTTCAGGAGATCGCGAGCCGGCTTCACATCTGGCGACCCTCCATCGCTCTCATATCATGGGCAACGCTCCAATTCTCTTGCATCGTCCACACAGCCTCCCCGGGCTCCGCGCCCACTCCAGGGGGCGCAGGCTCGTGAGGGAGTATTCTCATGTCACCGCGTCGTCCGGAGGATCGGTTCCTGCCTGGAACTATCCGGGCAGATCCGCTCCTGCTCCTCTGTGGAGACGAAATACAGATGCACGGTGTAATGCGGAAGCCCCCCAGCACGTGGTCCCGGCGGGTAGAACTCGATGTTGATGTGATCCACTGACCGGCCGGCCACCCCAGGCAACCCCTTCCACGACACTGCGTCCTTGCTCTGCCTCTGAGGGATGATGTACTCGATGGAGACCAGCTTGCCCTGCTCGTCATAGGCGAGGATCGTCGGCAGGGCCGACATACCCTCCCGAACGTAGTGAAACCCTCCACGGGCCACACACTGCGAGGCCTGGACAAAGCCGGGGGGGGCGGGAAGCGTGTCATTCACCTGGAGGGGACCGGCGGCAGCGGATGAAGCGCCTCCGGCCTCCGCAGGCGGGGTCGGCTTGGCCACGGGCTTCTGGGCTTTTGTCGGCTCCGCAGGAAGCACCGAATTGGAGAAGACGGGCCCGATCACCAGCAGCAAGAGCAAGACACATAGGAAGGATCTGATCATCTTTCGCATTTCAGATCTCCCCGGGCACTGTGTGCCCCCACCCCACCTTACGGCCGATGGCCATCGTCACCCGCGGCGGGTGCCGAGGTCGTAGGTCTTGGTGCGAAGCAGCTTGTGCCGCCCAGACAAACGGATGCGCCGTCTGCTCCGTTTGCTCCACGGGGCAACTCCTCTCCCTGGATTCTATTTGCGACCCTGGGCTGCCGAGCGCGAATGGGGAGGCTACTTGAAGGCGCGGGACAGAAAGGTCGGCCCGGATGCCGAGGCCGAATAGGCGACATCGATGCAGTCACTCTGCGGGTCCCCCCTCCCGGGAGTGCGGCGTCCGTGTCGGTGAAAGAAAGTTCTTTACGCGGGGTTAATAGTCATTTGGCGCGTCAAGGCTGCCTCGGAGCAACTGCTGATGACCTCGGGATATTTCATCGATGCCCCCGCGAGGGTTCATCCCGGTCTTGCGATCCAGCGTCCTCGTGGGTCACCCCCTCAGCGGCGAACCTCCGAAAATGACTCAGGGGATCCCTTCCTGGAAGGCAGCCCCTCCACACCAGCCGGCGGCCTTCATGCTGCCCTTGTGGTAGCAGTTGGGCGGAACAAAGTCGACTGCTTCACCCGGGAGAAACCGGGAACGGGTCTCGTAGTAGGAGACGCAGGCCACGCAAAAGCGGCCCACCGCATCTGTCTGGCTGGATCGAAACGTCCCGTCGGGCGATAGCACAGTGCGTGGCGACCCGCTGGACATCGCCGCCCTCCTTCACGATGTGACCCGAGGCCCCTCATCCCTCCCGGATCAACTCGCGGCCTGCCGCTGCCACTCAGCCCCCCGCCCCGGAAGGCGCGGAGGTTTCTCGCTGCACACGCGCCTTCGGCGGTCCAGGCCGCCGGTCAGGCGTGGGCGGCCTTGACCTTTCGCGACACGCGACGGGCGACGCGAAGACCCACCTTCACGCCGTGTCGGATGGCCTTGGCCTCGATGGCCGCCCGGTGGACAGCCGCCCGACCCTTGGCCACGACGGTGGGGGCCGCCGCCTCGGCTTCCGCCAGCCGGCTCTTCATTTGCTTGATGAGGGCCTGCCCCGCCTCGGCCGCGCGCTCCAGTCCCTCCAGTGCCGTGTTGCCTGCGACCCGCACGCTGTCGATCCCCCGCTCGACCTCGGACAGGAGAGCGCCGAGCTTGACCTGGGCCTCACCGGTGGCGCGCTCGGCCCTCCCGCGAAGGATCATGAGCTGACCCTCCAGCTTGGTCAAATGTCCCTCGTATTGTCGCAGCTTCCCCGCTATCTGTCGCCGATACCCACGCATCTCCATGGTTGCCATGTTCGCCTCCAGTCTGCTCGCACCTTGAGTCCCATCCGGCCACGGCGGGGCAACGAAGCTGGGCCACTCCCCGATTCACCCCTCCCCGAGGATTGCCGGCCACGGAGCCGCTCCCCCGCGGACGACCGGATTCCCGGCGCAGAATTCTGAGAGCAGGATACGAGGGGGGATGGCGGTTGTCAAGCCGCACATCTGCATGTACGATGCACGGAGCGGGCGCCGAATGGATTGGACTACCCGAGGGGTTATCGCGTGACTGCCATGGAGACGACCGTGTCCTCTGTCGCCTGGAGGACGCGGTCCATGTCCGCCAGCGTGTGCGCGGCGGAAAACCCGTGGTGCATGGGCTTTCCCCCACCGTCACAGAAATACACGCCCCGCCCCGCCATGCCTGCGAAGAACTTGAGGCCCAGTTCGGCGTCCTGCCGTGCGGTGTCCCGATAGGTCCGCACCTCTTCCGTGAAGCCGAAGTAGAGGCCGAACCGGGCGCCCAGCCCCTGGCAGCGCGCCGGGAAGCGCCGCCGCTCGAAGATGTCGTTCATCCCCGCGTAGAGTCGATCGGCCAGGCTGGAAAGGTGAGCGTAGAATCCCGGCTTCCGGATCTCGGTCAGGCACACCTCCGCCGCCATGATGGGGATGAGGTGTCCGTTGTAGGTGCCGCTGTGCTCGGCATTTCCCAGGGGGCGCAGGTGTTCCATGATCTCTCGGCGACCGCCGAAGACGGAGAGGGGTGTGCCGCCCGCCACGCACTTGCCGATGGTGCAGACATCGGGGACCACGTTGAAGTAGGCCTGGGCGCAACCGGGCCCCGTCCGGAACGCCGACAGGATCTCATCGAAGATCAGGACGACGCCGTACTCCCGGGTCAGCTCCCGCAAGCCGTGCAGGTACTCCTTGGGCGGCACGATGCAGCCCGCGTTGTAGTGGATCGGCTCCAGGATGACGGCCGCGATTTCATGACCGTGGAGCCACAGGGCCCGGCGCACCGCCTCCAGGTCGTTGCATGGCAGGACGATCACGTAATCGGCGATCCCCGCCGGGATCCCGCCAGAGCGGGGGATGCGCCTGGGAGCGCTGGGCGGACCATCCGAGTCGACCGCATCAGCGGAGGACCAGCCACCATAGTTCCACATGACGTAGTCATGGAGGCCGTGAAAGTGGCCCTCGAACTTGATGAACTTCTCCCGCCCGGTGTACTCGCGGGCGAGGCGGATGGCGTGCATGGTGGCCTCGGTGCCGGAGCAGGTGAACCGGACCATGTCCACGCACGGGACGATCTCCGCCAGCGCGGACGCCACGCGCGTCTGGGCCGGCGTCTCGCTGGAACACACGATGCCACAGCGGAGCGCCTCCTCGATGGCCGCGCGGATGCCCGGGTGGTTGTGCCCCAAGATGGTGGCGCCATGGGAGGTCAGCAGGTCCACATACTCTCGCCCTTCCAGATCGTAAAGGTAGGCCCCCTCCCCCCGGCTGACGTAGAAGGGCCGTCCCAGCGCCTTGCTAGACCGGATGGACGAGGACACGCCCCCCGGCAGGACCGCCTGGGCCTCCCGGTGCAATGCCTCGTGGGGATTCACGTCGCCTGCTCTCGTCATGGCCGGATCCTCCCCTGCGGAGTCATCGGGGCTTCACGAACGCTAACGGCTGTGGACTCATTCACCGCTTTCGCCACCTGCCTCGGGCGCAGTGAACCGAGGCCTTGGAGATAGGCGGTGAATACCACGCCCGTCTCCAAATCGCAAGCCTCCTGAGTCCGCCCCCCCCACCTGGCCTGCTTGTCCCCGCTGAAATGGCTTCGAAGCGGGGCCAGGGTGGATATGCTCCCCGCAGCCACCAAGCCACTACTTCCCCGGCATCCCTGACATGCCGCTCCGGCCCGACACGCTCTCCTGTTTGCCCGGGATGCTGAACGTCTCACTCAGGCCAGCGGTCCTTCCCGCACTGGACCCGCCTGGGCTCGAGCCCGCACCCAGGCCAGACATACTGCCCGTCCCGGAGGTCCTTCCCGTTCTGGATGTCCGACCCATGCCGGACGTGGTGCTCATGGCGGGGCTCGAACCGATACCCGACGTGCCACCGGCCCCGGGCATCGCCCCTGGGCTCGCCGGGCCACTCATCCCCGACACCCCGCCCGGACTCGACATCCCGGAGGGGCCTCCCAGACCGGGCAGGCCGGGCAAGCCGAGCGGGCGAAGCTTCCCCGACATGCCACTCATGCCGGATGTCCCGCCCGTGCCCGATGTGCCACCCGCGCCCGCGCTCGAGCGCCCTCCCATGGCCGACATGCCACCCACGCCTGGCTTGGCACTCACGCCGGAGTTTCTCTCTTGCCTGCCCTGCATCCCGGACGCTTGACCCGTGCCGCCCATTCCGGTCTGCTGCGCCCAAACAGGGCCGATCGAGAGCCCCGCAGTCGTGACGATGAGCAGGAGAAAGCCAAAGGGGTGCCACCCGCGCCTCATACCTTCTCTCCTCCCCGCTTGGGAAATGCCCTTCCAGCCTTACCGAGCCCGGCCCGTGGCTCTGAGCCACTGGGCCAGAGCGGAGTTGTAGTCCGCCAGGGCCGCCACCACGTTGAAGCGGGCGCGCGTCACGCTGGCCTGGGCGTCCAGGATCTCCACCTGGATGCCCCGCCCGCTCTGGAACCGCTCCTGCACGATGCGGAACTCCTCCTCCGCCTGATCCAGGCCGAACTTGCTCGCCTCCACGCCCTTCTCCGCCGCGGTCAGCATGAGGGCGGTCTGATTCACCTCCTTTGCCACCTGCTGGCGGGCGAGGCCCTCCGCCTGGGCCACCTTGTCCAGCTTGGCCCTGGCAGTGGCGACCCCGTTCTCCCGCATGAAGCCGTCGAAGATCGGTAAGGTCACCACGACGCCCACCGAGTACCCATTATCAGTGCTCTTGGGCTCGTCCCGGTTCCGCATCCAGATCCAGTCGTTCATGAAGGCGACCGAAACCTGAGGGAAATAATTCCCGTAGGCCGCCCGGACCTCGGATTCCGCCGCCTGCCGCTGCTTGACTACAGCCTGGATGTCGGGGTGCATCTCGCTCGACTGGCGGATCCCCTCCTCGACGGAGACTTTCACGGGTTTGTATTCCAGGGTGTCGGCCAGGGTGATGGGCGAGGAGAGGTCCACACCCAGCGTGGTCTTCAGCCCGATCAGGGCCTGTTCGGCGCGGCTTCGCGCCGTGGCATCCATCTGGAGGATGTTCGCCCGCTCGCTCTCGTCCCGCAAGAGGTAGTAGCGGGGGACCCGGCCGGCCTCGAACATCTCGCGCGTGACGCGCAGCCGCTCCTCCACCGCCTTGAGCAGATCAGCGGTCACCCGGGCGTTCTCCGCCTCGCGGAGTGAGGCGATGTAGTCCAGCCGGGTCTGCATGGCCACGTCCACCCCGGTGCCCTGCAGCATCTGCCTGGCCGCATCCGCCCGGGCCGCCGCTGCCTTGTAGCCGTAGTAATCCCGGCCGCCGGCAAAGAGCGAGTACATGGCGGTGAAGTTCCCGTCCCGGTTCTGATCGGCGCCGAAGACCTGATAGTTCCGCGCCATGGTGTTGCCCGCGGAGGTGTACACGTTGGGAGCCATCCGCTGCTCGACGAGATACCCGTTGGCGGAAAGCTGGGGCCAGAACGGGGCCAACGCCTCTTTTCGCATCGAGTCCATGGCACGGGCATCGGCACTGGCCGCTTTCACCCGGAGGCTCTTCTCCAAGGCAAGTCCCACAGCCTGCTCCGCAGTCAGCGGCCCCTCGATCCGCGGAAGCGCTTCCACCGCGCTGGCCGACCGCCAGCCCAGCGCCAAGGCTCCTCCCAGGAGGAGCCCGGCGAAGGCCAGTCTCACCCGACGGGGATAACTCACACAAGATCCGGATGGCATGATAGTCTCCAGGATCAGCGCGGAGGGCCTCACTTGGCCTCCAGGTTGAGTTTCGCAGTGGTCGTCCCCCCCTGGGGGCGCGCCGCAGTCACCTGGACCGTCCAGGCCCCGGCCATGCCGAGCTTGAGGGTGGCTTCATACACGCCTGCATCCTTGGCGGCACGAGCCGCCGTCTTGGGCACGTCCATTCCCGGCATCCCCGCGCTCACCTCGACCTTGGCATCGGAGACGGGCGCGCCGCTCGCGTCCTTCACCTCGATCCGCAGCCTGGCGTTGCCCGAGGTGAGCTTCACCGGATTGCTGGCCAGCGTGATCGAGAGCTTCTCCGCGGGGGCCGCCCCGCCTCCAGCCTGCGCGACCTTCGCCGCCGGGGCCCCACCCATCCCTGGCATCCCCTGGTTGGCGTCGGTCACCGTTTGCCCGGCCGGAGCCGCCGCGGCCACAACGCTCACGCGAGCGCCGGCGTAGAGCCCCTCGAGTCCCCTGGTCACGATGCGCTCTCCTTCGCCGAGCCCTTTCAGGATCGCCACTCGTTCGGGGTTCTCCCCCCCCGTGGTCACCTCGCGCGGCTCCACCTGATCCTCCCCCGTGAGCACCCACACCGTGGCCTTGCCTCCCAGTCGGCTCACGGCGCCGGTCGGGACGGTCAGGGCATCCGCGCGCTCGCCCGTCGTGAACTGCATCTGCACATACTGGCCAGGGAGAAACCGCCGTCCAGCGTTGTCCACGACCGCCTCGACCACGGCCGTGCGCGACCCCTGGTCCACGAAGGGAGAGACGGAGGTAACCCGCGCGTTGAGGGCGGGCTGGTCATTGGCCGTGGTCGAGACAGTGACCGGTGATCCGACCCTGATCGAGGCGATGTCCTTCTCGCCGACGTTTGCCTGGAGGCGCACCTTGTCCATCTGGGCGATCTTCAGGACGGGCGTGCCTGGCTGCACCAGGACCCCCGGGGCCACCAACCGTTTGACGACGTAGCCGGATGTCGTCGCCCGGATGTTCACGTAGTCGCGCACCACCTGGGCGGTCTTGGCCTGCGCCTGACCCTGCGCCACCATCGCATCGGCGGCCTCCAGCCTGCGTAGCGCCGACGCCTCCATGGCCTTCGCCTGCTCCAGCCTGGCCCGCGCGGCCTGGACCTTGGCCTGCGCGGCCACGGCCATCGAGCGGGAGTTCTCCGCCTCCTGCTGCGAGATGGCGCCCCTGGAGAAGAGCCGCTCGTCCCGGGCAGCCACCGACTGCTGATAGCCGGACTCCGCCTCGGCCACGGCCAGCTCCTTCTCCATCTGGGCGATGCCAAAGCGGGCCGCCGCGACGTCCGCCTCCATCTGGCTGCGGTTCGCCAGGGCCGTGGTCGCCATGGCCTCGGCCTCTTGCACACGCGAGGTCAGCTCCAGGTCGTCCAGGCGCGACACGACCTGGCCTTTCTCCACGCGGTCGCCCGGATAGACCGTCATCTCCACGATCCGCCCGGTCACACGGGGGTAGACGTCCTCCTCGTTCAAAGGGGCCACGCTCCCCGTATAGGTCACCGTCCCCGTGATCCGGCCGCGATCCACGCTGGCCAGGGTTACCGGGAAGGGAATGCTCCCCGAGCTGATGCGCATGTTCATGTCCATGGACGGCTTGCCCGAGCTGACATTGGCGTGATACGCCCAGGCGCCGGCCAGTAGAACGACCACGAGCGCTACGATCTTCTTGAGAACACTCATTGCACCCCTCCCCGCGTGTCAGGTGAAGTCAGCAAGGTGTATTTCCGCTGCTGGGATTCGGTCAGGATGGCGCCCGCCGCCTCTGCATGGCGCCGACGCAGCTCCCGTAATTCCTGGCTCAGTTCGCGATAGTCTGCCGACCGGCGCTGGATCTCCTGGAGGGAAGTCCTGGCACTGCCCTGCTCCTTCAGGAACTGCGAGAACCCTCGCCCCGCCTCCTCGGCGGCGGTCTGGACCGTTGCGGATTCCTGCTTCCATCGCTCCTCCAGGGCCGCGAGACGGGCTGCCTGTTCCGCCGTGAGCGCCAGAGCGGCCCCCCGATCGAGGATGTCCCGAGCCGTGGGGAGCGGCTTGGGACGAGACGCCGGAGTCGGGGATGCCTCGGCCCGGGCCGGGGGGCGCAGCCCGTCCCGCCTGGGCCACTGCTGGAACACTGCAGCGCCCAGACCCGTCGCCACGAGAGCCAGCGTCATCCCGAGGTACCGCGCCCGAAGACTCATGCCGGCACCTCCCCTCCCTTGCCCCGAAGGCGCCGCACCCCTGCCCCCACCAGTCGAGCCAGGTCATCGCTATAGGTGTGCAGGACGGGAACGACGTACAGGGCAAGCAACGTCCCGATGCCGAGGCCTCCGATGGTCACCGTCGCCAGCGGCGCGTAGGCGTCGATCCCGGTCCGCGGGAAGAACGCCACCGGGATGAGCACCACGATGCTGATGAACGACGTCATGAGAATCGGCCGAAGCCGGATGGGTCCGGCCGTGAGGATCGCCTGGTCGCGCTCCGCCCCGTCCCGGCGCAGCCGCAGCACCAGATCGATCATCAGCACGGCCACCGTCATCATCATCCCGGTCAGGATGACCACGGCCAGGATCGAGACCGTGGAGAAGGTCTGGCCGGCCAGGAGCAGGCCCCCCAGGATCCCGGTCAGCATCAGCGACAGGGAGAAGATCATGTTGAATGGCTCGATGAGACTCCGGAACTGGGCCACCAGGAGCAGGAACATGAAGATGACGGCCAGGTAAAGCCCGCGCAGGAGCCGGTTGAACGACTCCTCCATCTGCGTCATGTCGCCCCGCAGCTCCACGCCGTATCCCGGGGGGAAGTTGATCTTGCTATGGGCCGCCATGAGCAGGTCCATGGACAGCTCCATGCTGGGCGGGCCGCCCTTCCGGTAATAGCCGAGGACCGAGATGACCCGGCGGAAGTTGTCGTGCTCGATGATCGTCGGGCCACGGCTCTCCTCGACCCGGGCCACGGAGCTGAGGGGGACCACCTCACCCCGCTTCCCCACGATCTTCACCTGCTCCAGATCCGTCTGGTCCCGGCGCTGGTCGCCGCGGTAGCGGAGCAGGATCGTGAACAGCCGCTTGTTGTCCAGGCGGTAATACTCGTTGGTGAGACCGCCCTTGAGCGCGTAGTACGCCTGGTCCGCCACGTCGCTCACCGTGAGGCCCAGCTCCTGCGCCCGGGCCCGGTCCACGACCACGCGGAGCTGGGGGAGCGACTGGGCCCAGGAGGTGGATACCTGGTAGAAGCCCGGGATGTCCTCCGCCAGCTTCTTCGCCTGGTCCCCGATCTCCGAGAGCTTCTGGAGGTCGGACCCGTAGAAGATGACCTGGATGGGGGCCGCACTGGACGCCATGACATCCGCCCCCATCTCCTTGATGGATAGCCGCCGGATCCCCGGGATGGTCCGGATGGCCTCCTGCTGCACCCCGTCCATCACCTGCCAGATGTCCCGTGTGCGCTTGGAGGAGTCCACCAAGGTGATCATCATGAAGGCCGAGTTCACGGAGCCCATGCTGTAGCCGGTGAAGTAGGTCCCGCCGGGCTCGAAGCCAACCTCCGAGGAGACCTTCACCACCTCGGGCTGCTTCCGGAGAAGCGCCTCGATCTGGGCCGCGATCTCGGAGGTCCGGGCGAAGGAGGTTCCCGGGGTGGCTTCGAGCTGGGCGAAGGCTTGCGATACATCGGCCAGCGGCATCATCTCGCTGCCGATCTTGGGGTACAGCCCGACCCCGACAAGGATGAGGGCGACGGCCCCCGCGAGGACCGTGAACCGGTTCCGGATGGCCCACCCCAGGCTCCCCTGGTACCGCGCCTCGAGCCGCTCGAGGAGCCGCTGCGACGGATCCAGCAGGAGGCGCTGGAACCAGCCGTGCTGCTGCGCTGCCTCCTGGCTGTGCGGCTGGAACAGGTTGGCGGCCAGGACCGCGGTCAGCGTGAAGGAGACCAGGGCCGAGGACAGCAGGGCCAGGATGATGGCCCAGACGATCCCCTCGAACATGAGCTGGACGATCCCGCCCGAGAAGGCCAGCGGGAGCAGGGCCACGCAGAGCATGAAGGTGATCGCCAGGACCGCCAGGCGCACCTCGCTGATCCCGTCCACGGCGGCGTCTTTCGGCGATTTCCCCATGCGGAGGTGCCGCTCGATGGAGTGGATGTCGATGATCGAGTCGTCCACCAGCCGGCCGATGGAGAGCAGGAGGCCGATGAGCGTGGAGCTGTTGAGCGTCATGCCGAATGGCACCATGGCCAGGAGGGCCATGCCCAAGGAGATCGGGATGGTGATGACCGAGATCAACGTGCCCCGCACGTTGCCGAGGAAGAACAGCACCACCACGCCGGTGAGCAGGACGGCGATGACCAGCTCCTCCACCATGTTGTCCATGAGGAACCCGACGAAGGTCGAGTTGTCGTAGGCCACCTCGAACGTGAGGCGCGGAAAGTCCTGCTGGATCTCCTTGAGCTGTGCCTTGACCCCTTCGATCACCCGTACGGAGCTGGCGTCCGGCTGCTGGACGATGGACAGCTCCACCGCCTCCTGACCGTTGAAGCGGTAGAGGCTCCGCTGCTCCCGGGGGGTGTTCATCACCTCGGCCACGTCCCGCAGGTACACGGTTCGCCCGTCCATGCTGGCGATGGGGTAGGCGGCCACCTCCTCCGGGGTCCGGGCGCGGAAATCGCTCCGGACCAGGATCTCGTGATCCCCATGCGTGAGCGTGCCCGCTGGCCGGGACTGGTTCTGCATGTCCAGCATGCTCTTGATGTCGAGGAGGCTCAGCTTGTACGCCGCCAGCCGCTCGCGGTCCGCGACGACCTGCATCTGGAGCTTCTGCCCGCCAAACGGCACGACCGAGTACACGTCCTTGACCGTCTTCAGGCGATTGACCACCTCGTTCTCCACCAGCGTGCGGAGCTGCACCCGGTCGTAGCCCTCGGCGGTCACCGCCAGGGAGAGGACCGGGATGTTCAGCGGGTCGATGGCCAGGACCCAGGACGGTTTCAGGTTGGCGCCGGTCATGGGCAGGTCGGCCTGGACGACGTTCATCAGCGACTGCACGTCGAACAGCGCCTTCTTCATGTCCGTGCCGTACCAGAATTCCACCGAGACGATGGAGAACCCCTCCTGGGACGTCGAGCGGACGAAGTGGACGTTCTTCAGGTCCACCATCCGCTCCTCGATGGGCTTGGAGAAATAGATCTCCATCTCCTCGGCCGAGAGGCCCGGCATCATGGAGACGATGCCGACGATCGGGCTCTCCACGTACGGCATCATCCGGCGCGGCATCTGGTAGAAGATCACCAGCACCGAGAGGAGCGCCACGCCGAGGTAGAAGGCGATGACGATGTACGGGTGCTCGATGGACCAGCGGCTGATGTTGCCCCCCCGCCGTGAGGCGGGGCTCGTGGTGTCAATCAGGTCAGCGCTCAAGGCATGCTCCTTGGACCGTCACCCCGCCGCAGACGCGGGGGTCCGGCCGTCCATAGGGATTGCCGACAACGACCACCGATCCCCGCAGTTCACCCGTCCTGCCATCAGAGAAGTGCACCACGAATTCATGGTGGCCTGGCTGATGGAACACGGCCCAGGCGTGGTCGGGGACCTGGACGAGGTAGCGCTCCCCGGCGATCTTCAGCACGGTTCGGGCAGAGGCACCCGCACAAAGGATGCGATGGTGCGAATTCGGACGCGGAACGACTAGGAGAGGGGAGAGGGCTCGGGCGGTCGGTAGAGAAGGTCGGGCAAGTTTGGGGCGAAGGAGATACTAGGCGAGGGCACGTGCCACCCGTTGATGATGGGCCCAGTGAGATTCACGGCAGACGCCGGGATCACGGAGAGGCCCGCGCAGAGCTCCGGGGACATCCCATGGTTTCCATGCTCGCTGTGATGCCCGGTTACGTTGCACACGCCGATGGGGAGGACGAGAACCGCCGCGAGGATGACGGCCGCCTGGCCCCACCAGCAACATGTCAGCGCTCGATGTTTCATAGCACCTCTCACGGGACCCTGCGTGGGGATGCAACGGAGGTGCCAGCCTGCTCGACGCGTATGCGATCGCTCATCTTCCGCTGCAACCTTGCGGATTTTCGGAATCCTTCTCACCTTCCCCCACAGGGTCCTCGTCTCGCTACCCCCCGGACTGCGAGGCCTCACTGCGGGGTTTCGTGCAGCCTTGGCCGCGTTCCGACACAGTCGGTCCAGGCAACAAACGAACCGCTGGGGAGACCCCCCTGCCTCGAAGCGTCCCTTTCGCCTCGTGAGCGGCCCCGGCCTCCTGAAGGTGGCAGGCGGACCAGAATGCAGCCGCATCCTAGCATTCTTCTCGCCAGGCGTCATCCCTAATCAGCGAGCGGAGGCGGTGGTAGGATCCTTTGACAAAAAGTCTTGCGAGAAGGGTGCGTGAATCTCCTTCTGATGACTCCATGTCAAACTGCGGCTCGGCCGGCTGCCCATTTCCGATCGAACGTCGCTGAATCTCTGTGATCTTGAGCGCCCGTGTACCTGCCCCAAGCGACGCGCGACATGGCACGGCTGTTGCCCATCATATTGGTGGCGAGGAGGTTTGCGGTCCGTCGTTGAGACTCAACTTGGAAAGACGGGTTGATGAGGAGAGGGGCCAATGGCCGCCTTCGTGCAAACCTATGGCCTGTGGATCGCGTTAGCGCTCGTGTTCATCGCCATGCACTGGTTCGGAAGGGGCTGCTGTGGCGGAGGCCATCACGGGAGTGAGGACGAGCCCTCCCGGGATGATCCCGGCGAGAGGGCGGGAGTTGGAAATGCGACGGGCGTCCCGCCAAGATCGGGTGGCGGCTCCCGGTGAGCAGCCAGAGAGCGTGTCCAAGCTTAGTGCATACTTTCGGAAGCCAACGTGCAAGGAACACAGAAGGAGGAGATACGTGCGAACCACACGCTGGATGTTCATCCTCGGCCTCGTCGCTGTCGTGGCAACAGGGGGAACTATACAGGCGCTCGCGGCCTCTGCCGCCCAGACCGGGCTCACCCAACAGGTGGCCGGAGGGGGCGTCATGGTGGTCGCCACCCTCCTCAAGGATCAGGCCGAGACCATGGCCGTCAAGCTGGCCCTGGAGACCCACTCGGTGAATCTCGATGGGTACATCTTGGAGAATCTCGCGGTGCTGCGCGACGACAGCGGGAAGCGGTACCAGGTCCAGGCCGTGGAGCAGGCCAGCGGCGGCGGACACCACCGCCTGGCCGTCCTGCGATTCGGGAAGGTGCGCGCGGAGGCGAGGACGCTCGAGCTGATCGTCAAAGATGTGGCGGGCGTGAAGGAACGGACCTTCCGATGGGCTCTGACTGACTAGAACATTGCCCAGTTCGGCTGCGCGGGCCTCGCGTCGTTTGTGAACGGCCGAACCGCCGAACGCACTTGGGAGACATGCAATGAAGCTGAATCGATCCTGGTTGATGACGCTCTGCGTGGTGGGCATGGGGGCATTGTTCTTCCTGCCTGCGCTGGGGATCAGCATCGGTAGTCTTTTCGCTTTCCTCCTGATCCTGCTGTGCCCGCTGTCGCACCTGCTGATGATGCGCGGCGCTCACGGGGGGCATGGAGGCCATCATCACGGGGGGAGCACCCCCGAGCGCCCTGCCTCTGGAGTTCCCACTGCCCTGCCCACCGAGGAGGAGAAGGCCTTGAAGGGATGACACGGTTGCATCGGTTCGTGGGCCGGCATGGACGGCGGCCAGCTTGGGGAGGGGGGATGTGCCATGACCAGGCTGGAATACCTCGAGGACCTGGGCTCTCGTCGGAAGTTCGTGCATGGCATGCTCTCGACGAGCTTCGGCGCCATGTTCCTGAGCTTCGCGTATCCCGTGCTCAAGTTCCTGGTCCCGCCCAAGACGGGCGAACCCCGGATTGCCAGCGTCGACGTTCCGTGGAAGGCCGCGGAGCTGAAGGCGAACTCCGGCCGCATCTTCAAGTTCGGGAGTCAGCCCGGAGTCTTGGTCAAGACACCAGCAGGCGATCTTCGCGCCTTCACCGCGATCTGCACCCACCTGGCTTGCACAGTGCAATACAGGGAAGACATGCAGATGATCTGGTGCGCCTGCCACAACGGCCACTATGACCTGTTCGGGAGGAACGTGGCCGGTCCGCCGCCCCGGCCGCTAGATCCCTACAAGGTCCAGGTAGCGGCCGATGGGAAGATCCTGGTATCGAAGGCATGAGTCCCAGGGAGGAACGGCCATGGCCTCGAAACCTGTCAACACGCCAGCGGAAAACCCAAAGTGGCAGTGTGGCTAGCGAGGAGAGCTATGCGGCTGCTCAGTTCGATCGGATTGATGCTGCTCCTCCTGGCCGGGCCGGGGATTGCGACCAGCGCTCTCGTGGTGCCGCAGGATCTGGCCGGGCTTGCTCTGGCCCATTCGCAGCAGGGGGGCGACGCCCGTGCCGAGATCGAGCGGCTGCACGGGAAGAGCATTCCGATCACGGACGGTTTCGTGGCCCATTACGGGACTCAGCCGCCCGTGGCCATGCTCTACGTGTCGCGGGCGGGGAGCGAGAAGCAGGCGCGGCAGCAGATGGAACAGATGACCAATCGGATTCGCGCCAGCAACGGCCCCTTCACGCATCTGCGGGAATCCTCCCGGTTCGGACTCGCGGTCTTTTCGACTCTCGGTCAGGGGCAGGTGCACTACTACTTCCGCCGGGGGGCCACGGTGATCTGGGTGGCCGCCGATCCCACCATCGCCCGGCAGGCCCTGGCCGATGCCGTGAAGAAACTTCCGCAGCCCGAGGACAATGATCCATGATGAATGCGATCGGTGAATTCACCTTGTTCCTCTCCCTCGTCGTCGCGGCCTACGCCGCGGCTGCACCCTGGGTCGGTTGGCGCATCGGACGGGGGGATTGGGTCCGGTCCGGCGAGAACGCCCTCATGGGCCTGTGTGGCCTGCTCACCATTTCTACCGCCACCCTGACCTATGCGCTGGTGACCCATGACTTCTCCCTGGCCTACGTGGTCCATTACAGCAACCGGACCCAGCCGATGGCCTACACCGTCTCGGCCCTCTACGGGGGAAACGACGGCTCGCTCCTCTTCTGGGCCTGGATGCTGGCCGGCTTCGGCGCCATCGTGGTGTTTCAGAATCGCCACCGGCACCGTGACCTGATGCCCCATGTCGTGGGCGTGCTTGGAATCATTGCTTTCTTCTTCGTCGGGGTCATGCTCCTCCTGGCCAACCCGTTCACGCGATTGCCGGTTCCTCCGCCGGACGGCCAGGGCCTGAATCCTCTGCTCCAGAATCCCGGCATGTTCTTCCACCCACCCACCACCTACATCGGCTACGTCGGCTTCACGATTCCCTTCGCCTTCGCCATGGCCGCCCTCATCACGGGCCGCCTGGGAAACGCCTGGATCGTCAGCACCCGGCGCTGGACGATCTTCGCGTGGTTCTTCTTGGGCCTGGGGAACATGTTCGGGGCCTGGTGGGCGTACAACATCCTCGGGTGGGGTGGCTACTGGGCCTGGGACCCGGTGGAGAACGCCTCTTTCATGCCTTGGCTGACGGGAACGGCATACCTACACTCTGTCATGATCCAGGAGAAGAAGGGAATGCTGAAGGTCTGGAACATGTCGCTCATCATCGTGACCTTCGCCCTTTCCATCTTCGGCACGTTCCTGACGCGGAGCGGGATCCTGTCCTCGGTCCATACCTTCTCCGCGGGTAAGCTCGGGTACTTCTTCCTGGGGTTCCTGGCCCTGATCGTGCTCGTGTCATTCAGCCTCCTGGCGTTCCGGCTGCCGGTGTTGCAGAGCCAGAACGAGCTGGACTCCTTCATCTCCCGGGAATCCAGCTTCCTCTTCAACAATCTCATGCTGGTGGGGATCGCCTTCACAACCCTGTGGGGCACGCTGTTCCCGCTGATTGCCGAGGCCGTGCGCGGGGTGAAGGTGACCGTGGGGCCGCCCTTTTACAACCAGGTGACCATCCCGCTGGGCCTGGGCCTCCTGTTCCTCACTGGGGTCTGCCCTCTCATCGCCTGGCGGCGGGCCTCGTGGAAGAATCTGCAGTGGAACTTCCTCCTCCCCTCCGCCGCAAGTCTGATTGCCGGCGCGGTCCTTTACCTGTGGGGCATCCAGGATGCCCTCGCACTCGTGTCACTCATCCTCCTCGTTTTCGTGGCCGCGACCATTGCGGCGGAATTTGCGCGGGGCACCCGGGCCCGGCGGCAGATGACGGGTGAAGGCATTCCACGGGCTTTCGTCACCCTGCTCTGGCGGAACAAGCGCCGCTACGGCGGGTACATCATCCACCTGGGCGCCCTTTTCATGATCCTGGCCATGGTGGGCGGAATCTTCAAGGAAGAGAAGGAGGCCTTCCTGAAGCGGGGGGACACCCTCGCCATTGGCCGATATTTGGTCCATTTCCAGGACTTCCGGGAAATCCCGCGACGGGATTCCGCGGTCCTGGCGGCCGAAGTCCACGTGTCCAACGCCGGGATGCCGCTGGGGACTCTCCTGCCCCAGAAACGATTTCACCCCGGCTCGGAGCAACCCCACAGCATGGTCGGCGTCCGGAGCAGTCTCCGGGAGGATCTATACCTCATCCTTGTCAACTACACCAAGGACGGGGCAGCGCTCAAGGCGCTGATCAATCCCCTGATGATGTGGATGTGGATCGGCTCGTACCTCATGGCCGTCGGCGTGCTCATCGTCATGTGGCCGGATCGACGGGAAAGCGCCATCGCCCGGTACCCCGTGGAGGGTCACCATGCGCTGGGATGACCGGGTCAGCAGGAACTCCACTGGTGGTCGTCCCGTCGGTGAAAGCGTTCGACCGGTAGACACCCCACCCCACCCCACCCGCACCCAGAGGGTACCCGAGGGGACAGGGAGCGGCGAGGGACGTCACCGGAGAAGAGCGCTCGGCTATTCGAGCGCCCGGGTCCTCGTCGTCCCAGTTATTGAGGCCCCCTCGAACAGCCGAACTGCCGACCCGCCGAACCGCCGCATGTCCTTGCGCGGCACCTGCCGGGCCGGATTGATCCTGGCCTGCTTCATCCTCTCGTGGGCCTGGGCACCGGTCGCCTCGGCCTTGATCGTGTCCGACGTGGCCAAGGAGTTCATTTGCAACTGCGGATGCAACAAGATGCTGACCGACTGCGACATGCAGTGCGGCGAGCAATTACGCGGGGTGATCGCCGCCAAAATCTCCGAGGGATGGGACAAGCCGCGCATCATGGACCTGCTGGTGAGAAGCTACGGCGAGAAGCTGCTGGCCGCCCCCACAAAGCAGGGCTTCAACCTCATCGCGTGGATCACCCCGTTCACGGCCCTCATCTTCGGGGGAGTCCTGATCTCCCTGGCGGTGGGGGAATGGGTGACGCGACGTCGGTCCGCCCAGCGGGGACGGCTGGAGAGACTGGCCGGCGTGGAGACAAAGTACCTGGATCGGGTGGACGAAGAATTGAAGTCTTTCGACTGAGCGAGGTGCAGGATGCTGGTTATTGTCTTCTTCGTCCTCATCGGCGTCGGCGTGGTGACCCTCATCATGGCCCCCTTCCTCTGGGGAGAGCATCGGGATGCGTTGGAGGTGGCGCCCTCCGACCCCTCCGACCTCCTGGCCCGCAAGGGGGCGGCCTACTCGGCCCTCAAGGAGCTGGAATTCGACTACCGGACGCGCAAGCTGTCCCTGCAGGACTATCAAGAGCTGCGCGCCGTCTACCGCGTGGAGGCGGCGGAGGTCCTGAAAGCCATGGATCGGGGGACAGCCGAGCCCCCTGACCTGGACGCCCTGATCGATGCCGAGGTGGCCGCCTGGAGGACTCGCCTGGTGGAGCGCGAAGGAGCGGTACATGAGACGGCATAGACTGCTGGCTGGAGTCTTGATCCTGGGGGCTGCGCTGATCGCCTTGGGCGGGACGCCTATCCTGGCAGAGGCCGCCAGCATCGGCGGTCGCTTGATCAATAAGACGCCCGGGGGCAAAGGTGTGGATGGGGTTGAGGTGACCCTCACGTTACACCGGAACGACCAGGAAGCCGGCAAGACCCAAGCCACCACGGACCGGACCGGCCGCTTTCAGTTCCTGGACCTCTCTAGTAGACCGGGCGACACCTATACTGTGACGGTCCGCTACCAGGGGGCTGAATACAACACCGACCGGGTAATCCTGGAGAATGCCGGGGCCACCCAAACCCTCGAGATTCCGGTGTACGACTCCACCACCGATGCCAGCCGGATCTCTGTGAAGGTTCACCATGTCCTATTCGCGGTCGGCGATGGGACGCTGGAGGGGAAAGAGGTTCTACTATTCCGAAATGCTGGTGACAAAGCGTACATCGGGGCGAAAGAGGTGTCGGGGGGCCGGCGGGCCACCCTCCAATTTAGCCTTCCTTCCGGCGCCCGGGAGGTCAGGTACGGTCAGGGCCTCATGGAGTGTTGTATCGTCCCTGGCGAGCAGGGCTTCGTGGACACCATGGACGTGAAGCCCGGCGAGCGGCAGGTGGCGTTCTCCTACACGCTGACCCCGACTGGCGGGGGCGTCCAGTTTGTCCGGCCGGTGGACTACTTGACGGAGGCGGTCGAAGTCTTCATCCCCGAAAGCGGGCTACAGATCTCCTCCGAGGGCCTGAAGCCGGCCGGCGTCGTGTCGGGCGAGAAGCAGCCATTTCTCCGCTACTCGGGTACCAGCCTGGAGGTGCCGGCCGCCATCGCGCTGACCATCAACAACCTGCCGGCCATCGGGGGACGCTGGCGACCCTATGCCTATGCCTCGGTCGGCATTCTTCTTCTGGCCGGCGTCACCTATCCCTTCGTGCGGCGACGCCGTCCCGTCGTGCCAAGGTCGTCCCCCGGGAGAAGCATCACCCCGCCACAGATGGTGCCGCAGGGGAGGACGGAGATCGCGCTCCGCAAAGTGGAGCTGGTCGCAGCATTGGCGGAGTTGGAGGCCAGCCATGATGCCGGCCGGATTGCCGAGAAAGAATACCGGCGCCTCCGCCAGGAGAAGCGGAAGGCCCTCCGTGACGTGCTGGCCCGGCTTCAGGAAGACCCGGCGATGACCGCCGCGCCATCCACCACTTGAGCGGGAACTGGCAGGCGATTATGGAACTCGTAGGGCAATGGTATGTCCTCCTCAGCCAGTTGAGCGCGACTCTCAGCGGGCCGCTGGGTCAGCTCACCGACCGAGTCCAGTTCCCCCTGGTCAATGCACTCCTCCTTGGCCTGATCGGCACCACGGCTCCCTGCCAGCTCACCACCAACCTCTCCGCCATCGCCTACATCTCGCGCGGCCGCCGGGGGAGGCAGCCATGGCAAGAGGCGGTCACCTACACGCTGGGGAAGGCGCTCGTCTATACAATCATGGGGGGCCTGATCATCGGGCTCGGGCTCCAGATTCAGGCCGCGGCGGTCCCGGTAGTGGTCGCGGCGCGGAAGCTTCTCGGGCCAATCATGCTGCTCATTGGCCTGGTGTTTCTGGGGTGGCTCAAGGTCCGGATGTCAGTCGGGCAACGACTGGCCGAGGCATTCAAACGCCGCCTGTCGTCAGGGGGCCCCTGGGGCGCATTCGCCATGGGCGTTGTCTTTGCCTTCGCCTTCTGCCCCACCCTGTTCCTGCTGTTCTTCGGCCTCACGATCCCTCTGGGCCTCGGCTCCAGCGCCGGACTCCTCGTCCCCGGCCTCTTCGCCGTGGGTACGGCGCTCCCGCTGCTTCTGTATGCGGGTCTCCTGGCGGCGGGTGCCGAGGCGGCCGGGGCGTACGCGCGGCGCCTTTCTCGGAGTCACACGACTGCGAGGAAGATCGCGGGAGGGATCTTCCTCCTGGCCGGCATCAACGACACGGTGGTGTACTGGCTCATATGAGATCCGCTGGTCAATCACGCAGGAGGAATGCGCGACCCCCCCCTGCTCCCTCGGACCTCCACCAGTGACCCGACCGTCCCGTTGATATCCGGTCCGCCTTGGGTGCCGGAAACTCACCCGCCTTTACCAATCTGTCGAACGGAGCGCGGCCGTTCACGCTCCGGGGATCCCGACCGCCATTCCGTGCTGGCTGCAGGCATTCCCCCAATGCGATGTCATAAGGATTGACGCGCCGCCGGCCGTCCATGTGGATGACGTGGTATGGCCCTTGCTTTCTCGTCTGGCAGGCACAATTCGGAAAGCCCTTTTCTTCCTACCGTGCTGCCTCGAAATGCCCTTTGACAAACCGTCCATGGATCTGCTGTCGCTCTCGGGGATTCTTGCCGTGTTGTCAAAGCGTGCGCGTCGGCCGTGGCGGGCTGATGTTCCTGCATTCGCCCAAGTCTTCGAAACTGAGGCGATCGTCAGGGATGCCCAAGATCGGACTCCCCTGGCACCTCCGTTGCTCTATTCCTTGAGCACGGGGTTTCGCGTTCACGCCAGAAAGGGGGTGTGAAGCCATGAACACGGGTGAGGCGCCTTCGGTTCTCGTCGTGGACGACAACCGGGACCACGCGCAGGCGCTGACCAGAGTCTTCGAACGCGCGGGGTACCGCGTCACCACCGCGGCCGATGGGCAAGAAGCCCTCGCCATCTTCACGGAACGACCATTTGACCTGGTCCTTACCGATCTGCGGATGCCGCGGATGAACGGTCTGGAGCTCCTCTGGGGCATTCGAGCCATGGCTCCCCAGATTGCCGTGGTCATCATCACCGCCTTCGGTGAATGGACAACCTACGTGAATGCCATGGACAGCGGCGCCGCGGACTATCTTAACAAGCCGTTCCGCCGCGAGGACATTCTGGCCACGGCCCGGAAGGCCCTGGCCCGCCGGGGAATCCAGGCGCCGTACTCCCCACCCCTCGCCCCAGAGGCAGCCCGAGGTCCAGCACCGTGATCCGATCCTCGCAGCCAGTCTGCTGCCGGTGGCGGTGATGAACATCCATTTCGACGGAGGTCGCGACGTCAAGGGCTCAGTTGGGAGGGACAATTCTTCGGGAGCAAGTCGATGTGCCATCTGATCCTGTTTGCGCCTGTCATGGCATTGTCGTTGTTCTGGCTGTTGCCAACGTTCGTCGCCCTCCCGATCTTCGGGATCGTGGTGGTCGTCACAGCTCTGGTCGGTTGGCCGGCCGTGGTGGCCCTGCGGCGCCCTCCGGTCACAGGATGCGAAGGCATGGTGGGGGCGCGGGGCGAGGCCCTGACGGAACTGAACCCCCACGGGCTCATCCGCTGTGAGGGCGAGGTGTGGTCCGCCACCGCGGACGAACCCATCGCCGGCGGGGAGCGGGTGAGGGTCGTGGCCACCGAGCGGCTACGCGCTCGGGTCACACGGTACATTCCCGTCAGGGGATAAGCCAGAAGATCCGGAAATGATTGGCGCCCCTTGGCGTCTTGGCGGTGGGATCTTTCGGTTGAAGGGAGGTGAGAGGGATGCCACGATTCATGATCCCCCGCGTGGCTCACTGCGGTAATGGGCATACGAAGGTCCCGAGCATGCCCGAAAAGAACCTCCCCCGAAAGGGGTGATTCGGACGAGGACACTCTGCCGAGGCCCGTACAAGTCTGTGCCCCGGCGCATCACTGGAGGAAAAGGCGATGGCAAAGGACCCCGTGTGTGGAATGCAGGTGGACGAGAAGCAGGCCGCGGCAACCTCGGTGTACCAAGGCACGACCTACTACTTCTGCGCCAAAGCCTGCAAGACGACGTTTGACAAGAGCCCGGAGAAGTTCACCGGGAATGCCGCCGGAGGCCATGCCGGGCACTAGGCCGGCTCCCCAGGAAAAGGAGGAGGCTGCCCGCTTCATCTCGGCGGCCAATTCTGATGCGGGCCGATGGAGGGCATGATGGCTGCGAGCGTAGAGTACATGGACGAGAAGCAGCCGGAGAACAGGTACCCGAAGCGGATCACTTCCCCCCCCGCTCGGGGCCCTGCTGCTTCTCCGAGATGGAGGAGATTGGCGAGCCCATGGCGCAGGGTCGGTGGGTGTTCCGCTACAAGCGCTGCCGGCTGTGCGGGTTCGCCGTGCGCATCATCCTCCGGGAGGTGCCGGAAGCCGCCCTGGTGGCGGAACTTCGCAAGACGCTGACGAGCGCGTCCACCCGAGGCGCTCTCGGCTGATGGCTCGAGGCCCGCCGCAGACCACGCGCCGATGGCGAAGTTCCTCTGGAGCCGCAACTGAGGTGCGGCGCGCCAGATGAGACGAGCCATGCCGGATTACGGCGCAGGAGATAGCGACGAAAGGAGGCAGCCATGCTCCGACGCGTCAGAGATCTCCAGCACTACACAATTCACGCGATCGACGGCGACATCGGACGGGTGCACGAATTCTACTTCGATGACCAGCGCTGGACGGTTTGCCATATGGTCGTCACAACCGGTGCCTGGCTGGCACGCCATCGGGTCCTCATCCCCACCCTGTCCCTCGCCAGGGTTGACGCGGCGCGGGGGGAGCTGTCTGTCGCCTTGACGAAACTCCAGGTGGCGACCAGCCCGGGCATCGACACCGAAAAGCCCGTCTCCCGCCAGCATGAGGGGGAGCTGTACTGGCACTATGGGTTCACCGGAGTACCCCTTCCCATTGGAATGCAGCCTGGCGGGGATCCGCATCTGCGACGCACGCGCGAGGTGGTGGGGTATGTGGTGCATCGAGTCCACGAGCGCATCGGCGACGTGGACGACTTCCTGGTGGATGATGCGTCGTGGAACATTCGCTATATGGTCGTGAAGGTCCAAGAGCGGTGGACGGACAAGAGGGTGCTCGTGCAGCCCAGATCCGTTGTGGGGATCACCTGGGAAGAGAGAGCGGTCCACGTCGATCTGTCCCGCGCCGCCCTGCGGAACGCGCCGGAGTACGATCCCAGGCGACCGATCGATCGCGACTACGAAATGCGTCTCCAGGACTACTATGACCGCTCGAAGCATTCGGAAGACAGGCCTGCACAGCGAAGCGGACTGCTATCGGGAATGGAGAACAAGCGCCTGGAAGGATGGGGTCATCGTGGGAACCCTGAGCCATGACGACCAGCGCCATGGCACGACCGCGGTCTCCGCCGCCCTGGCGTACCTGACGGACATCCTTATCGGGACCCGTCTGCCTCACCACCAGCGGCTCCGATTCCTGGACCGCATCAACGCCCAGATTCCACCGAGCCTGGCCCTCCGCCAGATCGCCGACAACCACGCCGTCCACAGGTTGTCCTCCATCCCCAGGCCGCCGTACCTCTCTTGACGAAATGACAAGCGCAGATCTTGCCAGGGGATGGATCTTGCCATTTCGTCGCGGACGGCCCCGGAACCCCGCCTCCCGGATTTCCCCCCACTGCCCGGTCGTTCAGCGCCTCCACAGGCGCCACAGGGTCTTAGACGATCTCCCCTGCATCTCCTCTCGCTCAACGCCCGATGGCACGGACGATGCTGTCTATTGCTGGTGTGATCCTCAATATGCTGCTTCGTGGATCACAGGGCCGCCGGTGGCGGCCTCTTCGAATGGGCAAGCCCCCCCCTCCCCGGGGGGAGGGGCAGGAGGCACAGGACGATGGTCCAAAGGAAGACCGTGGCCCCCATGCCGTGCCAGATGAAGGCCGGACTGCTCGCCCGCCTGCGAACGATTGAGGGGCACGTCCGCGGCATCCTTCGAATGGTCGAGGCGGACGCCTACTGCCCGGAGGTCCTGGCGCAAGCGATGGCGGTGCAGCGGGCCATCGATCGATTCAGCTTCGAGCTGTTGGAGCACCACCTGGAGGTCTGCTTCGTCACGTCCGTCCGCGGGGATAGCCACCAGGATCGCGAACGGGCAATCCGGGAACTCCTGGAGATATTCCAGACCTCGGCCAAGCTGAAGAGGGGTGGTCACTCCCCGGTTGGCACGGGGAGCGGAGACCAGGCGGTGCATCAGGCTGCTCTCGTGAGCGAGCGGCCCAGGCCGGTCGCTCAGGGTTTTGGAGGGAGGTGAGTCTCATGACGTCGCTCCGCTTCACACCGGTGGCCCTGGCCCTGGGATTCTTCCTGGCCATCACCTTCGCACTGTGCGTGATCTGGGGACTGATCTTCCCACATACGGTGTTCCAGCAGCAATTCCTGGAAGCCGCCTTCCCCTGGTTCACGTGGTTGAGCTGGGGGAGCTTCCTTCTGGGCCTCGCGGAGAGCTTCCTCTACGGAGTCTATGGCGCGGCGGCCTTCGTCCCGCTGTACAATGGACTGAACCGCTGGAGCTGCCAGTCGGCCGCCAAGGTATAGATATGAGGATCCCTCGCTGGTAGGCCATCGTGTCGAATGGCAAGCAGGCGTACGCCTCTCGACGCAACAGCCGGAGCCAGGAATCACCAGGAGGATCGAGATGCCAGTACGGACGGTGGAGATTCCCATAAGGGGCATGAGCTGCGCGTCGTGCGTGGCCAAAATAGAGGCGGCGCTGGGTCGCGAACCGGGGGTGGAGATGGCCACGGTCAATCTCGCCACGGAGCGGGCGACGATCCGGTACGGCAATGCCACCAACCCCGCAGCCTTGCTGAAGGTGATCCAGGACTTGGGCTACCAGGTCCCGACCGAGACCGCGACCCTCGCCGTCCGGGGGATGTCTTGCGCCTCGTGTGTGGCCAAGGTCGAAGGCGCCCTGGGCGCCATGCCGGGTGTCCTCTCAGCCTCGGTGAATTTCGCCGCCGAGCTGGTCCGCGTGGAGGGCCTTCTCGGTCAGGTAACGCGTCAGGACCTCCGCCGGGCGATCGGGGAGCTGGGCTACGAAGCGGGCGAGATCGCCGGAGTGTCCACGAGCGCCGAGGACCTCGCCGAGCGGGAGCGGGCGGCCCAGGAGAGGCTGCTGAGGCGGTTGCGGTGCAAGATCGCCATCGGGGCGGCGGTGAGCGTCCCGGTCTTTCTGGGAAGCTATCCGACCCTTTTCCCATGGGTCCCAGCTCTTCTGCAGAACTTCATCCTTCTGTGGATCCTGACGACGCCGATCCAGGTCTGGGCGGGATGGCAGTTCTACCGGGGGGCGTGGGCCGCCCTGAAGCACCGGGCGAGCGACATGAACACGCTCATCGCCGTGGGCACCTCGGCCGCCTACCTCTACAGCGTGGGGCTGATCCTGTTCCCGGGCTTCTTCGAGGCACAGGGAGTCGCGCGGGAGGTATATTTCGACACGTCGACCATCATCATCACCCTCATCCTGGTCGGCCGGTACCTGGAGGCGGTCGCGCGCGGGCGGACATCCGAGGCCATCAAGAAGCTGATCGGACTCCAGCCCAAGCGCGCGCGGGTTATTCGCGACGGCCAGGAAGTCGAGCTTCCGGTGGCCGAGGTCGTGCCGGGCGATCTGGTGCTCGTGCGGCCGGGGGAGAAAGTGCCGGTGGATGGCGTGATCCGGCAGGGCACATCCAGCCTGGATGAATCCATGATCACCGGGGAGAGCCTGCCGGTGGACAAGAAGGCGGGGGACGAGGTCATCGGGAGCACCCTCAACAAGACCGGCGCGTTCACCTTCGAGGCGACCAAGGTCGGGAAGGACACGGTGCTGGCCCAGATCATCAAGCTGGTGGAGGCGGCGCAGGGTTCCAAGGCTCCCATCCAGCGCCTGGTGGACAAGGTGACTGGTTACTTCGTGCCCGCGGTCATCGGGATCGCCCTCATCACCGGCGTGGTCTGGTACCTCGCCGGCCCGTCCCCGGCGCTGACCTATGCCCTGCTCAACTTCGTTGCGGTCCTCATTATCGCCTGCCCTTGCGCCCTGGGGCTGGCCACGCCGACCTCCATCATGGTGGGCACCGGCAAGGGGGCCGAGCACGGCATCCTCATCCGGAGCGGCCAGGCCCTGGAGACGGCCCACAAGCTCCGGACTCTGGTCTTCGACAAGACCGGCACCCTGACGACGGGCAAACCTGCCCTGACCGACGTCGTGCCCACGGACGGGCTGATGGCGGCCGACCTGCTCCGGCTGGCGGCCAGCGTGGAGCGCGGCTCGGAGCATCCGCTGGGGCAGGCGATCGTCCTTCACGCCAAGGCGGAGGGCCTCGCCCTGAGCGACGCCGAAGAGTTCGATGCCGTTCCGGGCCACGGCGTGACCGCGCGCGTGGAGGGCCGGGCGGTCCTGGTCGGGAACCGGCGATTCATGGAGGATCGAAGTGTCGGCGGCCGACTGCCCGAGGCCGAGGCCGCGCGGCTCTCCAGCCAGGGGAAGACCCCCATGTATGTTGCGGTGGACGGCCAGGCGGTTGGCCTCGTGGCCGTTGCGGACACCCTCAAGCCTAACTCCGCCGCCGCGGTCCGCGAGCTCCACCGGCTGGGGGTCCAGGTGGTGATGATCACCGGGGACAATCGCCGGACGGCCGAGGCCATCGCCCGCGAGGTTGGCATCGACCGGGTGCTGGCCGAGGTCCTGCCGGAGGACAAGGCGCGGGAGGTCAAGCGACTCCAGGACGAGGGCAAGCTGGTCGGTATGGTCGGGGACGGGATCAACGATGCCCCCGCCCTGGCCCAGGCGGACATCGGCTTGGCCCTGGGGACCGGGACGGATGTGGCCATGGAGGCGGCGGACATCACGCTGATGTCCGGGGATCTCCGGGGCGTGGTGACGGCCATCGCCCTGTCCAAGGCCACCATGCGGAACATCAAGCAGAACCTCTTCTGGGCGTACGCCTATAACACGGCCCTGATTCCGATCGCGGCGGGGGTGCTGTTCCCCGTCTTCGGCTGGCTCCTGAACCCCATCCTGGCTGCCGGGGCCATGGCGACCAGCTCGGTCTCGGTCGTGACAAACGCCCTCCGCCTGCGGCGCTTCCGGCCTCCCGTCCTGGCGGAGGCGCGCGAGGAGCGGGCCGAGCGGGTAACGCACGCGGTGCCCGCTCCCGCCCGGCCATAAGGAGGAGGGAGCATGGCGGTGACCTTCGTCCTGACCGACAACTGGCTGGCCTGGAGGATGGGCCGGCCGCCACTGGAAGGAGCGGTGTATCATGTATGACTGGATCAGCGCGAACTGGATCTGGCTCCTGGTTGGTATCGGCGTGCTCTGGTTGCTGTACCGACGCGGCGGCCTGGGCTGCGGCATGGGCGGGCATTCCCACGAGTCGGAGCCGGCCCGCGAGGACCGGGACGACTCGTATGCGGGACACGCCGGCGAGACGGGAGCAACACACGACCACGGCGCCGGCGCGTCTG
>DATIFO010000033.1:0-7304 GCA_035455275.1 Methylomirabilis sp. (SeqCode) | reverse complement strand
TGAAGGTAGTTCAGGCCGAAGCCGGACAGGACCCCGAAGTGAACCGGGTTCCGCCGGACGACTTCCTCGCAGTCCACCAAAGATTTCGCGTACTCGCCGACGAGGTAGTAGATGGTGGCCCGCTTGTTCCATCCCTCCGCGAAGTCCGGCTTCTTCTGGATGATCTGGCTGAAGGTCTCGATCGCTTCGCTGAAGTCCTGCTGATTCATCTGTTCGACGCCATGCTGGAACATCGCATCCACGTCGGGGTCTCCGGAGCGACTCCAGATCTGCCAGAGGGATTGCTCGGCCTGCGTCCTCACCGTCGCATCCGGGTCGCGAAGCGCCTCGACGAGGAGCGGGACGTCTTGCATCCGACCCATGTCTCCAAGCCAGGCCGCGCCCAGGAGTCGAGACTCGGCACTGTTCTTGTCCGCCAGCCCGGTCAGGGCCTGCTCCCGGGTCATGGCCTGGTCCGACGCGGCCGCGGCGATCCCGGCGCCGAGCAGTATCACGAGGACGACGGCAGTGACTTTCATCGCTCGATCACCTATCTCGCTCTGTTCCACCCCCATCTCAATTGCAGCGCGGGCTCCCGCCAGGGCAGTGGCGCAGCCCGGTAATCGTCCCTGCATGCGAGGAATCGCCCGGGTCCCTCTATGCTGGAGGCTGCCGGACATCGTGCGGGAGACCATCGGGCCGCGCTGTGCGGGGCATGACCGAACGTAACGCCCGTAGAGGACAGAGTCAAGTTGCTTCAGAATCAGCGGGCCCCCATCACGGGAAGCTTGTTGACGAGACGAGTCGTCCTCTGCTATGGATAGCCTGTATAGATGGGCAGTTGCGGACAGAGGCAAGTGTCTGGAAGAAAAGGTGGGCGTGAAGTCTCCACTATCTGCGGGCGCCTCGGTGACACTGTTGGATGTCGGGGAATGGGATGGCTAGCCCAAATGGTCCTTTGACCCTGGAAGGACTCGCCCAGATCCTCCGCGATCACATGGACTGGACCGCGGCACAGCTCGCTGAGGAGAGGACCGAACGGAGAGAGCAGGCTGGTGAATTGCGGGCCGGTATTAGCGACCTCCGAGGAGAAATTGGAACCGTTGCCGGGATTGCCCGGGACCTCGCCCAAGTCGTTCTCCGGCGCACAGGGGGACTGGAGGAGGATCGCCGGGAGGTCCGCCAAGTCTTCTCTCGCATGGAACAACAGGATGTCCGGGTCGAGACGATGACCCGCGAGATCCGGGATATCCGCGCTCGGATGGCGGAACACGACGCCCGTTTCGAGGCAATGGCTCACGACATCCGGCGAATCCTTGATGCCATAGAGCGTCGTGGCGACGACGGAGGTCGCCGCCCCAGCTAGCAGACTGACAGACGATTTGCCCGCCTACTGTCGTTAGTGCTCATCTCGACTTCTGTGATCATCCCGGAGTCGGCGCGCGGCTGGCCGGAGTCACGTCGCTCGCGTCAGGAGGCAGCCCTCGCCGAACGGCGCGACAACCCCGCCGGACGAGGCCACGCATCTCGATTCGGGTCGGGGGATATCAGGGTAAGTCAACACAGGCAACACAGCCAACAACGGGTCCCCCATTCCAGTAACCCCACCTTCTCGATCGACCGCCAAGAATCCAAACCGCTCGTCCGGCAACTCAAGCCCTCAGCCTTCGAAAGTGTCCGGTACCTTACGTGGACGTCCCTGCGGCCCTCAGTCATCCGATCCTTGACATCCAGTACCGGTTGTGTAACCATACTGTTGCATTACACAACCAGAAAGGAGGCGGAGGGAAACCATGACTCGGGTGCAAGTGCTCTTGACGGAGGAGCAGGATCGTCGGTTGGAGTCGCTTGCCCGCCGGATGCGCGTGTCGAAGACCAGGCTCGTCCGCGAGGGAGTGGATCTCGTGCTCCAACGGATGGAGCAAGAGTGGGCAGATCCGCTTCTGTCTCTGGTTGGGCAGGCCGGTCGCGTCGGACGGAAGGATGTATCGGCCCGACACGACGCGTTCCTGGCGGCGACCGAGCGAAGGCGGAACCGGTGAGGGCGGGCCGCGTCTTCATCGACACGGGGGCGTGGTTCGCAGTCCAGGTGGCGGATGATGCCCACCACGAGATGGCTGGCGACACCTTCGGGAAACTGCTTGGGGGCGGGCGGGCGCTTGTGACGTCGAACCTGGTCATCGGCGAGACGTACACTCTGCTCCGCGTGAGTAAGGGCTATCGCGAGGCGAAGCGGTTCCTGGATCTGCTGGGACAGAGCCGACGGGTCGACCGGCTATACATCACCGAGCCACTGGAGCGACAGGCATACGAGATTCTGGACGGCTTCGCGGACCACCCCTTCAGCTTCGTAGATGCCACCAGCTTTGCCGTCATGCGGCAGCAGCGCATCCAGCACACCTTCGCCTTCGACGCCCACTTTGTCACCGCCGGCTTTCTGCGAATTCCCCAGGACGTCCGGCCGAATGAATAGTTACCGTGCGGCGCGGAGGATAGGTCGCCCGGGACCGAACCTTCCGGGGGATCGTCCGATGCAGACACCCGCGCCGATCTCCGAAACTCGTCGTGCGGGCGGCAAAGCCGTAAGTCCACCGAGTCAACAACCTCCTGGATTACAGCGCCAGCCGCGCTGAGCGGCGACGCGCGAGCGTGACACATATCGGCTTCCCCGGGGAGTAGGCAGCGCGAGTCATGCAACGTGGCGGCCCCTGCGGGGGCCCGCGAGGGGACCCTGGCGCGCCGCTCCCGCTCTCGAGAGCCCGGACACGGCCGGGTGGGTCCCTCGGGCAGCGAGGCGATCCGCCTTTGGCGGACACCACTACGCTGGGGCGCGAGAGAGTCTTCCGGGAGCGGCCTCTGGGGAGGACGCCATACGGCCACGGCGAGATGCGTAGAGCACTCCGCATCGAGAGGAGGATTTTCCCTTGACACCGAAGACACGGCCGGGTCCCCCAGAACTGGGGTGGTCCGGGGGCAGCGGCTCCACCCCGTTCACATCGAGCGCCGCTCCGGCGATCCAGCCCTCGCGGACGGCGCGCATGAAATCGTCTGTCTAGATGAGTCCCCCGCGCGCCGTGTTCACGACGGGCGCTGTGGGCTGCATGAGGCGGACGTGGGTTGGTCGCCACTGACACTAGGTCGGACCAGAATGGGTGCGCACTGTCAAGCGTCGTCCGCCTCACACCCCCAGGTAGTGGCTCCGGAGGTGCTCGTTGGCGAGGAGGTCGAGGCCGGGGCCTTCCAGGACGATCTGGCCGTTTTCCATCACGTAGCCGCGGTCGGCCAGTTCCAGGGTCTGCTGGACGTTCTGCTCGATGATGAGTAACGTGAGCCCGGTCTTGCGGATCTCCTGCAGGACGGCGAAGAGCCGGTCCACCACGACCGGCGCGAGGCCCAGGGACGGCTCGTCCATGGCGAGGAGCGTGGGCCTGGCCATGAGCGCCCGGCCCACGGCCACCATCTGCTGCTCGCCGCCCGAGAGGGAGCCGGCCTGCCGCCGCCGCTTGTCCGCGATCTCCTCGAAGAGGGCGTACACCTCATCCAGGGTCTTGCGCCGGTCGCTGCGCGCGCGCGGGCACATGGAGCCGACCAGCAGGTTCTCCTCCACGGTCATCTGGGGAAAGAGCTGCTTGCCTTCCGGGATATGCACGAAGCCCAGCTCCACCACGTGGTGGGGCGGGGCATGGTCGATCCGCTCCCCCATGAAGACGATCTCCCCCCTGGTCGGCCGCAGCAGTCCCGAGATGGTCCGGAGCAGGGTGGATTTCCCCGCGCCGTTGGCCCCCACGAGGGCGACGACCGTCCCCGGCCGGACCTCCAGGGTCACGCCCTTGAGGACGGTGACGTCGCCGTAACCTCCCCACACCTCACGGACTTGCAGGCTGGACATGCCGCTCTCCCAGATAGGCCTTGAGCACGGCGGGATCCCGGGAAACCACCTGGGGCGCGCCCGAGGCGATGGTGATCCCGTGATGCAGCACCAGGACGCGATGGCTGAGCCCCATGACCACCCGCATGACGTGCTCCACCATGAGGAGGGTGACGCCGTTGTCTCGGATCTTCCGGATGAGTTCCATCATGGCGGTTGCCTCGGCGGGCGTGGCCCCGGCCACCACCTCGTCCAGGAGGAGCAGCTCGGGGTCTGTGGCGAGGCAGCGGGCGAGTTCCAGGCGCTTCCGGTCGGTGGCCGTGAGATTGTGGGCCTCGATTTCTGCCTGATGAGACATGCCAACGAAGTCGAGCACCTCCTCCGCTTTCCGGTGCGCCGCGATCCGGCTCCCCTGATGGTGGAACCCTCCCACCATGACATTCTCCAGGACGCTGAGATCGCCGAAGGGCTTGGAGAGCTGGAACGTCCGGGCGATCTTGCGATGCGAGATATCCCAGGGCCTGTGTCCGGTGATGTCCTCGCCCTTGAAGTGAATGCTCCCCGAGTCGGGAGGGAAATAGCCGGCGATCATGTTGAAGGCCGTGGTCTTCCCCGCTCCGTTGGGCCCGATGATGCCGAGGATCTCCCCCGGCTCCAGCGTGAAGCGCAAATCCTTCACCGCCTGGAGCCCCCCGAAGGCCTTGCTGATGCCGTTCACCTGGAGGAGTGCCATGGAGCGCTCCTTAATCGGAATTACTCACGCAGAGACGCAGAGACCGCAGAGGCGAACTGGATGAACTCGTCTCGGATACAGGCCCGGGAAAAGGTGTTCGGCTTTCCAAGCCCTGTGGCGCCTGAGTCTGCATGAAGCATTACGTCACTGTCTGCGTCTTCGCGCCTCTGCGTGAGGCTGCATCATTTGGGCGTAGTGCCCGCCGGCCCCCGACCCAGGAATTGCCGGATCGGGTGGATGAGGCCCTTGGGCAGGAAGAGCACGGCCACCACCAGGACGAGGCCGTAGATCACGAGGTGCAGTCCCGGGAATTTCCCGCCCAAGGTGGCCCGGGAGATCTCCCCCGCGGGGGTCAGGAGGAAGGCCCCCAGTACGGGGCCGAGGACCGTTCCCTGCCCGCCCACGATCCCCATGAGGGCGACCTCGATTGACAGGTCCAGTCCCAGGTTCCGCTCGGGGTTGATGTACCGGAAATACTGGGCGTAGAAGCTGCCTCCCAGCGCCGTGAGAAAAGAGCTCAGGGCCATGGCCGTGAGCAGGTGGCGCGTCGAGTTGATCCCCAGGGCCTCGGCAGCGTCCTGGTCGGCCCGGATGGCCTTGAGGTAGAACCCCACCCGCGAGCGCTCCATCCAGTAGGTGATGGCCATGACCAGGAGCAGCATCCCGATGATGATGTAGTAGTAGTGCACCTTGCTCCCGAACTGGAACAGCCAGGGGCTGTGGCCCCTCAGGGGGACGCTGATCCCCTGGGCGCCCCGCAGCTCGATCCCCAGGATCTCCTCGGTGTTTTCCGCCCAGATGCGGAGGATCTCGGCAAAGGCAATGGTGGTCAGGGCGAAGTACGGGCCCCGGAGCCGGAAACACGGGTAGCCGATGAGAACCCCCGCCACCGTGGCGCACACTCCCCCCACCAGCATCCCGATCCAGGGGGTGAGGCCGAGGTTGATGAGGAGGAGGGTCGAGACGTAGCCCCCGATCCCGCACAGCGCCGAGTGGCCGAGCGAGAGCTGTCCCGTGTACCCGCAGACGATGTTCCAGGCCGACGCCATGTAGGCGAAGAACAGGATGCCGACCAGGACGTGGAGGTAGTACTCGTCCCGGACGAAGCCTGGCAGGACAAGCAACAGGAGCAGCGCGGCCGCGGGCGCCGCGTAGAGCGCGCCGTTCCGGGGTCCCTGTCGTGTCACCATGGCTCCTTCACCCGACGGACCTCAGACCTTCATGCCCATCAGGCCCGTGGGTCGGAAGAACAGGACCAGGATGAAGATGACGAAGGAAAAGATGGAGGCCGAGGTGGCGGTCACGAACTGGGCGGTCACCGACTCCACCACCCCCAGGATCAGCCCGCCCAGGATGGACCCGGGTATGCTCCCGATCCCTCCCAGCACCACCACGATGAACGACCGCACCCCGAAGGCCAGTCCCACGGAGGGGCTGACCAGGTAGAAGGGGATCATGACGCACCCGACGATCCCCAGGATGGCGCAGCCCAGCCCGAAGGTGATGTTGTAGACCCGGGGCACGTTGATCCCGCAGAGGGCGGCCGCGTCGCGGTTCTGGGCCGTGGAGCGGATAGCGCGCCCCAGGTCGGTGCGGGCGAGGAGGAGGCTCAGGGTCGCGGCGATGGCGAGACTCACCAGGAAGGCGATCAGCCGCGTGTAGTTGATGTTCAATACGGTCCCGATCCAGAGCGCCTTGGCGGCAAAATCCATGGTGATGCCGCGGAAGTCGGGGCCGACGGCCATGAGGGCCAGGTTGTCCAGCATGATGCCCACCCCGGCGGTGAGGAGCAGGACGCTCAGGGGCTCCAGGACCATGGCCCGCTCCCGCTTGAACAGGGGCGAGATGACCGTCGCCTGGATCAGGTAGCCGATGCCGAACAGGGCGGGGGCCGCGACGAGCGCCGCCAGGTACGGGTTGATCCCGAAGAGATTCCACAGCCAGAAGGGGATGAACAGCCCGATCATCAGAAAGGTGCCGTGGGCGAAGTTGATCACCCGCATCACCCCGAAGATCAGGCTGAGCCCGAGGGCGATGGCCCCATACAGCCCCCCCACGATGACGCCGTTGACCACCGCGATGCCCAGGATGATCGGGTCCATGCGCTTCGCCTTTCAGGCTGCGTGGGGCGAGGAGGAGCCTGCTCCCCCTCCCCCTACCGCTCGACCGCGTAACCTAATACCCGATCGCATGAGTAATTGCCATTGCCGCATGTCGTCACGTGGGCGGCAAATCCCCCCAACCCCCCTTTCTCAAAGGGGGGCGAGGGGGGATTTCACCGGAATGACGGCAGAGGTTCTCCAAAATGGCACTCACTGACGCAATCAACCACTACTGCCGATCCTTCCAGGCGGGAATCGGCCACACGGGCTTGATGGTCTTGGGCCGGTTCGCCACGGGCCAGATGGTCGTCCGCTTGCCCTTGAAGTTCTGCGAGATGACGCCGTGGGCGTCCACGTTCTGGCCGTCCTGATCGAAGGCGATCTTCTGCCACCCCATGATCAGGGCGGGACCGCTCACGATGTTGGTCTTGACGAAGGCCTCGCGGATCTTCTCCTTGTCCAGGGAGCCAGCCCGCTGGAGGACATCGTAGATGGTATAGATTGCGGAGTAGCCCTGGGCCCCGTAGCTGGTGATGTCGTAGCCCAGCATCTCCTTGAACTTCTTGTTGACCGGCTGGGTCCACTCGGCCACCTCGGTGATGTCGATCTGGAAGTCCTCCTG
>DATIFO010000032.1:0-11832 GCA_035455275.1 Methylomirabilis sp. (SeqCode) | reverse complement strand
GTTCGGGAGCCCCGAGGCGATCTGGGCCTTCCGGGTGAAGGAGTTCCCGGCCGTGGTCACCATGGACGCCCACGGCAACAGCCTCCACGCCGCGGTCCTGGAGCACTCCAAAGAGCAGTTGAAGCAGCTCGTGTGAGACGTCGCCGGATCCGGCGGGCCTGTCACGGGGGCGAGACCGTCGCCCCCGTTTTTGTTGGGGCTGAAGAGAGATACCTGCGGCTGGACGATCCCGTGATCGGGTCCGGAGCTGACTGCTGAGCGCTGATGGCTGCCCTCCAATGAGCCGCTTCTTCCTGTTCGCCCTGCTTACCTGGATCACGGGCAATCCGCTGCTGGCGGTGCTCGTCCTGATCGCCTTGTCCCTGCCGGGCTGGTGGGCCAGCTCTCGCTGGGCCTGGCGGTTCAGTCGGCGGGTGCGAGCCTGGGGCGAGGCGGGACGGCTCCGTCGCGCATTGACGATAAACCCGCACGACGTCGCAGCCCGAACGGCTCTGGGAGCGATCCTGGTCCGGCAGGGGCAGTTCCGCGAGGCGCGCGCCGTGCTGGAGCAGGCCATGCCGCGGGCGGACGATCTCCCCGAGGCGAACTATTCGCTCGGTCTGTGTCTGCTGCACGACGGCGAGGTGGAGAAGGGGAGGGAGTTGATCGAGCGGGCACTGGCGATCAACCCGAAATTCGGGTACGGAGAGCCCCACTTGCGGTTGGGCGACTTCCGGGCCGAGCGGGGGGAGTGGGAGCAGGCGGCAGAGCGCTACCGCCAGGCCACGAGCATTCACAGCTCCAGCGTGGAGGGCTGGTACAAGCTCGGCCAGGCCCTCACGCAGCAAGGGAAGCAGGAGGAAGCCAGGGCGGCGCTCCGGGAAGCCCTCACCTCGTACCGGACCGCCCCCTGGTACCGCCGCGCCGAGGACCGCCCCTGGAAGCGCCGCGCCTCCCGTCTGCTGCGCTCTCTGCCCTGAGGCTGCTACGCGTTCCGCCCGGGAATTGGAATGTGCGTGGCGGCTCCACTTGCCTTCCGCTTGGGAGGATGAGTTCACTGATGCTCACGTAGAAGACCGTGTGTCCACCGAGACCGAGGAGGGGTAGACGATGGGATACGGGCTGAAGCACGGCACGCGCAGGAAGGTTTCGGTGGGCAGGTTCTATCCCCTCGGGGCCAGCCTGGAACCGGGTGGCGCGAACTTCGCGCTCTATTCACAGAACGCGAGCGAAGTCTTCCTGCTTCTATTCGAGGCAGCGGACGGCGAGCCCACGGACATCATTCGACTGGACAATCGAACGCGGTACATCTCACACGCCTTCGTCCACGGCGTGACCGCCGGCCAGCTCTACGGGTTCAAGGTCCGCGGCGAGTTCAAGCCGGCACGAGGCCTGCGCTTCAACGAGGCCAAGCTCCTGATCGACCCGTACGCGAAGGCCCTCACCGGCAAGGCCGGGAACCCCGACAACCTGCTCCTGGCCTATGATGCCCAATCGCCCGACCGGGACCTGTCTCTGGACTCGAGAGACAATACAGCCATCGTCCCGAAATGCATCGTGGTGGACGATCGGTTCGACTGGCAGGGCGATACGCCATCCCAGACCCCGCTCGAAGACCTGGTCATCTATGAGGTTCACCTCAAGGGCTTCACCGCGCACCCCTCCTCAAAGGTTGCGAGCCGCGGGACCTACCTGGGCTTCATCGAGAAGATCCCCCATCTCAAGGAGCTGGGGATCAACGCCGTCGAGTTCCTTCCGATCCACGAGCACTACGCCGAGGATTTCCTCACGGCCAAGGGCCTCACCAACTACTGGGCCTACAACACGATTGGGTTCTTCGCACCGGAATCATCCTACAGTACCCGGCGATCTCCCGGCTGCCAGGTGAGCGAGTTCAAGACGCTGGTGCGGGAACTGCACCGGGCCGGGATCGAGGTCATCCTGGACGTTGTCTACAACCATTCGGCCGAGGGGAATGAGCTGGGCCCCACCCTCAGCTTCAAGGGGATCGACAACCCGACGTACTACTGCCTCACCGGCGGGCCGAACGATCCCGCGCGCTACTACATGAACTACACCGGCTGCGGCAACAGCCTGAATCTCGCCCACCCCCACGTCATCCGGTTCGTGATGGATTCCCTCCGATACTGGGTGGAGGTGATGCACGTGGACGGGTTCCGGTTCGACTTGGCCTCGGTCCTCGGCCGCGAGGAAGGGATGTTCCTGAGATCCGCGTCCTTCTTCGACGCCATCTCCCAAGACCCGGCCCTCAACCGGGTGAAGCTGGTTGCCGAGCCCTGGGACCTGGGGACCTACCAGGTCGGCAACTTTCCCGTGGACTGGTCCGAGTGGAACGGGCGGTTCCGGGACACCCTTCGGCGGTTCGGCAAGGGTGACGCCGGACAGGTGCCGGAGCTGGGGGGGCGACTGACCGGATCAGCGGACCTGTACGCGGACGATGGCCGGTCCGCCTACAACAGCATCAACTTCATCACCTGCCACGACGGGTTCACCCTCCGGGACCTCGTCACCTACAATGACAAGCACAACGAGGCCAACCTGGAAGGGAACCGGGACGGCAGTAACGACAACAACTCATGGAACTGCGGCGCGGAGGGTGAGACCGACGACCCCGCCGTGATCCGCCTCCGCAGGCAGCAGGTCAAGAACTTTGCCTGCTTCCTGCTCTTCGCGGCCGGAACGCCCATGATCCTGGGCGGCGACGAGTGCTTCCGGACCCAGCGAGGGAACAACAACGCCTACTGCCAGGACAACGAGATCGGATGGTTCGACTGGGGGGAGGTCGAGCGACACCGGGACATCCTGACCTTCTTCAGGAAGGCCATCGCTCTCACCCGGCGGTACCCGGTCCTGCAGTGCCGGAAGTTCTTCACCGGTCGGGACAGCAACGGCAACGGGATCCCGGACATCCAGTGGTTCGGAGGGAACCTGGGCGAGCCGGCGTGGAACGACCCCGAGCTTCACACCCTGTGTTACATGCTGGACGGAGGGGAGGAGTCGGCTGCAGCAGGGGATTACGTCCTCTTCGTCATCCTGAACGCGGACTTCCGCCCGCAGCACGTCCGTCTGCCCAACCTTCCGAGTGGGAAGCGGTGGCAGCGGATCATCGACACCAGCCTGGCGGCGGGGGAGGACTTTCTCGACGAGGGGCGGGAGGTCCCGATCGATCCTCCCGGGCAGTACATCGCGAACCCGCGAAGCACGGTGCTGCTCCTGGGGAAGTGAAGACGCCTCTGCAACTCCCAGGCACCTGGTGGAGCTCGCGCTGACAGGCCAGGGCAGTGGGTCTTTACGCCCGGCCGTAGACGGGGATGGGGGCGCCGGAGATCTCGCGGGCGGCCTCGGAGCAGAGGAAGAGCAGGACGCGGGCGATCTCCTCGGGCTTCACCCAGGGCGAGGGGTCGGCGACCGGCATGGCCTTCCGGTTGGCGGGGGTGTCGATCACGCTGGGGAGGATGGCGTTGACCGTGATGCCGTCCTTCAGGACCTCGCTGGCCAGCGTCTCGGTGAAGGCCAGGAGCCCGGCCTTGGCCGCGGCGTAGGCCGAGATCCCCGGAAAGACCTTGATCGCGGCCCGCGAGGAGATGTTGACGATGCGCCCGCCGCCGCCCCGCTTCATGATCGGCACGACGTGCTTGCAGCAGAGAAAGGCCGACTTCAGGTTCATGTCCAGCATCTGATCCCACGTCGACTCGGGCAAGTCCGTCACCGGCAAGTCCCCGATATACCCCCCAACGAGGTTCAGCAGGATGTCGATCCGGCCGAAGCGTCCGACCATGGCTTGAACCAGTTCCTGCACCTCGGCCTCGCGGGTCACATCTGCTTTCAGAAAGGTGGCCCCATCCGGCCGGTCTCCGAGGCACGCCTTGCACTCGGGGACCTCCGAGTCCACGATGTAGGTGACGGCCACCGTGGCACCGGCCTCTGCGAATGCCGCCGTCACCGCGCGTCCCAGGGCGCCGGTCCCTCCGGTGATGAGGGCTACCTTCCCCGCCAGTGTCATTGCTTCTCCCCTCGCATCTCGCATGTGTGGAGCCAAAGAAGCCGTTAGCCTTTAGCCGTCAGCCATTGGCCTCTGCCCATCGGTGCCGGACAATCTGCGTAATCGTCCGACTCGGCTCACGACGAAGTCTGCGGATAAAGTGATCCCCGTCCCGGACTTGCTCTCGTCACTCCGCTTTTCCGACCCAGCCGCCGATCTGGCCGCCAAGCGCGGCGACCTTCTCCCGCAGGCGAAGGACCACGGTCTCCGCGTCATCAGCCCCCTTGGGGCCATCGCCCTGCAGCAGTTCTTCGGCGGTCACCACGGGCCCGAAGCGAACGCTGATGCGGTGGAGGCGGGGCAGCGACTGCCCGCGGGGCCAGGCCTCGAAGGAGCCGGCGATGAAGGCCGGCAGGATGGGTACGCCCAGCTCCCGCGCCAGGATGCCGGCCCCCTTGCGGAAGGGGCGAACCTTGCCGTCGGCGGACCGTTCGCCCTCGGGGAAAATGCACAGGATCTCCCCGGCCTGAAGGACCAGGGCTGAGGCCCGGAGCGCCCGGAGCAAGAGGGTGTCCATGTCCACGGGGATGACCCGGACGCCCTGCCCCCACCAAGCCAGGATGGGGTGGCGAAAGAACCACTCCCAGCCCAGGTAGAAGACCCGCTGGAAGGCGTGGCGCGGCAGCGCCGAGGCCAGGATGAAGGCGTCGAAGTAGCTGCAATGGTTTGCCACCAGCAGGAGCGGGCCGCTCCTGGGGACTTTCTCCCGGCCCTCCACCCGCAGGCGATACAGCGTTCGAAAAACCACCGCAGACAGCCCACGCGACAGGGCCGCGATGATGGCGGCGGAAGGGCGGCTGCTCGCCTCGACCATGGCCCGCAGGGCCGGGGGCGGGGACTCCGTGAGGATGTCTCGCCACGTGCGCTGCCGGGGTGAGGGGGCGGGGCCCTTCACCATCCCCTGCAGCTTGCGGAGCTGGTCGATCACCTCGCGCACGGTGAAGCATTCCGAGGCCGCCTCGTCGGGGATCCGGATGTTGAACATCCCCTCCAAGGCCACGAGCATCTCCAGGCGAGCCAGGGAATCCATGCCCAGGTCCAGCTCCAGGCTGTCGTCCGGTCGCACCGTCGGCTTGCCTGTGATACCCCGCAGGTACTCCAGGACGCCGCGCCCGACCTCGCCTTCGATGAGTGCCGCATCCGCGGGTGCCAGGGCGCTGTCCATCGTCCTGGCCGGTTCCACCCTCTCGGCCTGGTAGCCTTGCGCCACCAGGTGGCGCTGGATCTTGCCCAGGCGAGTCCGGGGGAAGCCCTCCTTCACGATGATGAGGCTCGTCGGTCGCTTGTACGCGGGGAGGTCGCGGCCGACGTTCTCCATGTCCCACCGGATCGTCTCGAACACGCTGGTCATGCCCTTCGCGCGGAAGTGATCCAGGTCCGGCAGGACCAGGGCCACGAGCCCCTCCACGGCCGCCCCGGACCGGTCGGCCACCTGGGGGACCAGGCAGATCTCCTTGATGTAAGGGCTCTTGAGGTACTGCTCCTCGACCTCTTCCGGGTAGATATTCTTCCCGGAGCTGAGGACGATGACCTCCTTGACGCGCCCCGTGATCGTGAGATATCCGTCGGCATCCAGGTAGCCGAGGTCGCCCGAGAAGAACCAGCCGTCCCGGAGAACCTCGGCCGTTGCCCCGGGATTCTCGTAGTAGCCCAGCATGACGTTGGGACCCCGGATGGCGATCTCCCCCACGCCGCCGGCATCAGGCTTCTCGATGCGCACCTGCACGTCGGGCAGCGGGATCCCCACGGAGCCCGGCCGCATCCCGCCCAGCGGGTTGAAGGCGACGACGGGGGCGGTCTCGGTGAGCCCGTAGCCCTCGGTGAGCGTGAACCCCAGGCTCAGGAAGTCCCGCGCGATGACCGGATCCAGGCGGGCGCCGCCGCTGACCAGGATCCGGACGTGACCGCCGAACTTCTTGTGGACGGGCGCGAAGGCGAACCGGCCGAGATTGATCCCGCGAGGGCGGAGGACCCCCGCCAGCCGCATCGCCTGCATCAGGAGGAGCCGGATCGGGAGGGGCCGCTTCTGGATCTGGTCGAAGATGCCCTTGTGGAGCATGTAGAAAAGCTGGGGCACGCCGACCAGGAGCGTCACGCCCGTCTCCTGCATGCAGGCCAAGAGGTCCGGCCCCCGGAGCGATGACGGGAAGGTGATCCGCGCCCCGAGGTACAGGATGACGAGCTGCGCCATGAAGGGGAAGGCATGATGCAGGGGGAGCAGCGAGAGCATGTTGTCATCGGTCCTGGCCAGCCCGAACTGGAGGACGCTCTCCGCGCTGGCGAGGAAGTTGCCATGGCTGAGCATTACCCCCTTGGGGGTGCCCGTGGTCCCCGAGGTGTAAAGGATCGAGGCCAGCGCCTGCTGCGTAACCGTGGGAAGCGTTCTGGCCTGAGGACTCCACGGGCCCTGGAGAGCCGTCCGGAAGGCAAGCCTCCGGCCTCCTGAGACCTCGGCGTCCAGGTCCACCACGCAACGGAGAAGAGGCGCGTCCCCATCCAGATCGAGGAGGCGTCCTGCGTGCTGGCCGGAGGCGACGGCCAGGCGGCTGCCTGCGTGTCGCAAGACGTTCCCGATCTCCCGGTCGCTCAACTGAACGTCCAGCGGGACCGCCGTGGCCCCCGCGGCCATCAGGCCGAAGTAGGCCACCGCCCACTCCGGGCGGTTCTCGCTGAGCAGGGCCACCCGGTCGCCCGGGCCGACACCCGCCCGGATGAGCGTCCCGGCAAGGGCGCGGGCCTGGCGGGCAATCTCCCCGTATGTCAGGCGCCGGTAGCCCCCGCCCTCCTTGATCTGGAGGGCCAGGCTGTCCGGCTGCCTGGCCGCGACTTCCTCAAAGCGCTGAAACAGATTCACCGACGATCCCATGAACCGCCAAGACGCCAACATCGTCAAGAAGAACTCATCTCAACTTCTTGATCCAAGAGCATGGCACCCGTCACATCGAACACCTGGCGCCTCCGCTTCCCTGGCAACTCGATCACTCCGGCCTTGGCGTCCTTGGCTTGGCGGTTGATTCGTCGGAGCGCGGCTACACGTACCGGCGGATCCATTCCAGGCTCAGACGGAGGGCCTCGACGCGATGGTCCGGATCGGTGAGCTGGTGATTCCCGCCGGGGATGATCTCCAGGCGCTTGGGGCTGAACGCCGCCTCGTGGAGGTGCCGGGCGTGCTCCACAGGGACCACCTCGTCCCGGTCCCCATGGACGAACAGGCAGAACCGCGTGCCCACCGGCGCATGGCGGTACCGCCCCTCCTTCAACTCGGTGAGGAAGGCGTCGCCCAGGCCGGTCGCGCGCGCCGCGTCCGGACGCTCCGCGAGGTAGTCCAGGTTCGCCGGGGTGGCCCAGGCGGCCACGGCCTTCACCTTGAAATCCTGGCTGGCCACGAAGAGCGAGACGTAGCCTCCCAGGCTGCTTCCCAGCAGGGCCACCCGGCCGCTCAGGGCAGGATGCCTCCGCACCTGCTCCACCGTGGCGCGCAGATCGGAGACCCGCTGGGCCACCGTCGTCTCCAGGAGGCTCCCCGGGCTCTCCCCGCACCCCCGGAAGTCGACGCGACAGACGGCGATGCCCGCGCGACTGAACTCGTCCGCGACCTGGACGTACTTGGCGCTATCCTTGGAGCTCAGCAGACCGTGCGAGGCGACCACGCAGGGCCAGGGCCCCTGGCCGGCGTCCGGCAAGTGGAGGACGGCTGCCAGCGATAGGCCGCCCGCCGCTCCTTCGACCTTGCTCAGGACAGGGATCTTCAGCGCGTGTTGCGGCATCCGTCCTCCGCCATCACGGTCTCAGCATGGGCGACGGCAACGTTCACGAGGTTCTCGTGCAGGGTGCTGCACTCCCCGAGATCGGTGAGGCGGGCCGACGTGAGCTGATTGATCCCCTTGCCGCCCGGATGGTGCTTCGGCCACCAGATGGACTCGGCGACCAGGACGCCGGGAGGGACATCTTCCGTCACCTCGGCGTACAGGAGGCACTCGCCGCGGGCGCTCCACACCCGGACGAGGACGTCGGGCGTGATCCCTCTCGTCCCGGCGTCCGCTGGGTGGATCTTCAGCCGCGGCCTCCCCTCGGAAGCCACCATGCGCTCGACGCAGCCGAAGCTGGTGTTCAGGAAATCCTTGGCCGGAGGGGTCATGAGCTGGAGCGGGAACTGGACCGTGCGATGCTCGTGACCCTCGATCGCCGGGACGTAGCTCGGCACCGCGGGAAGGCCGCGGGCCGCCAGGGACTGGGAGAAGAACTCCAGCCTGCCCGACGGCGTGGGGAATCGGCCGGCGAAGGGATCGCCCACGCGCGGGACGTTCATCCGGATCGGGTCCCCGGAGGCCAGGCGATCGGCGGTGATGCCGGCCGCGTCGGGGTGGTCCACGGCGAGCAGATCCCGGATCAGCTCCCCGGCCGTCTTGCGGAAGATCGGCTCGGTGTATCCCATGCCCCCCGCCAGGGCCTGGAACAGCTCCAGGTTCGACCGGGCCTCGCCCAGGGGCGGGATCACGGGCGGCCCGAGCTGGAGGTGATAGTGGCCATAACTCCGATACAGGTCCAGGTGCTCGAAGCTGGTCGTGGCCGGCAGGAGAATGTCGGCGAAGTCCACCGTGTCCGTGTGCACCTGCTCGTGGACCACTGAGAACAGGTCCTCGCGCAGCAGTCCCGCGCGGACGCGGCCCTGGTCGGGAATGTTGGCAGCGGGATTCGCCTGATAGACGAAGAGGGCCCGGATGGGCGGCCGGTCCAGGTCGAGGAGGGCGTTGCCAAGCTGCACCATGTTGACCTGGCGGGTCGGGCGCGGCTGCAGGTCCTCCCCCTCGATGGCTGCGAAGTTCGTGCGGAATGCCTCGAAGGTCTCCCACAGGGCGCCCCCGCCCGCCCGCTCGAAAGCGCCCGTGAGACCGGGGAGGCAGGCGATGGCCCGGATGGCCTGGCCCCCATTGGAGTGTCGCTGGAGGCCGTTCCCCACCCGGATGAACGGGGCGCGCGCCCGACCGTAGGCGTGACCCACTTCTTCGATGGCCGCGGAAGGGATGCCGGTGATCTCGGCGGCGCGATGCGGCGGGAACTTCTCCGCCTCCCGCCGGTAGTCGTCAAAGCCGAAGGTGCGCCGCTCGACGTAGTCCCGATCGATCAGGCCGTCCCGGATGAGGATGTGGGCGAGTCCGAGGGCCAGTGCGGCATCGGTCCCGGGCCTCGGCATGAGGTGGATGTCCGCCAGACTGGCCGTCCGGTTGCGGTAGGGGTCGATCACCACGAGACGGGCGCCGTTCTGCCTCGCCTGCATGACAAATCGCATCCCGTGGACATTGGTGTGGACGGCGTTGATCCCCCAGAGGATCACGAGGTCGGAGACCTCGATCCCCTCCATGTCCGTCCCGAGACAGGCGCCGTAGGTGGCACGCCAGGCCTCCTCGGCCGCCGTATCGCAGATGTTCCGCAGCAGGCGTGTGGCCCCCAGACGGTGGAAGAAGGCGTGGCCCGCCTTGCGCTGGACGAGCCCCAGGGTCCCGCCGTAGGAGAAGGGGAGGACGGCCTCGCCGCCGTATTCCTTGGCGATGGCCGTCAGCCGATCGACGATCTCCCGGAGCGCATCGTCCCAGGAGATGCGGGCGAACCGGCCCTCGCCCTTCTTCCCGACCCGCCGCATGGGATGCAGCACCCGGAGTGGCGAGTGGATCCGCTCGGCGTAGCGGTTCACCTTGTGGCAGAGACCGCCCTGGGTGAAGGGATGGTCGGGGTCCCCCTCGCAGCGAACCACCCGCCCATCCTCCACCGTGGCGAGGATGCTGCAGGTGTCGGGGCAGTCGTGCGGGCAAACCGTCTTGTGGAATTCCTGGGCCATCGGCCTTTATCCTTTGGCCATCAGCCAGAATGCCCGACCATTTCCGTCTCTCCTTCCGGGGCGAACGGCTAAAGGCCAATGGCGCATGGCCGTGCTCAATCTGTGACTTGAATCCGGAGGTACAGATCGCCGCGCTCGCCGGCCGTGCCGCGGTTCCCCTTGCCCCGGAGGCGGAGCCGGGTGCCCGGCCGCACCCCGGCCGGGATGGTGACAATGACCTCCTCGGCCTCGGCGCCGCGGGCGAGACGGACGTGTTTCCTGGCGCCGGTCCGGGCCTCGTCCGGCGTGATGGCGAGGTCGTGGGTGAGATCCGCCCCCGCCCGCCCCGTTCCCAGGGCGAGCCGGGCCAGGCGTCCGAGGCCGCCGGCCAGCCCTGCCAGGGCCCGCCCGAGACCCGAGAGCAGGCCCGGCGCACCCTGGCCCTCGACGCTCTCGGCCTTCCGGCCGGTTCGCAGCCAGGGGCCCCACGGCTCGATCCGCCGGCCGTATCCCCCCAGGGATTCTCCCTCTCCGCGGCGGCCCCGCGCGAAGGGACCGCCGAAGAAGACGCCGCCGAAGACGACCCCGCGGCCTCCGAAGAAGACGTGCCGGACGAAGCCGTCATCGAAGCGGAACCCCATACGCTGGAACTCGCGCGTGAGGTCCTCGAAGATGGCGCTGGCGTCCCGGTTGTGGAGCAGATCCCGGAGGATCTCCTCCTGGCTGGAGTAGGCCTCACGCCCAGGGCGGCCGCCGAGGGGGGCGCCCACGCCCGTCCGACGCGACAGGTCGTACATCCGGCGCTTCTCGGGGTCCATCAGGACGCCGTAGGCCTCGCTGATGGCCTTGAACCGCTCCTCGGCCCCGGCGTCGCCCCGGTTCCGGTCGGGATGGTAGTGGAGGGCCAGCTTCCGGTAGGCCTTCCGGATCGCCTCCGGCGAGGCATCCTCCTTCAGTCCCAGGATGGCATAGTATTCCTTCTCAGGATCGGCGCGAAAGGGCATCGCGAACTCCCGTGCATGGTGCATGGATGATTACTCGCTAGTCTACCGTCATGGGCCGGGAGCGGCAAGGGGTTTCGGCGCGCCGGACCGTTCCCCCGGCCACACATGTCTGAACTCCGGCCAAGCACTCTTGCACACAAATACAGTGACGCAATTCTTCCCGTTCGTCGTGAGCATGTCGATCCATGAACGCCCGCACTTCGGCAGACTTCGTCGTGAGCTCAGCCGAACGGCTCAGTGCGAGCGGTTAGGTTCGCTGGATGCGTCACCGCAATTGCGACCCAGAGCACTTATCCGCAGAACAGGGGGCGAACTGGCCCTTGACACTGGGGTGATAACAGGCGAGTCTGTGGCCCTTTCCGGGGCCTCGCCCGGGGAGGCGGATGGTCCCGAGATCCTCAACCATGCCTGGGGTGCGAGGGGGGGAACCATGCGGATGCGACTGATCGTCCTGGCGGCGGCTCTCATCCTGGCCGCCGAGTCCCACGCGGCGGAGAAGATCAAGGTGGGGATGCTCACGACCCTCTCCGGCCCCGGCAGCCCGCTGGGGGTGGAGGTCCGCGACGGGTTCAGCCTCGCCCTCAAGCACCTCGGGGGCGCGCTCGGCGGACTCCCAGCCGAGGTCATCGTGAGCGATGACGCCCTGAACCCCGATCTGGCGCGACAGACGGCCGAGCGCATGCTCAAGCGGGACCAGGTGGACGTGATGACGGGAATCATCTTCTCGAATGTCATGCTCGCCGTCGGACCAGCCGTGTTCGAATCGCAGACCTTCTACCTCAGCGCCAACGCCGGTCCCTCCCAGCTTGCCGGCGCGCAGTGCAACCCGTTCTTCTTCAACGTCGCCTGGCAGAACGACAACCTGCACGAGGCCATGGGCAAGCACGTGGCCGACAAGGGCTTCAAGAACGTGGCGGCCCTGGCGCCCAACTACCCTGCGGGTAAGGACGCGGTGACCGGCTTCCGGCGGT
>DATIFO010000031.1:0-3936 GCA_035455275.1 Methylomirabilis sp. (SeqCode) | reverse complement strand
CTCGTCCTGCCCGGCTCGCTCGACTCCGAGCGGGTGGGAGAATACCTGGAGGCGCACGGGTTCTCCTTGAGCTATCGCAGCCGCTATCTGGTCCGGCGCAACCTGATCCAGATCTGTCTGATGGGCGAGCACACGCGGCGGGAGATCACGGGACTGCTGGAGCGGTTACGCGAGATGACCACGCATGCAGGCGGAGCACGCGCAGCATGAGATTCTTCTGGAAGGCAGCCACAGACAGGTCGGCGGCCACCCCGGATGGACGGCCGGGTGCCGGGGTGCGGCTGGAGGTCGGGGAATTCGAGGGGCATCGGGCGCTGGTCGCGGACGGGGTGATCTTCTCGGTGGACGTGACCAAGGCCGATCCACCCTTCGGGTACTGGACGGCCATGCTTCCGTCGGGAACGCCCCACACCGCCATCCTCCTGGGTCTCGGCGCCGGGACCCTGGCCCATCTGTTGAACCGCCGCTTCCCTGGTATCCGGATCACCGGCATCGACAACGACCCCGAGGTCCTGGCCTTTGCCCGGGCGCACTTCGATCTCGACCTCCCCAACCTGAAGGTGATCGTGGCCGACGCCTTCGACTACGTGGCCCGGTGCAGGCGTCGATTCGATTTCGTGGCGGTGGATCTCTTCGTGGGCTCCGCCTTCGAGCGGGGCGTGCTGTCCCCCGCTTTTCTCCAGCGCCTCGACGCCATCCGATCCTACGAGGGGGAGATCGCCTTCAACCTGTACCGCGACCAGCACGCCCGCACGTACCTCGCCGAGATCCGGCGCGTCCTCCAGGTCAGCAGGGTGAATCGCCTCCGCCACAACATCATCGTGCACTGCGGGCCTGCTCCACTCCTTCCGCCACGCCCCTGAAACTCCGGTCCTCGTCATGGGATGGACCGGGCCGGACCACCCACCCAAGCTCCGGCGGACGCCTCCGCTCGCTTCCGCGCACATCGATGAGGACGCGAGACGCTGATCGCCGCCGCCTGCCTACCCACGTTGGCACCCGGCGTGAGCCGTCGCCCGGCGAGGCGCCTTCCAATCGCCACCCTCGCCTTTGAAATTCGAGCGTTCGCCTTCCGCACCCGCTCCTCCCCCATCACCCGCCCGGCTGGCACCCGTCTTGCCTCACATCTCGGCATCATCACACACCGAATGCAGCTCACCCTGGAGGCGGTCATGAGCGGAACCTGGAACGCTCCCACAGATGCCGTGAAGGACCGCCGCCCCATCCGGGCGCGCGAGAATCCCTGGGTGAGGGCCGCGGCTGCCTGGCTCGCCCGTCAGGGTCTGCGACCGAATCAGATCTCGGTCCTCAGCATTCTCTTCTCGGCCCTCTCGGCCGGATGCCTCCTCCTCGTGGGCGGCCTGCCGCGCACCTGGGCGATTGCGGCGTACATGGCCTCGGCCGCATTCATCCCCCTCCGAGGGCTGTGCAACCTCTGCGACGGCTTGATGGCGGTCGAGGGGGGGCTGAAGACCAGGGCGGGGGCCATCTTCAATGACCTGCCGGATCGCATCTCCGACCCGCTGCTACTCGTGGCCGCCGGCTATTCGATCGGCGGGGTGGGCTGGGGGCGCGACCTCGGATGGGCGGCCGGGCTGCTCGCGGTGCTGACGGCCTATGTGCGGGTCCTGGGAGGCTCGGCGGGGGCGGCGCAGCAATTCTGCGGACCCATGGACAAGTCCCTTCGCATGGCCGTGATCATGGCGGCCTGCCTGATGGCGGCAGTGGAGCTGGGGATGGGCTGGACACCACGCGCCATGGTCGTCGGGCTCTGCGTCGTCATCGCCGGATGCGTGATCACTGTCATCCGGCGGACGCGACGCATCCTGAAGGAACTGGAGTCGAGATGAAGGCGCCCGTCCTGGCCGCGGCGGCACGGGCCCTCACCGGCGCCAGCATCCGCTGGGTGGACTGCCAGGCGGATCCTCGCCAGCGGGTCTATTTTGCCAATCACACCAGCCACCTGGACGCCTGGGTCCTCTGGGCGGCCCTGCCCGCAGAGGTTCGCGACCTCACCCGTCCTGTGGCCGCGATGGACTACTGGGCCGCCGGGGCGGTGCGCCGCTACCTGGCGACTCGCGTCTTCCATGCAGTCCTGGTGGAACGGACGACCGTCACCAAGGAGAACAACCCGCTGGACCTCTTGCTGAAGGCGATGGGGGACGGCCACTCCCTCATCTTCTTCCCCGAGGGGGGCCGGAACCCGGGCCCGGATGTCGGAGAGTTCAAGTGCGGACTTTACCATCTGGCCAGGAGCCGGCCGGATGTGGAGTTGGTGCCGGTTTACCTGGAGAACCTGAACCGGGTCCTGCCGAAGGGCGAATTCCTCCCGGTGCCCCTGCTGTGCCGGATCACGTTTGGCGCCCCCATGCATCTCCGGCACGGGGAATCCAAGGGCGCATTCCTGGAGCGGGCCCGGCAGAGCCTGTGTGCCCTGAAGGAGCGCTGATGGCCCCCATGGATCCTCAACTCCTCTGGCTGTTGGGCGGCGTGCTGACATTTCTCGTGCTCGCCACGGTCGTGGGCCTGGTCCTGGAGAGGCGGGTCGAGGCGGAATCCGCCCGGGCTACCATCAGGAACCTGAATGCCCGGATCTGGGCCTGGTGGGTGATGTGCGCCGTGTTCGGCCTGGGCTTGCTCCTGGGTGGCCCGGCGCCGGTGCTGCTTTTCGGATGCATCTCCGTCCTGGCATTGCGGGAGTTCCTCACCCTCACGCCCACCCGCCGTGGCGATCACCGCTCGCTGTTCTGGATCTTCTTCGTGATCACGCCCCTCCAGTACGTCTGGGTGGGCCTGGGGTGGATCGGCCTCTTCAGCGGCATGATCCCGATCTTCGCGTTCCTGCTCATCCCCACGCGGGGCGCCATCGCCGGCGATCCCGACGGGTTCCTCTCGCGCACGGCGACGATGCAGTGGGGGTTGATGGTCTGCGTCTACTGCGTCAGTCATGCCCCCGCAATCCTCGGCCTGCGAATCCCCGGGTACGAGGGGCAGAACGCCAAGCTGCTCTTCCTCTTGGTCCTGATCGTCCAGGCGAGCGATGTGCTCCAGTACGTGTGGGGGAAGCTGCTGGGGAGGAGAAAGATCGCCCCGCGCATCAGCCCGAACAAGACCTGGGAGGGTTTTCTCGGAGGGCTGGGGTCTGCCACGCTCCTCGGCGCCTGCCTGTGGTGGGCGACCCCGTTCCGCCCCTGGCAGGCGGCGGGTCTGTCGCTCGCGATCACGCTGCTGGGGTTCGCGGGAGGGCTGACCATGTCCGCCATCAAGCGGGATCTGGGCGTGAAGGATTACGGGACCCTCATCCCCGGCCACGGCGGCATCCTGGACCGCATCGACTCCCTCTGCTTCGCCGCCCCGGTCTTCTACCACGCCGCCCGATTTCTCCTGATATAGGAATGTCCTCCTCGCCCTCCGCGTAGAGCGAACCTTCCCCGCGCTCGCCACCAGCGGGAAGGTCGCGCTCACCGGGGGGACGGGTGATTGGCCCCCCCTTCCGCCACGGCGATTCGCGCTTGACATACAGCCATCCGTGCGATATGGAAAAGCATATGAAGACCACGCTAAACATTGACGACTCCGTCATGGCCCTTCTCAAACGCGAGGCGGCCAGGCAGGGGCGGACGATGTCTGAGCTCGTGGAGTCCGCGCTCCGCCTGATGTTCCGTGCCCAGCGGAGCCGGCGTGAACTGCCTCCGCTCCCGACGTTTCGAAGCGGGGGCCACCTCGTCGACATCGCGGACCGCGAGGCCCTGTACCAGGCCATGGAAGGCCGTTAGTGTTCGTCGCGGACACGAATGTCCTCATCCACGCCGCCGACGCGGATTCCCCTTTCCATCACCGGTGCCATGAGTGCGTCCAGGACTGGCGCGGCCAGACGTCGGCGTGGTACGTGACCTGGGCCATCCTGTACGAATTCCTCCGGGTGACAACCCACCC
>DATIFO010000030.1:0-28342 GCA_035455275.1 Methylomirabilis sp. (SeqCode) | reverse complement strand
GGCCGGACCGGGGACCTGCCGCCCGCCGGGGCCGCCTGCGCCATCCTGGAAGAGCAGGTGGCTCGCCTCGCGCCGGCCCTCGCGGCGCTGTGCGGGGAGGGTGTCTCGGTGGGGCGGGCCTGACCCTCGGGATCAGGAGCGGCCGGCGCGGGTGAGGTCGGCGATCATCCCCAGGAGTTCCTCCAGCCGGAAGGGTTTTCCCAGTACCCGGTCCACCAGCCGGCTCGGGTCGGAATCGCCGCCGTCCGGGGTCGGCTGGTCCCCCCACCCGGTCAGGAGAATGACCGGCAGGCCAGGGATCCGGGCCTTCACCGCCCGCGCCACGTCCCACCCGGTCACCTCGGGCATCCCCAGGTCGGTGAGCACAATATCCACGGGGGACTCGGCCAATCGAGTGAGTCCCGTGGAGCCGCCGTCGGCCTCTTCCACCAGGTGCCCGGCGGCGCGGAGGAGGTTCCCCACGGTCCCGCGAACGGTGGGATCGTCGTCGATCAGCAGGATCCGCCGGGAAGGGGACGACATCCCCGGCCGCGTCGATCCGACCGGGGGCGCCGCGCTCGCCACCCGGAATCGAAGGGTGAACGCCGCGCCACGGCCCGGAGATGACTCGACCTGGATGCTTCCCCCATGCCGCTCCATGATCCCGTAGGCCACCGACAGCCCCAGGCCAGTGCCCTGAACCCCCTTGGTCGTGAAGAAGGGGTCGAAGATCCGGCGGCGGACGGCCTCCGTCATCCCGATGCCGGTGTCCGTCACGAGGAGCTCCACCCATCCGGGTGACGCCGGCTCTCCCGATCCCCCCGTCGGCTGCCCAGCCGGCTCACCGCCATCTGAGCGGGCGGTCAGACCCAGGATACCTCCGGCCGGCATGGCGTCCACGGCGTTGAGGATGAGGTTGGTCAGGACCTCGCGGACCTCGGCGTGGTGGCCGAGGACGTGCGGCAATCCCTCCAGGGCAGTGCGGACCTCGATGATTCGACCTTGACGCTCAAGGTCGTCCTTCCAGCGGGGACGCGTGATCTCCAGGACCTCCCGCACGATCCGGGCGAGGTCAACGGGGACCAGGCTGGTGCTGGCCCGCTGCCGGGCGAAATCCTGCAGGCGGCGGACGACGTGGGCGCCGTCGGTGGCCGAGGTCTCGAGGATGCCCAGGGCTTCTCGGAGGTGAGGATCCGTGACCTGCATGCGCAGCAGATCCACCTGGCCCAGGATGGCGGCCAGCATGTTGTTCAGGTCGTGGGCGATCCCGGCCGACATCTGGCCCAGGGCCCGCAGCTTCTCGGAGCGGACCAGCTCCTCCTGGGCGGCCTCCAGGGTCTGGTAGGAGCGCCTCAGGTCGGCGTAGAGCCTGGCGTTCTCGATGGCGATGGACGCCTGCGCCGCCAGCAGGGCGAGAGCCTGGCGGTGCTGCTCGCTGAACGTGCCATGCGCGCCTTCGTTCTCCAGACCGATCACCCCCACGAGACGATCCCGGTACACCAGGGGCTCGGCCATGGCGGCGGTGACCTTGGTGCACCCCAGGATGGTCGGCCGCGCGTGCGGCCAGGTCCGGTAGTCGTTGACGATCATCCCCTGGCGCCGTTGCGCGACGAGCCCCACCAGCCCCTCGCCCAGATGGATGCGGGTCTCCCGCATCAGCTCCTCGTGGGTGGACCAGGTATGAGGGACCAGCGCCGCGGCGGCCTCGTCCCAGAGATGGATCGAGCCCGCCCCCGCCCCGACCAGCTCCATGGCGCGCCGGGTGATGAGGTCGAGGAGGGTCGTGAGGTCCAGCTCGCGGGTGATCTCCACGCTGAGGTTTCGGACCGCCTCCAGCTGTCCGCGCCGCTCCTGCTCCGCCTGGTAGAGGCGCGCGTTCTGGATGGCCAGGGCCGCCTGCCGGGCGAAGGCCGCATGAAAGGCGATCTCCTCCGCGGTGTAGGAGCGAGGGGCGGGCGTGTTGAAGACCAGGACGCCGAACGTCTGGTCTTCAAGCTTCACCGGCAAGCCCAGGTAGGAGATGAGGCCGTATCTCTTCGGGTGTTCCGGGTAGAGGAGGCGAGGGTCGTTCCGGCAGTCGGCGACCGCCAAGGGCTCTCCCGTGACGGCCACCTGTCCGGAGAAGCTCTCGCCCACGGGAATCACCAGCTCACGGTCCGCCTCCAGCGGACGCCCCACTCCCACATGGCAACGCAGGAGCCGACCCTCGTCCTCCAGCAGGAGCAGGCGCACGGTGGGGGCGCCCGAGATCGCGGCCGCCTGATGGACGATGGTCTGGAGGATCTGCTCCAGGTCGAGGGAGGAGCCGATGGCCTCATTTGCCTGGAGGAGAGCGCCGAGTTCCTGCTGACGCCGGGTGATGGTCTCCAGGACCTCCTGGAACGCGCTCGCCACCTCGCCCACCTCGCCCGCCGCCTCCACCGGCAGCGGCACCTCACGCTCCCCCGACCCGATCCGCCGGATGCCGGAGGTGAGGGCCTGGAGGGGACGCCAGGTGCCCCTGGCGATTCGGAGGCCGATCCCCATGGCGGTGAGGAGGATGAGGCCGCCCGGCACCGTGATGTTCAAGAGGGTCCGGCGAACCCGGGCGGTGACGAGGGCCTGTGAAATGGCGGCGATGACGCGCCACGGAGTACCCGGGGGACGGCCTCGACGCGAAGCGTCTCGTCGAGACCTCGCAACGGCTTGCCGATCTGATCCCAGGGCTGGCTGTGCAGGAGGAGGACCAGGCCCTGCCGATCCACGACCGCCCACAGGGCGGCGTGCTTGATCTGCGCCGGGGCGATCTCCTGGCTCAAGCCGGCCAGCCGTACCGCCGCCGAGGCCACGGCGATGGGCCGGCCGCGAGGGTCCATCACGGGGTGGGCGATCACGGCGACGGGCTGGCGGGCGACCCGACTGATCTGGAATCCTCCGATGGCCGGCAGGCCTGACTGCATGACTGCCTGAAACCAATCACGATCCGCCAGGCGGATCGGTGCTCCGGCGGGGACGGGGACGGCGCTGGCCACGATCGTTCCATCGGCAGACGTGAGGCCGATGTTCTCCAGGTTGGGCGAGCGCGCCAGCAGGTCGCGGAACAGCCGGCCGGCCTCCCGATGATCCAGGTCCCGCACAGCCGGCAGCCCTGCCAGGGCGGCGAGGGTCCCCTGGACATTCGAGACGAGGCGGGCCGTGTCGGCGGCCACCAGGGCTGCCACCTCCTCGACATCCTGGGTCACCCGGATCCGCTCTTCCTCCGTCTCCCGGAGGAGCCAGATTACGCCTAGCCCGCCCAGGGGAATCAGCGTGGCCAGGAGGAGGGCGAATGTTCGGGTACGGAGGCTCCAGCCGCGTCTAGGACTCATGGGATTCGTCCAACCCAGCAACCCGGGAATTGGGACCAGAGAAAAATGCAGGGGTGCAAGAGCGGGGCTTGCGAGCCTGCGGCCGATAGTCGGTGAGTATAGCCTTCACGTTCCGAACAAGCAATCCGGGACCTCAGGTGAGAGTCGTCGTGTCCACGAATCAGACAAGGAGGCGAGTTGCCGGGTGCCACCGATGCAAGGCCGAGGCCTTGTTTCGCCAAGGGAGGGGGACGGAGATGAAGCGATTCCCGGATCTCCGGAGGGCGAGTCCGAGCGCGGGGGACGGGAGGATCTCATCGGAGGTCACGAAGCTTCTCGGGCTGTAGGGGGCCGCAGGGGGCGGCAAGTCTTTCCTCCCCCAGGTCGCCGTTGCCGCCCTGGCCGGAGCCATGAGAGGGTCTAACTCTTCGAATCTGGATGGGTCATTGCGAGGACGACCCTCGCTCGAGTGATGGCACCGGGGTTGCTACCCATCCGGCATCATCCCTTCGGAAGGAGCCTTCCCGTGATCTCAGGACTCTATTCGGCGGCGTCGGGGATGGCGGCGCATCAGGCCAAACTCGACGTCCTCGCCAACAATCTGGCCAACGCGGACACCCCCGGCTTCAAGGCTGATCTCATCACAATCGATCCATCGGTGGATCTGGCCAACGACTTGAGCACTCTTCCGTCTCCCACAAGCATCGTCGCCGCGGGCCGGCCGGGCCTGGACCTATCGCCTGGGGTCCTCAGGCAGACCGGGAACCCCCTGGACCTCGCGATCGTGGGTCCCGGCCTGTTCGCGGTCGAGACTCCCCTGGGTGAGCGATACATCCGGGCGGGGGCGTTCACGCGGGATGCCGGCGGGTACCTGACGACGGCCGAGGGGTTTCGCGTCCTGGGCAGCTCCGGAGCCATCCGCGTGCCGGACGGAGGGATGGTCCTGGACGCCCGGGGCCGGACGGCCGATGGTGCATCCATCCGGGTCGTGACCGGACCGGGCGGGCCCGGCCTGGTCAAGGTCGGGGCCAACCTGTACGCCCCGGTGGATGGGGCTTCCCTCCCGCCGGACCTGCCGGATTCCACCGTCGTGCAGGGGCACCTGGAAACCTCGAACGTCAACGTGGTCCGGAGCATGGTGGACATGCTGGCCACGATGCGGACCTATGAGGCGCATCAGCGGATGATTCAAGCCATCGACCAGACGGCCGGCCAGGCCGCGAACGAACTGGGGCGTGCATGATGACCGAGGAGCGTTCGGCCGTTCGGCTGTTCTCGGACGACCGAAGGCCTGAAAGGAACGAGCCATGATGCGGGCACTGTTCACCGCAGCGACGGGCATGACCGCCCAGCAGTTGAACATCGACACGACGGCCAACAATCTGGCCAACGTCAACACGGCGGGCTTCAAGCGAAGCCGCGTGGATTTCCAGGACCTGCTGTACCAGACACCACGCATGCCGGGATCGCCCACGGCGCAGGGGGCCGAGGCGCCGACCGGAATCCAGGCCGGCTCCGGAGTGCGGGCGGCCTCGACGCAGCGGATCTTCTCCCAGGGAGACTTCCAGCAGACCGACAACCCGCTGGACCTGGTGATCGAGGGGGACGGCTTCTTCCAGGTCCTCCGTGGAGACGGGTCCACCGTATACACGCGCGCCGGGTCCTTCCGGAAGGACGCCAACGGCCGCGTGGTGAACCCGGACGGCTACGCCATCCAACCGGAAATCTCCATCCCGGACCAAGCGGTGAACATCTCCATCGGGACGGACGGCGTGGTCAGCGTGACGCTGGCCGGCAACAACAACCCGCAGCAGGTGGGAACGATCGAGCTGGCCCGGTTTGCCAATCCGGCCGGCCTGATTGCCATCGGGCGGAACCTCTTCCTGCCCACGGCTGCGTCGGGGACCGCCATCACGGGGGCGCCGGGCAGTCAGGGATTCGGGACCCTCTCCCAGGGCTTCATCGAGATGTCCAACGTCAAGGTGGTCGAAGAGATGGTCAACCTGATCATCGGGCAGCGGGCCTATGAAGCCGGGTCCAAGGCCGTGCAATCGGCCGACGAGATGCTGGCCCAGGCGAACAACCTCAGGCGCTAAGCATGAAGAACGGACAACCGACGATGAAGGACCGGCCGATGGAATTGCCCCGCTGTCGGCTGTCGGCTGTCGGTGTTGCGCTGGCCCTGGCGCTTTCCCTTGCCTCGTCGGCCAGCGGCGCAACGATGGAGCGGGTCGGCCGCGGCGAGCATGCCGGCGTCATCCCGCTGGCGGTCATCAGCCTGCGCGGCGAGTCCACGGTGCGCGGACCCGAGATTCGGCTGGGCGAGGTGGCGGAGATCCGGGCCGAAGACCTGGCCCTGGCCGAGCGGCTGCGCCGGATCGAAGTGGGCCGGGCCCCGCTTCCGGGCCTCACCCGGACGCTGGACCTCAACTACCTGAAGGCCCGACTGCGCCTCCAGCAGGTCGACCTGGAACCCCTCCTGTTCGATGTGCCCGCAGCCGTTTCAGTGACGACATCCAGCCAGCGGGTGGCCGGCGCCGACCTCGTGGCCGCGGTCCGGCAGCACATCTTGTCCGCGCGGGAGGCGGATGCCGACAGCCTCTCGATCAATGCGACGAGCATGCCACCGGACCTCACCCTTCCCGCCGGAACCCTGGAACTTCGGGTCAAGGGACGGTCCGGGGGAGAGTTGGCCGGCTCGTTCTCCGCTCCGGTCGAGGTCTGGGTGGACGGGGTCCTGATCCGATCCGTGAGCGTCCCGGTGCGGGTGAGCGCGCTCTACGAGGTCCTGGTGGCGGCGCGGCCCATCGGACGCCACGAGCCACTCAGCGCCGACACCGTGCGGGTGGAGCGGCGTGAGGTGACGGTGGGCCAGGAGCCGCTGCGGGAGATCGCCGCGGTCCTGGGCCGGCGGGCTATCCGGGCCATCCCCCCTGGCGAGCCGATCCAGGGCAACATGCTGGAGCTGCCGCCACTGGTTCGTCGCGGCGAGATCGTCCTCCTGACCATCGAGGGAAAGGGGCTGCGTGCGGTCGCCCAGGGGGAGGCACGGGAAGAGGGGAAGGCCGGACAGGTGATTCGGGTGCGAAACCTGGCATCCGGGCGCGAGGTCTACGGGCAGGTCGAGGCCGAGCGGATGGTCCGGATTCCTTTTTGAACGAACAGCCACTGGCCCAGAGCCATCGGTCCCTAGCCAACGGCTGACGGCCAGTGGCCTTCAGGAGCTGCTTCACATGCGACGGATAGCGGCGGTCGTCATCGGCGGGTTGGCTCTTCTCCAGGCAGCGACGGGATCGGCAGACTCCTTGTGGAAGGACGGGGGGGGCGGCTCCCTGTTCACGGATGTCCGGGCCAGCCGTCTCGGCGACGTGGTGACAGTCCTGGTGATGGAGGCCGCGTCGTCGGATCGAAAGGCCGAGACGAACCTCAAGAAGGACTCGGAGAACAATTTCGATCTTGCCACCTTCTTCGGGAACACGCACTTCGGCGCCGGGAGGGGCGGGAACCGGGCGAAATTCGCCTTCACGGGGAACAACGAACAGGAGGCCAACGGAAACATCACCCGGAGCGATAGGGTGACCGCCCAGATCCCGGCGCGCGTGATGAAGGTGCTGGACGGGGGGCTCCTGTTGATCGAAGGGCGCCGCGCCATCGTGGTCAACGACGAGACCCAGACCTTGGCCTTCAGCGGCGTCGTGCGGCCCGCGGACATCGGCCCCGACAATTCGGTGCGCTCCACCCTGGTGGCGGATGCCGAGATCACGATGGTCGGGAAAGGCATCCTGGAGGAGAAGCAGCGTCCCGGCATCCTCCAGCGCCTCTTCGACATCTTCCGGATCTTCTGATGCCAAACAGCTTGGAAAGGCCACAGCAGGCGGTTGAGGGCCGGTCACTGGCGCTGGGCGACTTCGCATTGTTGGCCATCCGTCTTGTCCTCGCCATCGCCCTGGTCCTCGTGGCCATGGGCCTCCTGGCCCTGGCCCAGGCGCACGCGGCGGAGGTGCGGGTGAAGGACCTGGCGCGGATCCAGGGGGTTCGCGAGAACGAGCTTTTCGGGTACGGCCTGGTGATCGGTCTGAACGGCACCGGCGACAAGGGGGGGACGCTCTTCACGGCTCAGTCCATCACCAGCATGCTCCAGCGCATGGGCATCCAGGTCCCGCGGGATCGGGTGGGAGTCAAGAACGTGGCGGCCGTGGTGGTCACGGCGAAACTGCCCCCCTTTGCCAGGACGGGGGCGACCCTGGACATCCTCGTCTCCTCGCTGGGCGATGCCAGTTCGCTCCAGGGCGGGACGCTGCTCCTCACCCCCCTCCAGGCGGCGGATGGAAAGGTGTATGCCGTGGGCCAGGGCCCCGTCTCCATGGGAGGATTCAATGTGGAGGCGGGCGGCACGGGGGAGAAAGTCCAGAAGAACCACCCCACGGTCGGACGGGTCCCGGGCGGCGCCATCATCGAGCGAGAGGTGCCCACCACGGTGGTGGAGAATCAGACCCTGGCGATCGTCCTCCACAACCCGGACTTCACCACGGCCGGCAGACTCGCCCAGGTTGTGAACGAATCGCTGGGTGCGGGGTTGGCCCGAGCCGAGGATGCGGCCATGGTCCGGGTCCGCGTGCAGCCCGACCAGGACATCATCGGCCTGATCGCCAAGCTGGAGCACCTCAGGCTGGAGCCGGATCGGGTGGCCAAGGTCGTCATCAACGAGCGCACCGGCACGGTCATCATGGGGAGCCAGGTGCGTGTCTCCACCGTGGCCATCTCCCACGGGAGCCTGAGCGTGCAGATCAAGTCCGAGTTCCAGGTCTCCCAGCCGCCGCCCATGTCGTTGGGAAGGACTGCGGTGGTGCCGAAGACCGATGTCACGGTGAAAGAGGAGAAGGGGGCGCTCACCCTGGTGGAGGAGGGCGCGAGCATCGGGGATCTGGTCCAAGCGCTCAACGCCTTGGGGGTCACGTCGCGCGACCTCATTGCCATCCTGCAGGCAATCAAGCAGGCGGGGGCCCTGCAGGCGGAGCTGGAGATCATCTGAGCGCGAGACGCAGAGGGCCAGACGTAACACGTGACGCGTAATCCGCCAGGCCGCTTACGCTTCACGCTCTATTGTTTGTGCATTGTTCGGAGCTCCAAGCACCGTTTCGGTAAAGAGGATCGAGGATGGAGCCGATACTGATGCCAGGAGGCGTGACGGGCATCCGGACCGAGGGTCGGGCCGCGGCCGGATCCCCAGAGGCCCAGCCTCTGCGGGAGGCGGCCACGGAACTGGAAGGGGTCTTCCTCGGCCTCCTGCTGAAGGCCATGCGCGGGAGCCCGGCGAGCGGCGGGCTGTTTCACGAGGGGTCGGACACACAGATGTACCGGGAGATGTTCGATCAGGAGATCGGACGGAGTCTCTCGCGGGCAGGGGGGATCGGCCTGGCCGAGATGATCCTCCGCGACCAGGCGAGACGCCAGGAGACAGGTGGGGCGGCCTCTTCGAACGATCAAGGACCTTCCCCGTTTGGAAAATGATGGGACACAATACCTCAAAGAAACCCGAGAAAAATCCTCAAGTCCTGGGGGCTGGCAGCCGATACGACGACTAATGGCATAAGTGCAGCCATTCAAGGAGGGCCCGGTGAAGATTCGAGATGACAACGGGATGCCACGAAGCGTCCCACCCCGCCCCCGCTCGGTCCAGGGACCTCAGGCCGATCAGAAATCGGCCCCTTCCCCCGGGACGAGATCGGTGGGCGATCGCGTGGAGCTGTCGGATCGGGCTCGGAAGCTCCAGGTTGCCAAGGAGGCCCTGTCACAGCTGCCCGAGGTGCGCCAGGAGAAGGTGCAGGCCCTCAAGCAACTGGTGAAGTCCGGGGCCTACCAGGTTCCCGGCGAAAAGGTGGCCGAGCGGATGCTCGGCGAGGGCCTCTTCGCCTAGCCGACGCCGGGTCGCCGATCGCCGCCGACAGGACTCCCGATCCCAGGCACGCCAGACCGCGAGGAGCGGAGTTGGGTCCCGTGACCTCCCGAGGAGACTTGCCCATGCATGCGCTTCTGGCTGATCTTGTGGCCCTCTTGCGTCTGGAGATGGAGCAATATCGCCGCCTCCTCACTCTCGTCCGACTGGAACGAGGCCATATCGTCAAGGGGGAGCTGGCGGGTCTGAGCGAGGTCGTTCGGAAAAAGGAGGCCGTGGCGCGGAAGCTCTGTGAGCTGGAAGCCGCCAGGGCTTCCCTCCTCGATCGGCTGGCGGCGGAGCTCAACGAGCCGCCCGCATCGCTCAGCCTCGCCCGGGTGGCCCAGCTCGCGCCCGGTGAGTCGGGCGAGACGCTCTCGGGGCTTCTCTCCGAGTTCCGGATCCTCGTCAGCAGACTCGTCGCCGCCAACGATGTGAACCGGAACCTGCTGGAGCGATCACTCGAATTCGTCCAGGACTCGCTGGCCCTCTTCCGCACGGTGATCGCCCCGAATCCCACGTATGGGGCGAACGGGCGAATGGAGGCGGCCGGCACCGCGCTGGCGGCCCTCAACCAGACCGCATGAAATGAGCACCCTCTTCGGCACCCTCGGGGTCGCCAAGTCCGGGCTGTATGCCGCACAGTTGGCCCTCCAGACCACGTCCAACAACGTGGCCAACGCGGCGACGCCGGGCTACTCCCGCCAGCGCGTGGACCTGAAGGAGGCCCCGCCCGAGACCCTGCCGGTGGGCCAGCTTGGAACCGGCGTGTCGGTTGACGGCATCCGCCGCTTGCGCGACCAATTCCTGGACCACCAGTTCTACCAGGCCCAGAGAACGCTGGGCGAGCGCCAAGCGACGCAGGAGACTCTCAGCCAGATCGAGGCGCACCTGGGGGAGCCCTCGGACGAGGGTCTCCAGGCGAGCCTGTCCAAGTTCTTCGCCTCGCTCCACGACCTGGCGAGCTATCCGGGAGATCTCACCACCCGCCGCGCCGTTCTGGAGCAGGGGCAGATCCTGGCCGGGGACTTCAATCGGCTGAGCACCGGCCTCATCGATCTCACGCGGAACCTCGAATCGGACCTGGCCACCAAGGTCGGCAACGCCAACACGATCCTGCAGGAGATCGCGGACCTGAACGGCCAGATCCAGGCAGTGACCGTGGCGGGTGGCTCCCCCAACGCCCTCCTGGATCAGCGAGACACGCGGCTGGACGAGCTGTCACGGCTCGTGGGAATCGCCACGGTCGCGGAAGAGGATGGGAACGTGAGGGTCTCGTTGCTGGGTGGCGGGGGCCTCCTGGTGGACGGGCAGACCGCGGGGACGCTGGGGGCCCAGCTCTCCGCGACGAGTGACGTCTACGCGCTGACCCTGGGCGGCAACGTGGTGACCCCCACCGGTGGAGAGATCTCCGGCCTGCTGGATTCACGGAACGACCCGGACAACTACGTGAAGTACGCCCAAGGGCAACTGGACAGCCTGGCCTCGGCCCTCATCCAGCAGATGAACCGGCTCCAGGCGGACGGGGCCGGGACGGCCGGGCTCGGCAGCACGACCAGCCAGTATGTCGTCAGCGATCCGGCGAATCCCCTGGGAGCCGCGAACGGCCTGCCTTTCGATCCCGCCACCGGCAGCTTCAGGGTGTTCGTCTACGACGCGAACGGGGCGGTCACAGGCAGCGGGACCGTGAATGTCACGGCCGGGACCACCACCCTGAATAGTCTTGCGGCGGACCCGGGCTGGGCAGCGGCGGGTCTCACGGCCAGTGTCGCGAGCGGACGGCTCACCGTGAGCGCGCCCGCTGGCTCCACGTTCCGCTTCGTCAACGACACGACCGGTGCCCTGGGGGCCCTGGGGGCGAATTCCTTCTTCACCGGGACGGATGCGCGCTCCATGGCCGTGAACAGCGCCCTGGTCTCCGATCCGCAGCTCCTCTCCACGGCCACTCCCGATCCCGCGACGGGCCGGGTGGGCCCCGGAGACAACAGCATCGCCCTGGCCATGGCAGACCTGAGCGCGGCAAAGATCCTGGAGGGGGGCACGGCCACGCCGGTGGACTTCTATGCGGCCACGATAGGGGTGCTGGGCGCCCGCATGCAGGCCGCGAACCGCCTGGTGGATAGCCAGACTCTGGTCGCGCAGACGATTGACAATCAGCGCCAGCAGGTGTCGGGGGTCTCGCTGAACGAGGAGATGGCGGATCTCATCCGCTACCAATACGCCTTCCAGGCCTCGGCCCGGATGATCACCGTCGTGGACGACATGCTGGACACGGTCGTGAACGGCATGCTGAGATAGCGCAAGGCAGCGGTCAGCGATCAGGGTCCGAGGCTGGTAGCTGAACGCTGACAGCCCGGGGAGCCTCCCATGCGAGTCACCGAGAACGGACTGGCCAGCCAAGTGCTGGGGAACATCACAAACGCCTACGGCAAGCTGACCAAGGTCCAGGAACAGCTCGCGACCTCGAAGCGCATCAACCGGGCCTCGGACGATCCGCTGGGAAGCAGCCTGGTGCTGCGATTCCAGGCCGCCAGGGCCTCCCTGGAGGAATTCCAGCGCACCACGGATGCGGGCCAGGAGTTCCTGGAAAACACCGCCACGGCGCTTGCCCGAGTCACGGACGTGCTGGGACAAGCGAGGCAGATCGCCATTCAAGGGAGCAACGACTGGCTCAGCGGCACTCGCGGCCCCCTGGCCGAAGAGGTGAACGAACTCCTGGAGGAGATGGTCAGCGTCAGCAATACACGGTTCGCCGATCGGTACATCTTTGGCGGGACCGAGACCACCACTCCCCCATTCAGCGTGACGCGGGATGCCGCCGGGAAGATCACGGCGGTTACCCCGAACCCCCAAGGGATCAACGGGACCGTGAACACGGAAGTCGCCGAGGGAGTGCGCATCCGGACCAACATGCCCGGCGATCAGGCCTTCACACAGACGGTGGATCTGTTCGCCACGCTGATCAGCTTGCGGGATGCGCTGTCGGCCGATGACACGCCCGGCATCGCTGCCGCCCTGGCCCCCCTGACCAACGGGACCACCCAGCTGAACAACGTCTCGGGTGTGGTGGGGGTCGCGGTCCAGCGGCTGGAGGCGGTGCGGACCCGGAATCAGGACGATCTGACCCGCATCGAGAAACTGCGCAGCGGGGTCCAGGATGCGGACATCGCGGAGCTGTACCTGGAAATGCAAAAGCAGCAGAACGCCTTCGAGGCCTCGCTGGCCGCCGGCGCCAAGGCGCTCCAGATGAGCCTGCTGGACTTCCTGCGATGAGTGACGCGCATCCCGTCGCCGCGCCATTCGTCGCGTGCCGCGAGGAGCCGGACATGCCCCCGATCCGAACCGCACCGCCGCCGACTGTCCTGGAGAGCCGCCGGTTCGGCCGGCTGGAGGTCCAGGCAGACCGGATCGTCACGTTCCCCGTGGGCCTCCTGGGCTTCGATGAGTTTCACGACTACCTGCGCGTGGCGCCGGAGGCGCTCGCCCCCCTCACGTTCCTGGTGGCCTGTGACGACCCGGACGTGGCGTTTCCCATTCTCCCGGCCGAATTGTGTCTGGCCGGTTACGCCCCCGAGTTCCCCTCGGAAGCCCTGGAGGCACTAGGGGCCCGCCAGGGAGATGCCCTGGAGGTCCTGGCCATCTGCGCCCTGGCACCCGACACCGGGACCCTCCACGCGAACCTGCAAGGACCCGTGCTGATCAATCCTGTCGAGCGACTGGGATGCCAGGTGGTCCTGCACGATAGCCCGTACAGCCTGCGGCACCTCCTGGGGAAGGTCTGAGGGGACTCGGATGCTGGTGGTGAGCCGGAAGCCCGGGGAGCGCCTGCTGATCGGCGAGTCGGTCGAGGTGACCGTGCTCGGCATCCGCGGCGATCAGGTCCGCCTGGGGGTCTCGGCCCCGCGCGAGGTGACCATCCACCGAGAGGAGCTCCTGGAGCGGATCCGCCGGGAGAACAGGCGGGCGGCGGTTCTCGGGTCAGAGGAGCTTCACGCCATGGGGGCGCGCCTGCGGGCCGGGCTGTCTCCCCCGACGCCGAGCACCGGCTCCCCCGATGACCTCCCACCCGGGTCCGCTCCACCCAAGGATGCCGCGGAGGCGGCAAGAGCTTCCTAGCCGGGATCACACGCTCCCTCCCCGCGCCCGTAACCCCTGAAGAAACAAGGCTTTCTCTCGAGCATGCCTCCCCATAAGTGGCACGCTGCTTGCCTCATCCTCGTTCGGCGTGAGCCGCCCCGCTCGCCCCGGCGGGGACCCACGGAGGAGGATTCCCCGCGATGACGGCGTCTGCACCCATCCAAGACCGGCGCGCCCATCGGATCGCCGTCATCTACGACACCGGCGTCCGACCGGACACCATGGGCGAGCACTGCCGCCGGGCGCTGGAAGAGATGGGAATCACCATCAGCCACTTCCTGCCAAAGGAGGTGCAGGAGATTCCCCGGATTTACGATCTCTATCTCCGAGTCGATGACGACCTCGACTACGCCCTCCCCGCAGAGCTGCACCCATTGGCGTATTGGGCGATCGACACGCATCGCGGCTATCTCGGGCGCCTGCCTCATGCCCGAGCGGCCGACTTTGTGTTCTGCGCGCAGCAGAACGGCGCCGGGCGCATGCGCAGGGACGGCATTCGCGCCCACTGGCTTCCCTGTGCCTGCGATCCGCGGATGCACCGTCGCATCCCGGGGGCAGTCAAGGAGCACGACATCGCCTTCGTCGGGCACGCCACACCGGCCAACGCAGCGCGGTATGACGTGCTGCAGTCGATCCGGCGGAGGTACCCGCGGGCGTTCGTGGGGCAGGCCTACGGGGACGACATGGCCCGGGTCTACAGCGCCTCGCGCCTCACGTTCAACTGGTCCCTGGCCGACGATGTGAACATGCGGGTTTTCGAGGCGACGGCCTGCGGGTCACTCCTGCTCACCAACGACCTCACGGAGAACGGGCAGGATCTCCTGTTCACCCCCGGCACCCACCTCGTGACGTACCGGGACCTCGAGGAGCTCTGGCCGCTCATCGACCGGTACCTGCGGGACGAGGCGACCCGGGAGCGAATGGCCGAGGCCGGGATGCGGCACGCGCATGCCCGTCACACCTATCGGCAGCGGATGACCGACCTCCTGCGGGTGGTCTTCGAGGGGATGAGCCTGGACGCGAGCTACCCGATCGCAGACCACGAGCCACGAGCGGCGAGCCGCGAGGGCACAGCCGGGGAGCGGGCCGGCGCAAGGGCCTGGGGCCGAGGGATGAGCCCCGAGAGCCCCGATCCCGGGTCCCGGTCGTTCGCAGCTCGCCCGGCCGTAAGCATCATCATCCCGACCTTCAACAAGCTCGGCCTCACGCAGCAATGCGTGGCGAGCATCCGGGAGTACACGGACATCCCGCACGAACTCCTCATCGTGGACAACGGCTCGAGCGATGGGACGGCCGCCTGGGCGCGGGCCGAGGGGCTCGGGGTCATCGCCAACGAGGAGAATCTGGGCTTTCCCCGGGCATGCAACCAGGGAATGCTGGCTGCCGATGGAGCGTACCTGCTCCTCCTCAACAACGATACCGTGGTCTCGCCGGGCTGGCTGGAGCTGCTGGTCGCGCATGCCGAGGGAGATCCCACGGCCGGCCTCGTCGGTCCGTCCACGAACTTTGCCGTGTCCTGCCAGAAGGTCCCTGCCCGCTACGCCTCCCGGGACGAGTTCCTGACATTCGCGGCGCAGCTCAGCCGGACCGAGGCAGGCGCGGCCGTGCCCGTCACCCGTCTGGTCGGGTTGTGTCTGCTGATTCCCCGACGGGTCGTGCAGGCGGTCGGCCTCCTCGACGAGCGCTTCGGCCTCGGAAACTTCGAGGACGACGATTACTGTCTGCGGGTCCGCATGGCGGGGTTTCGCCTGCTCTGGGCGAAGGACGTGTTCATCCATCACGAAGGGCATCAGAGCTTCCGGGAGCTGGGTGAAGGCTTCCAGCGGATCCTGGACACCAACGAGCGCCTTTTTCGGGAGAAGTGGGACCTCACCCGCTACTTCGGGTCGGGCAATGGCCAGCCTCCAGAGGCCTCGGCCTGGGACCTGCTCCGGGGCGGCCGGTACGCCGAGGCCTATGATGCCTTCGAGCGGCTGGCACGGGTGCAGCCACGGGATGCGCGGGCGCTGGTGGGGCTGGGCTTGGCCGCCGAGGGGCGGGGAGTGCCGGCGGCGGCGGCCCTCGCCTATCGGGCCGCCCTGGTCGTGGATCCCCAGGCTGCCGGGGCGGCGCGGGGACTGGCCCGAACCACCGGGGAGGTCGAGGAGTTCCTTGAGTCTGTCGAGTGGGTTGGCCCGAACCACCGGGGAGAGGGAGGACGCTGATGGCGGTCGGCGTTGGGGATGAGCTGGCCTTCACGGGGGAGCGCCTCGTCCCGGGGGTGCCGGGCCTGGAGGACCTCTACTTCGAGCACATCACCCGCTATCTGTTCGCGGAGTCCTTCTGCCGCGGGATGGACGTCCTGGACGCCGGGAGCGGGGCAGGCTACGGGACGCACCTCTTGGCCTCGCGGGGGGCGAGGCGAGTCCTGGGCGTGGATCGGGCCAGCGACGCCGTCCTGTACGCGCGATCGCGCTACAACGCTCCGGGGGTGAGCTTCACGGTCGGGGATCTCACGTCCCTCCCGGTCCAGACGGCCAGCTTCGACGTCGTGGTGTGCTTCGAGGCCATCGAGCACGTCCCGTCGCCCGAGCAGGCGCTGGCCGAGCTGGCGCGGGCCCTTCGACCGGACGGGACGCTCATCCTCTCCACGCCGAACCGGGAAGTCTTCATCGGCGGCGGGAGCGGGAATCCGTTCCACACCCGGGAATTCACCACGGCCGAGTTTCAGGACCTCCTGCAGCCCCACTTTCCCCAGGTGCGACTGTATGCGCAGCGTCCCGTCCAGGGGCTGGCGCTCTGGCCGGCCGAAGGGGTGGGACGCGCCTCCGTGCATCGAGTCCCCCTGGTCCCGATGGACCAGCGGGGAATCCAGCCCCCCTCCCCACCCCTTCCTCCGGCGGAGACGGGGCTCTATCTCGTGGCGGTCTGCGGCCGCGCGGCGGCAGGCCCGCTCGTTCCGGGAGGGTGGTTCTTCCCGTTCCCCCAGGATGTCCTGTCCCCGCTGCGCCAGTGGGCGCTCTCGCTTCAGCGGGAGAACGAGCAGCTCCGCCAGAGGCTGGCGGCGCAGGCGCGCCTGAACGGGGCTCTGCTGGCGCGCCGACACTCGCCGGAGTCGGTCTCGGCTGGACGGGGCGCCGGACAGGCTGCCGGCGATCCGGCCCCACCGCTCCCATCGCCCCCGATCGGGGACGGCGCGACGCATCCAGAGCCGCCGCACGGGGGGGAAGCGGCCGGGACGTGGGATCTCCTTCGAGGCGGCCGGTACAGGGAGGCCTACGAGCGCTTCGAGCGTCTCGTGCGTGCGAAGCCCGGGGACGCGCGATTGCTCCTGGGGCTCGGCCTGGCGGCGGAGGGTCTGGGGGCGCCCGCGGCGGCGACGCTGGCCTACCGGACCGTCCTGAGGTTGGCACCCGGCCACCCCGACGCCATCCGAGGCCTCGCCCGCGTGGGCGGCACCGATGGTGGGCCCCCAGCCCGGCCGGCCGGGGCAGCCGAGGGGCGGGTGCGGGACGAGGTCCCCGATCAGCTCGGGGCGCCACAGCTCGGAGGGTAACACCGACATGCGAATCCTCGTGACCGGCGGCGCGGGATACCTGGGCTCGGTCCTGTGCGAGCACCTCTTGACCTCTGGCTACCAGGTGACTGTCCTGGACAGCCTGATCTACGGGCAGCGGAGTCTCCTGCATCTGTGCGCGGACCCGCGCTTCGAGTTCATCCTGGGGGACGCGCGGGACGAGCGGCTGATGTCGGGGCTGGTGAAGGAGGCCGACGTGCTCATCCCGCTGGCCGCGGTGGTCGGGGCGCCGGCCTGCGACCGGGACCCCTGGCTGGCCGAATCCGTGAACCTGGGCGCGGTGCGGCTGCTCAACCGCCTGCGCTCCCATCACCAACTGGTCGTCTACCCGAACACCAACAGCGGATACGGCGCCACGTCCGGGAACGGTCACTGCACCGAGGAGACGCCGCTCCAGCCGATCTCGCTGTACGGCCGGACCAAGGTCGAGGCCGAGCGGGAACTCCTGGACTCCCCCAACACCATCACGCTCCGGCTGGCGACGGTCTTCGGCATGTCCCCCAGGATGCGGCTGGACCTCCTGGTCAATCACTTCGTGCACGCGGCGGTCAGCGAGCGCTACCTGGTGATCTTCGAGAAGGACTTCAAGCGGAACTACGTTCACATCCGCGACGTGGCCGATTGCTTCCTCTACGCCATCCGGCATGCCGACCGCATGGCCGGCCGACCCTACAACCTGGGACTGGATGCCGCCAACCTGTCCAAGGCGGAGCTGGCCGGAGCCATCCAGCGGTTCGTGCCCCAGTTCTTCGTCCACTTCGCCGAGGTGGGGAGCGACCCGGACAAGCGGAACTACGTGGTGAGCAACCGGCGACTGCGCGAGGCGGGGTTCGAGGCCCGGCGTTCCCTGGAGGACGGCATCCAGGAACTGCTCAAGGGCTACCGGATGCTCGGGCGCTCTTCGCTTGGAAACGTCTGATGGCCGAACAGTGCCGGAGGGACATCCGAAACCCCTGGGCCCGCGGCAGCCTCGCGGGGGTGAGCGCGGCGATCCTGGCCGGCGGCCTGGGCACCCGCCTCCGACCCGTCGTGGCGGATCGGCCCAAGGTCCTGGCGGAAGTCGGGGGTCGCCCCTTCGTGGCGTATCTGCTCGACCAGCTGAGCCAGGCCGGGATCGACTCCGCCATCCTGTGCACGGGGTACCTGGGAGAGCAGGTGGAGGCAACCTTCGGCGCCCGTTACGGGAGCCTGCGGCTGACCTACTCCCGGGAGCGCTCGCCCCGGGGCACGGCCGGCGCCCTGCGCCTGGCCTTGCCGCTGTTCGAATCCCCGTCGGTGCTGGTCTTGAACGGCGATTCCTACTGCGAGGCGGACCTGCCCGCCTTCTGGAGCTGGCACGGGGCGCGGGAGGCCAAGGCGACAATCCTCCTGCGACACATGCCCGACACCGCCCGCTACGGCCGGGTGGCGGTGGACGCGGACGGACGGGTCCTGGGCTTCAGCGAGAAGGGCGCCCAGGCAGGCCCGGGCTGGATCAACGCGGGGGCCTATCTCCTCGCGCGGCGACTGATCTCCACCATCCCGGCGGCCGGGGCCGTGTCCCTGGAGCGGGAGATGTTCCCCGCCTGGATCGGCCACGGGCTCTACGGCTGTCGCGGGGACGGGGTCGTCCTGGACATCGGCACGCCCGAAGCGTACACCGGGGCCAGCGCCTGGCGGCCGGGATCGCGCTGAGGCGGCCGGACAGCTTGGGACCTCGGCCGAGACGGAGCGGACCATGATCATCAGCCGAACGCCATACCGGATCTCCTTCTTCGGGGGAGGGACGGACTATCCCGCCTGGTACCGACGGCACGGCGGCTCGGTGCTGGCGACGACCATCGACAAGTACTGCTATCTGAGTTGCCGATACCTGCCCCCGTTCTTCGAGCACCGGACGCGCATCGTGTACTCGAAGATCGAGAGCGTCCAGCGAGTCGAGGAGATCGGCCACCCGGCCGTCCGCGAGGTCATCCGCTTCCTGAGCCTGGATCGCGGCCTGGAGATCCATCACGACGGCGACCTCCCCGCACGGAGCGGGATGGGCTCCAGCTCTGCATTCACCGTGGGTCTGCTCAATGCCCTCCACGCACTGCAGGGGCGAATGGCCAGCAAGCCGCAGCTTGCCAAGGAGAGCATCCATATCGAGCAGGAGCTGCTCCGCGAGAACGTCGGGTCCCAGGATCAGGTCTTGGCGGCGTACGGCGGCCTGAATCACGTCCTCTTCCTGCCCAACGGAGAGATCTCCGTCCGGCCCATCACCATCCCCGCCGAGCGCATGCGCGAGCTGGGGGTCCACCTCCTGCTCCTGTACACGGGGATCATTCGCACGGCCTCCGACGTGGCGAACAACTACGTGCATGCCCTGGAGGCAAGGAAGCGGCAGCTCCGCATCATGAAGGACCTCGTGGACGAGGGGATCTCGGTGCTCACCGGCGGGCAGGACCTCACGGCGTTCGGGGAGCTGTTGCACGAGGCCTGGCAGGCCAAGCGCAGCATGAGCAGCAGCATCTCGAACGGCCAGGTGGACGGCCTGTACGACGAAGCCCTGGCCGCGGGGGCGATCGGAGGCAAGCTCATCGGCGCAGGGGGCGGGGGCTTCCTGTTGCTCTTCGTGCCGCCCGAGCGGCAGGCTGCGGTCCGGGAGCGCCTGAGCCGGTTCATTCACGTGCCCATCACCCCGGAGTTCTCCGGAAGCCAGATCATCTTCTACGAGCCAGAGGCCGACTATTCGGCCGAAGAGCAGGCCCGCGCGGACCGGACCCTGCAGGCCTTCCGGGAACTGGAGCCGACCGCGACGCTGAGGGTTCCGGCATGACGCCGCGGCGCCGCATCTACGTGGCAGGCGGGGGAACGCTCCTGGGCGCGGCGATTATCAAGCGGCTCTGGGCCCAGGGGTACCCGAACGTCCTGGGCGGACCCCAGGACGAGCCGCGGCTCACCGAGGCGGCGGCCGTGGATCGATTCTTCGCGCGCTGGCAACCCGACTATGTGTTCCTGGCGGCGGGACCCAGCGGGGGAATCGCGGCCAACCAGCGGCAGCCGGCCGACCTCATGCGGGAGAACCTCCTCGGCGCATGCCACGTGATCGACAGCGCCCACCGGCACGGGGTCGTCAAGCTCCTCTACCTGGCCAGCTCCTGCAGCTATCCGCGGCTGTGCGCGCAACCCATGCGGGAGGATGCGCTCCTCCACGGCCCGCTGGAGCCGACCAACGAGGCATACGCCATGGCGAAGCTGGCCGGCATGGTCCTGTGCAAGGCGTACGCGCAGCAGCACGGGACCCACTTCGTGACCGCCATCCCCACCAACGCCTTCGGGCCGGGGGACGATTTCCGGCCGGAGGAAGGTCACGTGATCCCCTCGCTGATCGCCAGGTTTCATGCCGCGAAGGTGGAGGGGCGTGAGGTCGTGACCGTGTGGGGGACGGGTCAGCCACGGCGGGAATTCCTCTTTGCCGATGACCTGGCAGATGCCTGCCTGTTCGTGATGCGCGAGTACGCGGACACTTCGCCAATCAATCTGGGGGGCGGGGAGGATTGTTCCATCGGCGAGCTGGCGGCCCTGATTGCCGAGGTGGTCGGCTTCCCCGGGCGGATCGAGTTCGACCCCAGCCGGCCTGACGGCATGCCCCTGAAACGCCTCGACGGGAGCCGCCTGCAGCAGATGGGGTGGAGGCCCGTCACGCCCTTTCGCGACGCCTTGAGGACCACGTACCGATGGTACCTGGAGGCGACGAGGGATGAGGCCCTCGCCCCGCTGGGGGCGGGGCACGGCCCATCCAGCCTCGGGAGGTTCCGTCCATGACAGACCTGTTGCTGGCCCCTCCCGCCCGCCTGGACTGGCCGCTGATGAAGAACAACATCGTCCGGGCCGATCTGGACGCGGTGATCGAATACCTGCGCCAGGAGGACCCGAGGCTCACCCACGGCCGCCAGGTCCAGGCCTTCGAGCAGGAGTGGTCCGCCTGGCTGGGCGTGCGCCACAGCGTCCTCGTCAACTCGGGGGCCTCGGCCAACCTCCTCACCATGGCGGCCCTGCGGGAGGTCCACGGTCCGGGCGAGGTGATCGTGCCGCCGCTCACCTGGGTCTCGGACATCGCCGCCGTGCTGCAGTGCGGCTTCACGCCGGTCTTCGCGGACATCGATCCGCGCACCCTGGGGATGGATAACGATCAGGCCCTGGCGCGGCTGACCCCCCGCACCCGAGCCGTCTTCCTCACCCACGTCCTCGGGTACAACGCCCTGAGCCAGCGGCTGCTGGATGAGCTGGCGCGGCAGCGAATTCCCCTCGTCGAGGATGTGTGTGAATCTCACGGGGCCACGTTCCGGGGGCGCAAGCTGGGGAGCTTCGGCCTGATGTCCAACTTCTCCTTCTACTACGCCCACCACATGAGCACGATCGAGGGCGGGATGATCTGCACGGACGATCCGGATCTGTCCGAGGTCCTGCGGATGCTCCGCTCCCACGGCATGGTCCGCGAGGCCACCAGCGAGTCCGTCCGGCGCCGATATCACGACCGGCACCCCGACCTCAACCCCGACTTCATCTTCGCCTTCCCGGCCTACAACGTCCGTCCCACGGAGATCGGGGCCATCATCGGGCGCTCGCAGCTCAGCCGGCTGGACGCCAACAACGAGATCCGGCGCCGGAACCTCGCGCTGTTCCTGGGCGCCCTGGATCCGGAGAAGTACTGGACGGACTTCGAGACCGAGGGGAGCTGCAATTACGCGCTCACGCTGGTCCTGCGGCATCCCGACCCCGTCCTCTGCGCCAACGTGACGCGGGCCCTGCGGGAGCACGGGGTGGAGTTCCGGCGCGGCGCCTCGGGTGGGGGGAACCAGCTTCGACAGCCGTACCTCCGCAGGGTCGTCGGCGACGATGCCCACGCAGCTCTTCCCCGGGTGGAGCACATCCACTTCTACGGTTTCTACATCGGCAACTACCCCGGGCTGGAGCTGGACGCCATCCGCCGCCTGACGTCCCTCTTGAACGAGCTGCCGTGCGGAGACCTCCCGGGAGGGCTGACGCGGTGAGCGGCAGCATGGGCGGCCCCCCGGACATTGCCCGGCTGGAGGCCAGGGCTCGTGCCCTGCGCGCCACGGCCGTCCAGATGGCGCACGATTCGCGCGAGGGGCATCTGGGCGGCAGCCTGAGCTGCATCGATCTCCTGGTGGCTCTCTATTCCGGCTGGCTGAAGGCCGACCCCGAAGAGCCCAAGCGGCGGGATCGGGACCGCCTGATCTTCAGCAAGGGGCACGCGGCCACGGCGCTGTATGCGGTCCTGGCCGACCGCGGCTTCTTCCCCAAGGCGTGGCTTCGCCGCTACGCGCAAGAGGACGCCCCGCTGCCCAACCATCCCTGCGTGCACGCCCTGCCGGTCCTGGAGTGCTCGTCGGGGAGCCTGGGGCAGGGGCTCGGCATCGGCACCGGCATGGCGTACGGCATGCGACTGGCGGGGATCGAGGCGCGGGTGGTCGTGCTGATGAGTGACGGGGAATGCAACGAGGGCAGCGTGTGGGAGGCGGCGATGTTCGCCGCGGCCAACAGGCTCGAGCGGGTGCTGGCGATCGTGGACAACAACGGCGTGCAGGCGGTCGGTCGCAGCGACGAGCTGATGGGCCACACGTCCCTCGAGGAGAAGTTTCGCGCCTTCGGCTGGGGGGCCCGGACCATCCAAGGCAACCGCCTGGCCGAGATCCTCGGCGCGCTCGCGGACGTTCCCTTCGAGCCAGGCCGACCCTCGGCCCTCGTGGCCAGGACCACGGGGGGAGCCGGGGTGAGCTTCATGCAGGACGACGTCCTCTGGCACTATCGGGCTCCTTCGGACGACGACCTCCGGCGGGCCCTCGACGAGCTCCTGGCCAGGCCCATTCACAAGGACTGACCGATGCGCAAGGCATTCGCCCAGGGACTGATCCACGCCGCCTCGGCGGACGAGCGGGTCATCTTCCTCACCGGCGATCTGGGATTCCAGGTGTTCGATGAGTTCCGGCGGCTGTTCGGGCCGCGCTACATCAACGTCGGGGTCGCCGAGGCCCAGATGATGTGCGCCGCGGCGGGGCTGGCCCTGGAGGGCTGGCGGCCGGTGGCGTATTCCATCGCCTCCTTTGCCACGGCGAGAGCCTTCGAACAGATTCGGATCAGCATCAATTACCCGGGGCTCCCGGTCCTGATCGTGGGGGCGGGTGGCGGATATTTCTACTCCCACGCCGGCGTGACCCACCATGCCGCCGATGACCTGGGTCTGATGTCTCTGCTGCCGGGCATGACGGTGGTGGCCCCGGGCAGCGGCGAGGAATTATCGCAGCTCCTCCCCCAGATCTTCCGCCTGGCCGGGCCCTGTTACCTGCGGATCGGCGGCTTCGGGGAGCCCGCCCACCCCGCCCAGGAGGCGGCCACCCTGGGTCGGGCGCGGACGCTTCGGGACGGGGAAGAGCTCGCCGTGGTGAGCACGGGGAGCATGGCCTCGGTGGTGATCCAGGCCCTCGACGTTTTGTGCCTGGAGGGTTTCCATCCGGCGGCCATCCAGATGCACACCGTGAAGCCCCTGGATACCGCCGCCCTGGACCGGCTGGCGGGTCGGGTGCGGACACTCGTTGTCGTCGAAGAGCACGTGCCCGCGGGGGGATTGGCGGCAGCCGTGGACCGATGGGCGGCCGGACGCGGCCGATCGCCCCACCTGGTCCGCCTCGGGCCTTCCGACACGCTGGCCCTGGGCAACCTCCACCTCGACGAGCTGCGGCGCCGGATGGGCTACGATGCCCAGGCCATCGCCGCGGCCTGCCGAGAGGCGCTGCGGCGCCGACACCCCGCGGCATCCCATGCGATCCCCTAGACCATTTCAGCAAGGAGTGAAAGGACGATGGCAGCCCCCCAGTCTTGCACGATCCTGACATACGGGAATGAGGGCGAGACCGACCGGCGCCGAGCGCTCGTGTCCCTCCTGAAGCGCAGTCCGATTCCGGACGAGGAACTCCTCTCGAATCTCGGGCTGTTCCTGACTCCCCAGACGCTTTCCCGGATCCTCTTCATGGACTTCCTCTATCGTCAGATCCTCACGGTGCAAGGAATCGCGGTGGAGTTCGGGTGCCGGTGGGGTCAGAACGCGTCGCTCTTCAGCGCCCTGCGGGGGATCTACGAGCCGTTCAACCGCCTCCGGAAGGTGGCGGCCTTCGACACCTTCGAGGGGTTTCCGAGCACCCGCCCCCAGGACGGGGCCCAACTGGGTCCGGGGATGTATGCGGTGACGCCGGACTACGAGCGATACCTGCAGCGCGTCCTGGAATTCCAGGAGCAGGAAAGTCCCCTGTCGCACGTCGGCAAGTTCGAGCTGGTCAAGGGGGACGTGACGCACACGCTGCCGTCCTACCTGGAACGCAACCCCGAGACCATCATCGCCCTGGCCTACTTCGACCTGGACCTGTACGAGCCCACGCTCAAGTGTCTTTCGGCCATCCGGGACCGCCTGACCATCGGGAGCGTGCTCGGATTCGACGAGCTGAACGACCACGCCACCCCCGGCGAGACGCTGGCCCTCAAAGAGGCCCTGGGCCTGCATCGGGTGTCCGTGCGGCGGTTCCCCGCCAGCGCGCGGACGTCTTACGTGGTGATCGAAGCCCTGTGATCCGGAGCTCCTGCGACGCCGATCCGCCAGCCGGTCGAGCGGGTCGGCGGTGGAAGGACGCCGGGAGAGGAACGCATGACGCGGCAGAGTGATCTCGTCCTGGTGAACCCGGGAGACCGGGCAGGGGTCTACCAGTCCCTGGGCGCCGCCATGGCGGCCATCGAGCCTCCCATCTGGGCGGGGATGATGGCGAGCGCCGTGCGCCATCACGGCTTCTCGTGCGCAATCCTGGACGCCAACGCGGAGGGGCTGAGCCCCGATCAAGCCGCGGACAGGATTGCGGAGATGGCACCCCGGCTCGTCGCCGTGGTCGTCTACGGGCACAACCCCTCCGCATCCACGCCGTTGATGCCTGCCTCCGGTGCCCTGTGTGCCGCCGTGAAGCGAAAGGATCCGGGTCTCAAGGTGCTGCTGGTCGGCGGCCACGTGGCCGCTCTCCCGGAGCGCAGCCTGCGCGAGGAGGCGGCGGATTTCGTGGCCGGGGGCGAAGGAGTGTACACGCTGCTGGATCTGCTGGAAGCGCTCCGGGCCGGCCGTGGGGCGGACGTCAGCCGGGTGCGCGACCTGTGGTACCGGGAAGGCGAGGCGGTCCGGGTGGGCCCCCCCGCCCCCTTGCTGAAGGATCTGGAGCGCGAGATGCCCGGGGTCGCCTGGGATCTCCTGCCGATGGAGAGGTACCGGGCCCATAACTGGCACTGCTTCGGAGATCTGGAACGTCAGCCCTATGCGGCGCTGTACACGACGCTGGGCTGCCCGTATGGCTGCACCTTCTGCTGCATCCAGGCGCCGTTCAAGAGCGGCGAGCGGGCGGCGGGCTACCGAGCCGAGGTGAACAGCTACCGGTCCTGGAGCCCGGAGGTTGTCATCCGGCAGATCGACACCCTGGTGAATGAATTCGGTGTTCGGAACATCAAGTTCGCGGATGAGATGTTCGTGCTCAACCGTCGGCACGTCCTGGGCATCTGCGACCTGATCATCCAGCGGGGCTACCCCCTCAACATCTGGGCCTACGCCCGCGTGGATACCGCGCGAGATCCGGAGTTGTTGGATCGGCTCAAGGCTGCAGGCTTCAACTGGCTGGCCTTCGGCATCGAGGCGGGGACGGATCGTGTGAGGGACGATATCCAGAAGGGGTTCGGACAGGACGCCATCCTCGCCACCATGGAGAAGGTGAAGGCCGCGGGCATCTTCGTCGGGGCAAATTACATCTTCGGCTTGCCTGAGGACGACCTGGCGTCCATGCAGGCCACGCTCGATCTGGCCCTGGAACTCAACGGCGAGTACGCCAACTTCTCCGCGGCCATGGCCTACCCGGGATCGAAATTGTACGCGCAGGCCCTCCGCGAGGGGTGGCCATTGCCCGGGGACTGGGGTGGCTTTTCCCAGTATTCGACGGACACCCTGCCACTGGGCACCAAGTATCTGCCCGGCGTCGAGGTGCTGGGCTTTCGCGACAAGGCGTTCCAAACGTACTTCAGCAGTCCCCACTACCTGGACATGATCGGTCGAACATTTGGCGTCGGGACGGCTCTGTACATCAAGGAAATGCTGGGGCACAAGCTCGTGCGCGGTGGCACGGCGACTCCCGATCGCCACACACCTGCTCCGGGCTAGACAGACCATGCGAGTTCTCCTGGGCGAGGAGGCCCAGCGTGAGTTCCAGGAGTGTGGCCTGTATCGCAGGGGGCGGTCTGTCGCGGAAGTCGAGGGGCTGATACGTGGGAGCGTGTGCCGCCCGGTGCCGGAGCTGGTTGAGCAGGGCTGCAAGGGATTCAACATCGTCCTGTACAAGAGCCAGTACCACGCCATGGCGCAAACCCTCGGGCCAGCGGACGTCACCCGGACCGGCGGTGGCCCAGAGCCTGGCCAGCGACCTCGTGCGTTTCGGACAGGTTGCCGCCGTGGAAGAATTGCTGGACAGCCCGCGGGGGAAGGTGCCGGAGGCTGAGCGGGTCCCGGTGCGTTGAGCGTGGCCGCGGAAAGGTGTCATCGCGCATGACCGAACAGACAGATTCCCTGGAACAGCGGTACTTCGAGGAATGCCTGGCCCAGGGCCGACCCTACTTCGGGGATCTGCTGCGGGCGACGCAGGGCAGCCCGGTCCGGCATGTGTACATGCAAGCCCTGGTCGAGGCGGAGTGTCGTGGGCGGGAAGGGCAACCTTTCACCGTGCTCGAGATCGGATCATGGGCGGGCGGATCGGCGATCACCTGGGCGGACGCGATCAAGCGATACAACCGGGGTCTCGGAACCGTGCTGTGCGTCGATCCATGGATGCCCTACCTTGGCGAGGTCTGCCGGGAGGGTCAGGGGTCTCGGTTGCAGCAGGTGTATGCCGACATGGAGGATGCCCTGTCCAGCCATGAGATCCTCCACCTGTTCCTGCACAATATCCGGGCATCGCACTGCGACGACATCGTGCGAGTCTTCAAGGGGAAGAGCACGGAGACGCTCTGCTTCCTTGCCGAAGAGCGGTTCGATGTCGTCTTCGTGGATGGCGACCACTCCTACGCCTCCGCGCTGGAGGACCTCCGGAATTCGGCGCGGCTCCTCCGCCAGGGTGGAATCCTGTGTGGGGACGACCTCGAGCTGCCCCTCTCGCAGCTCGATCCGGAAAGGGTCCGGGTTCAGGCCCGCGAGGACTACGCCCGCGACTCACGAACGGGCCAGTACTATCACCCGGGCATCTCGCTGGCGGTGGGAGAGTTCTTCGGAGAGGTATCGGCACGAGAGGGGTTCTGGGCCATGCGGAAGCGGGGGGAAGGCTGGGTAGGGGTGGAAATGGCCGAGATCCCTTCCGCAGCGTCCTTGATCCCGGCGCACCTGAAGATGGGCGCCCCCCTGTGCTTGGTCGAGCAGGGGTACAAGGGCTACAACATCCTCTGCTATCGAGGCGCCTACTATGCCGTGGCCCAGGCCTTGGGGCCGATCGACCTGCCCCATCTCGATGCGAACGCCCTGGCGGATCATCAGGCCGCGGGGAAGTGTATGGTCGGCGCCTCACTCGATGGGGTCAGGCGTCGAGTGGATGCGCAGGGGTATGGCGGGAGCCCTCGACTGGTCGAGCAAGGGTACCGGGGATTCAATATCCTCAGGTACGGTGACACCTACTACGCGCTGGCCCAGTCGATGGGGGCAGTCGATCTGACACAGATCGGGACGCACACGCTGCAGGAGTACGAGGCGCGTCATCTGTGCGTGAGCGGGAGCTCCCTCCTGGAGGTCAAGACGCGAATGGAAGCGGCGGAGCGGGCTCCGCTCCGGGACCAGGCCATCGGGTGAGGCGCGACCGATCGGGGCGTCGCTCCCGACGGATCATCTGCCGGAAGACCGGTCATGGGCTGCCCGGTGGCCGACCGAGTCGACGCCGTGGAGGGAGAGGATCATGCGTGAGCAATCGGATGGAGCAACTGCGGCGGCAATCGCCGATCTCTTCGCCTGCGGCAACTACACCGCCGTTGCCATGCAGGGGGGGCGGGATGAGTGGCGCACCTATGCGGCACTGGGCCTGATCGGCAGGACGGAGGCGGCCATCCAGGGCTTGCACCGCTGGACGCATCCCGAGGCGCGGTTCTACTCGGCCGTGGCGAGCTGGATCGGCGGCGACGATGCCGCCGCGGCGGGCGGACTGGAGGGGCTCTCCGCCCCCCACGCGCAGAATCTGCTCGCGCTCATTCACCAGCCCAGGATTCACGTGCTCGCCCAATTGCCCTGGTTCCGGAGCGGCCCTCAGGACTTGCTGAGGGGGGCGGCCCGTGACGACAAGTTCTCAGTCCGGAATGTCAGCTTTCATCCGGAGGATG
>DATIFO010000029.1:0-8438 GCA_035455275.1 Methylomirabilis sp. (SeqCode) | reverse complement strand
CGCGCTCGTGCGGGGCTGCGCCGTACGGACCAAGTACGCCTCGCACCTCACATCGCGCGCCGCCTTGCATCTGGACCTTTTTGAGCAGCCTGGGCGATAACGAGTTCTTCACCGGCCTGCTTGGAGTCTGATGGAGCTGTTTCACGCCGGCCCGGGAGCGGGGTCTTATAGGGTGATGAGCCAGCAAGCCTTCGAGACGGTGGTGTCGGCGCATCATGCGGAGATCTACGGGTATCTCCGACGGGTGATCGGGTGGGGCGGCGACGCCGACGATCTCTCCCAGGAGACGTTCCTCCGGGCGTATCGGGCGTACGGCTCCCTGCCGGAAGACGCCAATGTCCGCGCCTGGTTGTTTTCCATCGCCACCAACCTGGCCAAGAACCACTTCCGTTCGGAGAGTCGCCGCCGGAGGGCCTATGGCGAGGTGAAGGCCTCCGCGCGCGAGAGCGTGGATTCGGCGGCAGAGGCCGAGCTGGTCTCGCGCGAGACCGGGGCGCTGGTGGAGGAGATCGTGAGGCGCCTCCCCCTCAAGCAGCGGCTGGCGTTCACGCAGCGCAAGATCCACGGCCTGGATTACGAGGCGATCGGCCGGAGTCTCAAGTGCTCGGCCGAAACGGCGCGGGCCCATGTGTTCCAGGCGGTTCGAAAGATCCGTCAAGCACTCGATGGCCACGGGGCTCTGCCCGGGGAGCCGCAGGGATGACTGACAAGCCGAAAGTGTGCGTCCAGATCGAAGATGACCTCCTGGCCGCAGCCATGGGCGAGGCGGCGCCGGGGGCGGCGCAGCGCGTGGATCACCACCTGGCCGCCTGCGCCTCCTGCCGCCGGGAATTCCAGGAGTATCGCGCGGTGGATAGCGCGGTCACCACGCTGCGGGAGGAACAGATCCCGACAGGCACCCTGGCCCTGGCCCGGGAGCAACTGGACACGCGGCTGGCGGATCTCCGGCGGCGCCTGCTCACGTATCAGATCTTCCCCTCACCCCTGGGGCATATCCTGATCGCCCGATCCGAGCTGGGGATCTCGCTGGTCGAGTACCTGGAGCGGGGGACGAGCCTGCGGGCCTCGCGCCTCCGCCACGAGCCGGGCGTGGAGCTGGTCGAGAGCGGCGGAGAGCTGGAGGCGACTTACCGGGAACTGCTCGAATACCTGGACGGCCGGCGCAAGAGGCTCGACTGGCCGCTTGATCTGCGCCTGGCGCGGAGCGACTTCCAGCGGACGGTGCTCCAGGCCACGGCGGCGATCCCGTACGGGGCCGTCATCCCGTACGCCGGTATCGCCCATGGGGTCGGCAGGGCGGCGGCCGTGCGCGCCGTGGCCCAGGCGCTCCGCTGGAATCCACTGCCCATCGTGATCCCGTGCCACCGCGTGATCGGAACCTCGGGCTCCCTGACGGGTTACGCCGGCGGCAAGGTGGACCTCAAGCAAAAACTCCTGTGCGTCGAGGGAATTCCCATCGCCAGGAAAGCCGGGGTGTTGGGCATCACACCACAGGCGATGTACGCCCTGTACCCCGGAGACCGGGAATACTGTCTGCCCACGTGTCCATCCTTCAGCACGCATCGCCCTCTACCCCTCACGCGCTTCGCCTCGCGCGAGTTTGCCGAGGCGGCAGGCTTCGCCCCCTGCACGACCTGCCGGCCGGATCTCCACCCGATTTCACGCTAGCCTCCCTCCGGTGTCGTATCGGGTGAGGCTGGAACCCGGTACCTGACATACGGGCAGAAGTGGAGGTAAGCGGACATGGCAACCGGTCCGATTTCCCTGGGTGCGGCGGTGATTTCACTGCTGGTGTTCGTCCTGATCGGCGGCCCGGCCATCCTGGTGGACTGGCTGCGGAAACGGCGCGCCGAAGAGGTCAGGCGTCAGATCGCGCTCACCGATGCCATCGACAGCGAGCTTGGTTCGATCGTCGCGCCGGTGGTGAAGAAGCCGCTGTGGGGTCCGTGGCGCGTTCAAATCGCCGTGCCGTTCGCCCGGCCCATGGCGGTCGGGAGGATTCTCACGGTGGCGCATGAGGTGTTCACCATCGGCGACGGCATGGGCCCGGAGCACTACGAGATCGTGGTCACGCCCAAGCGGGGGTTCGGCGGCGAGGGGCGGGAGGGCGGCACGAGCCAATCCATGCTGAGATGGCCTCGGGATAGCAAGGCGGCCGCCTGAGCCGCGCCGAGAAGGGGGGAGTCAGTATCATGCATATTCACGAGGACACCATGTTACGCATGGCCAGGGAGCGGACACTGGAGGCGGAGCGCCGCGCGGAGGTGTCACGGGCGCTTCGCATGGCGCGGCCGGCGCGCCGTCCCGCGCGGGTCCGCCTGGGGATGGCCCTGGTCCGGATCGGCCAGTGGATCATGGGTCGGCCTTCGACCACACAGGGAACCCGGATCGAGCCCCGGCAGGCACACTCCTGATCCCAGACCAGCCGCGAACCGCCAAGACGCCACGGCCGCATCGGATGCGTCTTGGCGGTTCGCCTTTTCTCCACCGATCTCCTGTCTCATCTGGACCTCCCCGATAGTTGCGCCATGGGGGACGGGTCGCCCATCTGACTTCAACACAGGCCAGTCTTGGCTAGAGGCTGATAGCTGACGGTCAACGGCTGTCTTTCCATCTTGACTTCTCCCTCCGATGAGAGGTAGCGTCCCAGTTCCACACGGAGGGGGGGACCCATGTCCGGGCTGCCGCGTCCCGCCGTGCGCTCCCATTCCACAGAAGGGAATCCCCACATGCATGAGGACCGTGAGGTATCTGTCCCGGTAGAGAACACGGCGCAGGCCTATCTGGAGCTGCTGAGGGCACGCGGGATCGAGTACTTTTTCGGCAACGCGGGCACGGACTTTGGCCCTCTGGTGGACGCCTTCGCGAGATTCGAGGCCGAAGGCAAGGACCGGCCCAGGCCGATCACCGTGCCCCATGAGTTCGTGGCCGTGAGCATGGCCCACGGCTTCACCATGTGCACGGGTCGGCCCCAGGCGGTGATGGCCCACACGATCGTCGGGACCGCCAACTGCGCCGGCGCCCTGATCAACGCCGCCCGCGCCAACATCCCGCTCTTCATGACGGCGGGACGCACCCCGCTCGTCGAGGCGGGCCTGCTGGGGGCGAGAGATCTCTATATTCACTGGGCACAGGAGGCGTTCGACCAAGCGGGGCTGATCCGCGAGTTCCTGAAGTGGGACTACGAGCTGCGAAATTTTGTGCAGCTCCAGTCCGTCGTGGACCGCGCGCTTTCCGTGGCAACGAGCGAGCCGCAGGGGATAGCCTATCTCACCCTGCCGCGCGAAGTCCTGGCCGAGCCGCAGACCGAGTTCCGGCTGAGGATGGCTCCGGCGGGAATCCGGCGAGACCGGCTGCAGCCGGAACCCGCACTGGTCAGGGAAGCGGCGGGGCACCTCGCCACGGCGGAGTCGCCCCTCCTGATCACGACGAGCCTGGGACGGGACCCGGATGCAGTGGGGGCCTTGGTCGGTCTGTCGGAGGCCTTGGCCATCCCCGTCGTGGAGTTCAACCCCACCCACGCGAACTTTCCTTCGAGCCATCCCCACCACCTGGGCTTCGACCCGGCTCCGTTCCTCGAGCGGGCCGATGTTATCCTCGTCGTGGAGAGCGACGTTCCCTGGTTCCCTTCGCGGATGCGCGTCAACCCGCGGACGCCGGTCATCCACGTGGGCGGCGACCCGCTGTTCGTCCGTTACCCGATCCGCACGTTTCCCATGGCGGTCGGTCTGCGTGGAGACCCTGCGAGCACTCTGGCAGCCTTGACGTCCGAGGGGAGGCGCCGGGTCAAGGATCGCGAGGCGAGCATCGGGGCCCGCTCGACCGCGCTCCGGACCGAGCACGACGCGCAGCGTGCGGCGTGGCGCGGCGCGGCCCTGGCGGCCCAGGCAGAGTCCCCCATCGACTTCGACTGGCTCTCACGCTGCGTCGGTGAGGTGGCGGGAGAGGACGTCATCCTCGTCAACGAGTATGACCTCCGCCCGACACAGGTCTGCCGCGACCGGCCGGGTGCCTACTTCTCTCATTCGCCGGCCGGCTGCCTCGGCTGGGGTGTGGGGGCGGCCCTGGGGGTCAAGCTGGCCCATCCAGACCGGACGGTCATCGCCACTGTCGGGGACGGTGCCTACATCTTCAGCGTGCCCACGGCCGCCCACATGGTGAGCGCCGCGTACGACCTCCCGATCCTCGTCATCGTCTTCAACAACGGAGGCTGGGGCGCCGTCCGCAAGACCACGGAGGGCCTTTTCCCGACGGGATGGGCGGCGAAGACGGGGGCCTTCCCCCTGAGCGAGTTCAAGCCGGTACCGGCCTACGAGAAGATCGTCGAGGCGCATGGGGGGTACGGAGAGCGAGTGGAGAGGCCCGAGCAGGTGGGGCCGGCCCTCGCCCGCGCGCTGAAGGTGGTGCGGGAAGACGGGCGACAAGCCGTCCTGAACGTCATATGCAGGCGCGATTGACGGGGCGGCAGTCGCTTCCTTCTGCCAGCGCGTCCGGCGGGAATCGCCGGGCGCTCACGGTCGATGGGCGAGTGGGGCTTCGAAGGGACGCGTGACGCCTCGCGCCGAATGCCGCTGGGTAGCGGCGGGCGGATGAGGCAGAGAGGAGGGCGGGCCATGAGAAGGCAGGCGCGGCCGGGAAACAGTCGGGGGCTCTCTCGCCGGCAACTCATCGGGGGCGCGCTGGGGGCGGCGACTGCGAGCCTGGTGGCGGGCGGTTGGAGACCGGCGGCCCCGGCGGCTTTCAACTGGAAGCAGCACGCCGGCCAGCAGATCCGATTCATCGGCCTGAAGGCCATCCTCGAGACCTTCTGGCGGGATTCCCTCCCCGACTTCGAGAAGGACACGGGGATGAAGGTCATCTTCGAGGACTATGAGCAGGCCCAGTCCCGCCAGAAGCTGGCCACCGAGATGGTGGCCCAAACGGGCACCATCGATACCTTCCGCACGACCAAGATGCAGGATTTCCAGCAGTACTGGCAGAATGGCTGGTACGAGGTGCTCGATCCGTACATCGCGGACGCCGGCAAGACCCATCCGGAGCTGAACCTTTCCGACTTCTTCTCCGGGGCCCTGGAGTCCTGCAAGATCCAGGGGAAGCTCGTCGCCCTGCCGGTCACCAGCGGCGCCCAGATCCTGTTCTACCGGAAGGACCTCCTGGAGGGGAAGGGGCTGAAGGTCCCGACGACGATGGAGGAGATGGAGGCCGTGGCCAAGGCGCTGCACAATCCTCCGAGCGTCTATGGCTTCGGGTCCCGCGGACAGAAGTCCGCGGCCGTATCCATGTTCGCAACCTTCCTGCACAACTTCGGGGCGGACTGGATGGCGGGGGGCAAGCCCTCGCTCAACTCGACGGAGGCGGTGGCGGCCTACACCTATTACGGGCGGATGCTCCGGCAGTACGGCCCTCCGGGGGTCGTCAACATGAGTCACGTCGAGCTGGGCCCCATGTTCGGCGAGGGCAAGCTCGCCATGTTCGCCGACGACCTCAGCCTGGCCAGCATCTACGACGACGACAAGAAGTCCAAGGTGGCCGGCAAGGTAGGCTACGCCAAGCTGCCGGCCGGGCCCAAGCGCGACACGCCGACCATCTACGTGTACGGCATGGCCATGTCGAGCCAATCCAAGCACAAGGACGCGACCTGGTACTGGATCCAGTGGGTGAGCAGCGCCTCCGTCCAGATGCGCGGCATGCTGAAGGGGGTCGCCGGGGTCCGGGCGTCGGCCTGGAAGAGCCCCGAGTTCCTGAAGACCGCCAAGAAGGACTGGGTGGAGGCGGCCCAGGTCACTCTCCAGAAGGGCAACGACGAGTGGGCGCCGCCCGTGATCAGCGTTCCCGAGGCGCGCGATATCGTCGGCCTGCCCATCAGCGTGGCGGTGGAGGGTGGCGACGTGAAGTCGGCGTGCGAACGGGCCAACCGGAACCTGGAGACCCTGGCCCGACGCGACGGCGTCCTGCGCTGAACCGGCGACGGGAGCTCCGCGGCCGCAATCCGTCGGGGCTCGCACGCGAGTCCAAGACCCGATGGCTGTCTCTGGGCGCACGGCATGACCGCAGAGACCAAACGACCAGTGCACCCCCGCCCGGGGATGGACGGGGTCCCTCGCCGGAGAGGCGGGGATCTCAGCGGAGGCCTTCATCGGGCTGCGCCCTACCTCCTGCCCGCCCCGGCGGTGATCACCATCGCGCTCCTGTGTGCCTTTCCTGCCGTCTACACCCTCTACATGAGCTTCGAGGCGTGGACGGGGTCGCAGATCCGCCGGCCCGAGTTCGTCGGTCTCCTGAACTACCTGGAGGCGTTCCGGGAGGACGAGCGGTTCCAGATGGCCGTCTGGCGGACCGTCCTCTATACGCTGGGGTCCCTGGCCCTGCAGGTGCCCCTGGGGGTGGCCCTGGCCGTGTTCTTCAACCGGGAGTTCTGCGGGAAAGGGCTGGTACGCACGCTCTACCTCCTGCCCTTCGTGGCGACGCCGGCCGCCATTGCCCTGGTCTGGGTCCTGATCTACAACCCCGCCACCGGTGTGTTGAACTACCTGCTGGAGCTGGCCCGCCTGCCCAAAGGGCAGTGGACGTACGGCGCGGACTCGGCCCTCTGGTCGCTCGTCATCGTGGACACCTGGCAGCACACTCCCCTGGTCATGCTGATCGCGCTGGCCGGCCTGGCGGCCCTGCCCCCGGACCCGTACGAGTCCGCCCAGATCGACGGGGCCACCCCCTGGCAGAGCTTCTGGCACATCACGCTCCCGCTGCTCAGACCGACCGTCGCGGTGGCCGCGCTGTTCCGGGCCATCGACGCCCTGAAGGCGTTCGACGTGATCTTCGCCATGACGCAGGGCGGGCCGGGGGAGGCGACCGAGACGCTGAACATCTACATCTACCTCGCGGCCTTCCAGTACTTCCGGTTCGGTTACTCCTCCTCCCTGCTCGTGCTGTTCTTCGCCCTGATCCTGGGCGTCTGCCTGCTGATCATCCAGGGACGGCGCCAGGCTGAGGGGAGGCGGGGATGACCGGACGCACGCGGCGGCGCGTCAAGAGGGCCGCGTTCTACGTGACGCTCGTCCTGGTCAGCCTGCCGGTGCTCTTCATCTTCTACTGGATGCTGCTCACCTCGCTGAAGCCGCGGACCCTGGTCACGGCCTATCCGCCCGCCTTCGTCTTCCCGCCGAGCCTCGAGAACTACCGGCAGGTGCTGGGCCAGACGCCCTTCGTGGCCTACCTGGTGAACAGCCTGATCGTCGGGGTCGGGGCGACCTTCGCCGGACTCGCCCTGGGGTTGCCCGCGGCCTACTCCATCGCGAAGTTTCGCCAGATGCAGTTGGCCGTGGTGGTCCTGATCTCGCGGATGGCCCCGGGCATCGGGTATCTCGTCCCGTGGTTCATGCTGTTCACCCAGATGCGGCTGGTGGACACACACCTGGCCCTGATCCTGACCCACCTGATCCTGACGCTGCCCCTGACCATCTGGATCATGGTCCCATTTTTCGAGGACCTGCCCCGCGACATGGAGGAGGCGGCCCTGATCGACGGCTGCTCGTGGTACGGGGTGCTCTGGCGCATCGCCATGCCCCTGACCAAACCGGGTACCGTGGCGGCGGCCATCCTGAGCTTCATCTTCTCCTGGAACAACTTCCTGTTCGCCCTCATCCTGGGCGGGGACAGGACGCGAACCCTACCCGTGGCCGTCTTCCAGTTCATGACCTTCGAGGAGGTCAACTGGGGGGCGGTCGCCGCCGCCGCCACCCTGATCTGCCTGCCAGTGATCCTCCTGGCGCTCCTGATCCAGCGACACCTGGTGGGTGGGCTCACCCTGGGCGGGGTCAAGGGCTGATCACCGCCAGCCGTTAGCCGGGCGAAATCCCCCCGCTTCCCTTCTTGCAGAAAATCCCCCCCCGACCCCCTTTGCCAAAGGGGGGAACGAGGGGATGCAGAAGCTATGCTGGGGAGGCGTGAGTGAGGTCCGGGAACCTTTCGGCCCCCTCCTTGTCTAATGGGTCAAGACGGCGAAGTGGGCATGGGGACATCGAGACAAGGAGGAAGGGATGAGAATCGCATTGCTGTGTGCGCTGCTGATGGGGATGGCCGCCTGCGCCTGGGCCGGGGGCACCGGGAATGTCGTCGCAGTGCAGATCCGGTCGGATGGCGGGGGGATGCTCCCGCTGTACCCGGTGGCTGCACAGCCCCCGAACCGGAAGGTGTACGCAGAGGCGGTGAAGGGCGACCAGTACAGCCTCATCATCCGCAACCTGCTGAACCGGCGAGTCGGGGTGGTGGTGGCGGTGGATGGCCGGAACATCATCTCCGGCCAGAAGTCGTGGCTGGGAAATGATGAGCGGATGTACATCCTGGAGCCGTACGGGGTGGGAGAATTCAAGGGGTGGCGCACCAGCCTGAACCGCATCCGCCGCTTCTATTTCACCGACGTGGCAGATTCCTATGCTGCC
>DATIFO010000028.1:0-39923 GCA_035455275.1 Methylomirabilis sp. (SeqCode) | reverse complement strand
CCCTATTCGATGGCTGGGAGGTTAGGCGGGAGCACCCGAGGCCGGCCTATCCATGGCGGGGACGGGAAGGCGAAGACTCCCTCGCCATTCGGTACTGATGCTCTGATGGAAACCCGCCAGAATGAGGGCGTTGCTTCCACCGTTCGTGCCTCCATGTATAGCATGACCACGCTGGCCGATTCGTGCACCAGGGGTAGCCACCGTGTTTGTCTACATTTGCCTCGCCGCCTTGAGTCGCCTCTTGCTACGATACAGCTAGTGATGCTATCCTATCGTCATGCAGGCCAAGGCGAGGCAGCAGCTGGCAATCCACAAGGGACAGGCCCTGGCGCTGTGCTGGCTGCAGCGGCAGCCAGTCGGGTCGGGCGGGGAGATGCTCGCGGGGCTCACGCGGACGCTGGCCTTCAACAGACCATTGAGCGGAACAGAATGGTCCGGGGTGGCACCGGAGGACCGAGAGCTGGAGATGCGGTCCTTTCACCGGCGTGTGCTGCGACTCTTCCGCAAAGGCCTCGCGATTCGCTGCCCGGTCGTTGCGACGGTCGTGCCCACCGCCCGCGGGGTGACGGTGGCCCGAGGGCGCGACCCGAAGGCGCAGGACCAAGGCCTGCTCCAGTTGCTGGAGGCGCAGGGCCACCGCCTCCGCCGCTGCCGTCACTGCGGGGCGTGGTTCTGGCGGGAGCGCAAGCGCGAGTACTGCGAGCCCTGCTTCCAGTCGGGCACCGCACGCAGCAAGGTCCACCGGGCGAAGGCGAAGGCAGCCCGGGCAGGCGGGGGGGGTCCGTAGCAAGGTTTCGTAACGCGGTTTCGGCATAGCCGGTTCGGGACGGCCACCGGCGCGAGCAGCGGAGGAGACGCGCGCCATCATCCGTGTCCATTCCGGCGAGCATCGCACCACGGGGGATCGGCGTGACCCAGGATCTTGCTCCGCTCCTCCTCGAGAAGCTCCGGGAGCAGGTCGAGCGGCTCGATCACCGGCTTGCGCTCATTCCGCCCGGCGCGCGCACGTCGGCGGCTCTGCCCATCCGCAACGCCATGCCGCTGGATATGCTCCTGGGGCACTTGCTGGAGTGCCTGGCCGGCGTCTGCGCGACCCTCCAGGCGGCTTACCCGGAGCGACTCGCCCACTTCACCCGCCTGCGGACCTTGCCCGTGAACCATCGCTGCGGGGTCCGGGAGGCGTGGCGGAGGAGGCCGGAGATGGCCACGATGTTCGCGACGCCCCGGAGGCGCTTGATGGCGAAATCGTGCCGAAGGTCATGCTGCCTGATGTCCTTGATCCCTGCCGCCAGCGCGGCAGAGTGGAACACGTGGGTGGCGTATTCCACGCCCGCACACCGGCCTCGAAGCTGAACTCCAACCACTCGTTCTCTTCCGTTCCATGTCTTCGGACCACCCCTCCATGCAACTGGAGGTCACGGGAATCCCTGAACGAATATTGCCGATGAAGGGTCTCATTGGCGGTTGGATGCCCAATTTGGCCGTATTTCCTCGTGTTCCACCGGGCGGCTCCTCAAACACGACGGCCCACGCAACTCCTTGTTGCGTGGGCCTTTCCGTGGAAAACCGGTGGCTCCCCGGGCAGGGCTCGAACCCGCAACCTAGCCCAACTTCCAATGTGAGCTAGTATGAATTCAGCGGTTTCAAGGGGTTACCTTGTCATTCAGTGACTATCGAGCGCACCCAGGTCTTCACCGGCCTCATGACCTCCGAGGGGATGTGCAGGGTCGCGTAGATCTCCTTGTGCCGGGGCTCCGGGATCGAGCCCTTGCGGATCTTCAGGACGTCTCCGTTGCTCGCGGGCAGCACCACGGTCACGACTTGGTGTGTGCTGAGCTCCTCGCGGAGCGTCGCCCAGGAGGTATGGAGGCCGGCCTCCAGAAACAGCTTCTCGATGGCCACCAGCAGGTGGTAGGCCAGCACGCAGAGGAAGATGTGCGTCTGCACCCGGTGCTCCAACCAGTGGAAGATGGGGCGCTCACAGAGCGGGCTCTTCATCGCCCGGAAGGCCGCCGCGACCCGCGTGAGCAGGATGTAGGTCCGCCAGAGCTCCTCGTCGGTGAGATCCGGCCGGTCGGTCTTGAGCAGGTACCCGCCGTCGAGGCGCTGGGCCACCGCCTTCTTCTCCGCCTGCTCGACCCACGTGACCGAGGCGGTCGCGGCGTCGTACCCGAGCGCGTAGTAGCGGGCGACCCGGGGGTAGCGCTCCTGGAGGCGCCAGAGGGCCTCGTGGATCTTGGTGGGGTCCTTGAGCTTCCCCCGGGCCACGCGCGCCTGGAGCTTCCGCAGATCCGCCAGCAGCCGCTGCTCGTGCTTCTCGCGGATCGCCCGGTCCTTCGCCTCCCGCCCGTCACTCCGGCACAGGATGTGGACCTCGTCCCCCACGACCTTCCGCTTCACCACCACGCGGGTCTTCCGCTGCGCCGGGTTCGTCGGCGAGGGCTGGCGCACGATCGCCTGCCACCCGGCCTCCGCCTCGAAGTCAGCGAGGTGCTCGGTCCGCTCCCCGGGCCGGCTCGCCACGAGGTAGTGGTAGCCACGCGCTGTGATTTGCTGCAGGTTGTCGGCAAAGGCCATCCCCCGGTCCACCACCACCGTCGCCCCTGGGGTGCGTCCCACCCGCTCCTCGAGGGCGTCCAGCATGTCTGGGACGGTGGTCCGATCGGTCCGATTCCCCTCGAACACCTCGTGCGCTTTCGGGAAGCCGTCCCGATCCAGCACGAGGCCCACCACCACCTGCTTGCAGTCCGGCCGGCTGTCCCGCGAGTACCCCCGCTGCGCCTGGGGATTCTGTTCACACAGCCCCTCGAAGTACGTGGAGGTCAGGACGTAGAGGAAGAGGCGAGCGTCCAGGGTGAACAGCGTCCGCTCCCGCTCGGCGAGGGCCCCCTCAATGGCGGCGCGCTGCGGGTGCAACCGGTTGAGGTTCTGGTACAAGGACTCGTCCACCAGCGTGTCGCAGCTCTCCCCCAGGATGTCGGCCAGCGCGGTGCGCCGGACCCAGTCGGGCATGGCGTGCTCGGAGAGCGGACACACCAGCCGGTTGAGGGTCATGAGCTCCGTGAGCACCCGCGTGCGGGGCGACAGCCCGAGCCGGGCCAGCACGGTGTCCAGGTCGAGCCGCTGCCACAGCTGGTGCCCCACGTGCACCGGGCCCGCCTCTCGCGGCTCCTCCGTCGTCACCTGGTCGGTGTGCACCGCGACGAGATCGGATGGCCCTGCGGTCTGGCGGGCCCCTCGTCGCGCGGCCTGCACCTGCGCGACCAGCCGGTCCACCCGCGTGTCGCGGACCAACGGTGGCTGGCCCGTGAGCGCGACCTCGATCTTGTGCGCGAGCGCCAGCCACTCCGCCGCCGGGGCGGGCGCGAGACTGCCCAGCGAGCACACGGTGCGGTGGCGGGGCCCCTTCGGGATCGCCACCGACTCGACCAGGACGTGATTGACGTAGGTCTTGTCGCCGACCTGCTTCTTGGTAGGCTTGATAAACATCGTGCCTACATATACGTCTCACGGCCACATTATCAAGGGAAATTAGGCAATACCTGACGAATATTCGTGACTATTTTGAGCTTTCCGCGATGCGCCCCGCGAAAACATTGGTGTTTTCGCCCGCGGAACCCTCAAACACGCCAACCCACATTGGAAGTTGGGCTAAGGGGAGAGCTGGGATAAGAATCTCGGGGGGAGAACCCTGAGCGGATCGCACCTCGTCATGGATACCGTTGACGTGGGGGAGAGTGATCACATCGGAGGCGTTGCGCCCAGCGCGATCCTGCCGTCCGCGACCTGTCCGGGTTTGACGCCGTCCTCCTGTGGCACCGGTACCTCCGGGGAGACCGGCAGGCCCTCGACCTGCTGGTCGAGTACAATCGGGCCGACGTCGACCACCCGCAGACGATCATGGGGCGCTGCTACGACCGGCTCGCCATGAGAATGCGGACGCTCTTCTGCGCACTCCGCCCGAGCGCCGATGTCCCGCCCCTGGCGTCCGAGGCCCTGGCGCCATTGAGTACGGTCGGCCGCGGTTCGGCGTAACCGCGGGCTATGGCCCCCGCCGGGTTCCACCAACGAACAATCCATGCACGAGATTCACGAGCGCTCCGCACCAGACGCTCCCGCCACGTACATGTCGAGTGTTCTTGGCGGGCGGCGGGGCGTCTCGGGCGAGGTGTCGGGTTATGCAGCACCTTCCAGCACGGGGCGAGGGTCCGAGCCGAGGAACTCCGCGAGCGGGATGCCATCCGAGCCGATGATTAGCGAGTGGGCCTTCGGGTAGGCCGAGCGGAACTGCGAGAGCCCGGACGCGGGGCGAGGTCGGCCGCTCTTGACCTCGAGCGCCCACACGGTTCTGCCGCGTTCCACGACGTAGTCCACCTCGGCGTTGCCCCGTCGCCAGTACGTCACCGCCCACTCCGGTGTGGGCAGGTGATTCAAGAGGTGCGCGCCGACGGCGTTCTCCACCAGCCGGCCCCACCACCCCGAGTCCGCCCTCGCGTCGTCGAAGGGGCGGGGCGCCAGGGCGTTGATGAGGGCCTGGTTCCACAACACCAGCTTGGGACTGGACCCTCGCTTGCGACGCTGGCCCCGCGAGAATAGTTCCAGCCCCGAGACCAGGAAGGCGGTCTCCAGCAACTTGAGGTAGTGCGCCAAGGTGGTCGTGTTGCCGGCGTCCTGGAGCTGGCCCAGCATCTTGTTGTAGGCGAGGATCTGGGCTGGGAAGGCGGCCGACAGCGCGAAGAGGTGACGGAGCAAGGCCGGCTTTGCCACGGCCTGTAGTTGGAGGACGTCGCGCGCCAGCACCGTCTCGATCAGCGAGTCGGCCACGTACTGTCGCCACGCGGTGGGCCGATCCACGAGGGGGGCCGCCCCGGGATAGCCCCCGAAGTAGAACCACCGGTCCAGGTCCCATCCAAAGGCCTTCCGGCACTCCGCCCAGGACCAGTGGGGACAGCGGTGGAGGAAGAAGCGGCCTGCCAGACTCTCCGAGAGCCCGTGCTGGAGGAGGAGGGACGACGAGCCAAGCACGAGCAGGTGCAGCACCTGCTTCCGGCGCCTGTCCTCATCCCACAGCCGCTTGACCTGCTCGCTCCACCCGCGGACCTTCTGGATCTCGTCAAGCACCAGGACGACCGGCTGGGCGGTCTCCTTGGCCTGGGTGCGGGCTCGCGCCCACTGCGTCTCGATCCATTCGGGCCCCGGCGGGAGCGGGGTGTCGGCCGCTGCGAAGATGTGTGGCCCCCCCAGCCTCGCGACCACCTGTTCGGCGGCCGTGGTCTTCCCCACCTGCCGGGCTCCCACCAGGACCTGGAGCAGCGGGGGACCCTGGCGAATCATCCGCAGCACGGCGTCGACTACCGATCGTTCATACATGCCGAGATTCTGGCAGGTCGTCTGGGGAGAGTCAATAGATACTCAATGGACGAGTAATTATACTCAACATCTGAGTACGCTCAGTGGGCCTGTCGTTGGTGTGAGCCAGTGTCGAGTTTCAGCAAGACCGCTTCGCTTTGCGGACGATCCCGTAATCCGTCCGCGTACCTGCGCCCCAGGTCTCCTGCGGCCCACCTGTTTCACGGTCGCGCGAGAGAACGGGAACCAACTGGCGTTTAGGTTCACCTAAAGTTACTGGCGGTCCCACTGGCGGTTGGATACCCAAATTGGCCGAATTTCCTCGTACTCCACCGGAGGGCTCCTCAAACACGACGGCCCGCGCAACTCCTTGTTGCGCGGGCCTTTGCCTGGAAAATCGATGGCTCCCCGGGCAGGGCTCGAACCTGCAACCTAGCGGTTAACAGCCGCTCGCTCCACCATTGAGCTACCGGGGAATGTGGCCGTGACGGGGCATGACTATACCAGCAGTCTTCCCGTGCTGCAAGTCACATCGCGGCGCGCCGCATCCGTCACAGCAGCGTCGTCTTCTTCATCTCGTTCAAGATCAGTTTGGCGACACCTTTCAGCGTCTCGAAGACCCCGATGCCCTGGCTGGCCACGGCCTCGAACCAGGAGACATTGCGCGGGTTCAGCGCCAACTGGAGCGCTTCCACGTGGACGATGTTGGCCAGGTCCCGCTTGTTGTACTGGAGGACAAAGGGCAGGCGATCCAGACTGTCGCCCTGCTCCGCCAGATTCTCTTCCAGGTTCTCCAGGCTCTCGATGTTCGACTCGAGTCGCTCGATTTGGGAATCGACGACGAAAACCACTCCGTCCGCTCGGCGGAGGATCAGTTTCCGGCTGGCGTCATAGAACACCTGACCCGGCACCGTGTACAGATGGAACCGTGTCTTGAACCCGCGTATGTTCCCCAGTTCCAGGGGGAGGAAGTCGAAGAAGAGCGTGCGCTCCGTCTCCGTGGCCAGCGAGATGAGTTTCCCTTTGGCCCCGGGATCCACCCGGGCGTATATGTGCTGGAGGTTCGTGGTCTTCCCGCCCAGCCCGGGCCCGTAATACACCAGCTTGCAATTGATCTCCCGCGCCGCGTAGTTGATGAAGGCCACGCTGTCGCCCCACGGTGCGAAGGGGTTGTCGATGTCTGACTCGGTGATCCGTGAGATCTCCGCCCGGAGTCCTGCGCGCCCGCGCGCCGCCTGCCGGGTCTGCTCGGCCAAGACGCGGGCGATCCCGGGAGCGGCGCGTCTCAGCCGATCTCGCGCCGCCCCTCCAGCGCGCGGGCCAGCGTCGCCTCGTCGGCGTACTCCAGATCTCCGCCCATGGGCAGGCCGCGGGCGATGCGCGTCACCCTCACCGGGAATGGCTTCAGCAACCGCAGGAGATAGAGGGCCGTGGCCTCCCCTTCGACGTTCGGGTTCGTGGCCAGGATGACCTCCCGGGTCTCGCCGGCCTCCAGGCGGGCCAGGAGCTCCTTCCCCCGGATCTGATCCGGCCCCCGCCCGTCCAGGGGGGAGAGGGAGCCGCCCAGGACGTGGTACAGCCCGCGGAACTCCCGCGTCTTCTCGATCGCCAGGAGGTCGTTGACCTCCTCCACGACGCACAAGAGCTTCCCGTCGCGCCGCGGGTCCTGGCAGACGCCGCAGAGATCTTCTTCGGCGATGTTGAAGCAGCGCGCGCACGATCGCGTCCGGTCCTTCAAGGCCAGGATCGCCTCGGACAGGGCCGCGGCGTCCTCCCGTGGGACTTTTAGCAGGTGGAAGGCCAAACGCTGGGCCGTCTTCGGGCCGATCCCCGGGAGGCGGACGAGCTGCTCGATCAGCATGCCGAGGGCCGAAGGGGTGGTGGACATGGGAGCTCTCCTCCCGCCTACAACAGGCCCGGCGGCAGGCCGAGCCCCCCCGCCAGACGCGAGACTTCCTGTGCCAGCAGCTCGCGCGCCTTGCGCAGGGCGTCGTTGGCCGCGGCGGTCACCAGATCCTGCAGCATCTCCAGATCCTCCCCCTTGACGACTTCGGGGTCGATCCTGACGGAGAGTATCTCCCCCTTCCCGTTGGCCACCACCGTGACCATGCCCCCACCGGCGCTGCCCTCGACTGATTTGGTGGCCACCTCGGCCTGGATGCGATCCATCTCGGCCTTCATCTTCTGGGCCTGCTTCATGATGTCGCCGAGTCCCGGCATGTGTCCTCCTCGGTGTTTCGAGTCGCAATGGCGGTTACGTGTGGGCGCCGCAGGGAAATTGACAACGCTGCGTCAGGCCATCGACCCTCCCGGGCCCAGGCCGAGGGAGCCAGCCGGAACCAGAACAGGTCCGTCACCGGATGGGTGAAACGAAAGACTCAGACCCGAGCCTCGCGGATGACCGCGCCCCCGAACAGGCTGAGCGCCTCGCGCACGAGGGGGTGCTCCCGGACGTCCGCCGGTCCCGCGGGCACCGGATGCTTGTCCGGCTCCGGCCGGGGAGGCGCGCCCACCACGAACCGGAACTCCAGACGGAGGCGGCGTCCGAAGATCTGGGCGGCCGTCTCCGCGATGAGCTTGCGGGTCTCCGGGTCCTCCAGCGTGTCCCGCAGGAAGGCGTTGCCGTTGGCCACCTCCAGCACCAGCCGGTCCTCGTCCAGCGATGCGGATTGGACCGCCGCCAGCACCGAGGCCAGGCGCTTTCGTCCCTGGAGGCGCTCGACGGTCGCGGCCCACCCGGCCGTGGCATCCGGCCGGACGCCGTCGGGCACAGCCTGCTGCTGGGGTCGGGCCGCAGCCGGCCGCGGGGGCGGCGTCGGCGTCGGGACGGTCGCGGGCTGGCCAAAGAGCGCAAGCTGGGTCGTCGGCTCGGGGGCTGCCGACCCGCCGGGGAGGCGCGTCTCCAGCAGCAGCAACCGGTCCAGGATCTCCTGGAGTCCCTGGAGCCTGCCGATCTCGCTCAGCCGGATCAGGGCCATTTCCAGCAGGAAGCGCGGCTGGGTCGCGCGCCGCATCTCACCCTCCGCCTGCTGGAGCACCCTGAGCATCAACTCCAGCTCGGGGACCGTCGCCTGATCGGCCTGCCGCCGGCCGACCTCCTGGCTCACGCGCGCACCCTCCAGGAGCGAGCCCGGCTCCCTGCACACCTTCAGGATCAGGAGGTCCCGCAGGTGGGCCGAGAGTTCCAGGGCAAACTGCCGCAGGTCCTGACCGTGGGACGCAAGGCTGTCCACCAGGCGCAGCGCCCGCGCCGCATCCCGCTCCAGGACCGCCTCGGCCGCCTCGGCCAGGACGTCGGCCTTGACCAAACCCAGAAGCTCCGCCACGCGCTCGGCCTCCAGGTGTCGGCCCAGGCTGGCGATGGCCTGGTCCAGGAGGCTCTGGGCGTCGCGGAGGCTCCCGGCGGCGGCCTGGGTCAGGACGGCCAGGGATCCCTCGTCCGCCTCCACGCCTTCGGCCGTAACGATTTCCTGCAGCCGCCCGAGGATCTCCGCCCCAGCCAGGAGTCGGAAGTCGTGGCGCTGGCAGCGGGAGTGGATCGTGGCCGGGATGCGATGGGGCTCGGTGGTCGCCAGGATGAAGACCACCCGTGGCGGCGGCTCCTCCAGCGTCTTCAGCAGCGCGTTGAACGAGCTAGTGGAGAGCATGTGGGCTTCGTCGATGATATAGACCTTGTGCCGGCCGCGGGTGGGGGCGTACTGCACCGTCTCCAGGAGGTCGCGGGTTTTCTCGACCTGGGTGTTGGACGCCGCGTCCACCTCGATGCAATCCACCGAGCGGCCCGTCGTGATCTCGTCGCAGGCCGCGCACCCCCCGCAGGGGCTCGGCGTGGGGCCCTTGACGCAGTTGAGCGCCTTGGCCACGACTCGGGCCGTGGTGGTCTTCCCCACGCCGCGAGGTCCCGCAAACAGCAGGGCATGGGCCAGACGGTCCGTGGAGAGGGCGTTCTTCAGGGTCTCGGTGATGTGGCGCTGCCCCACGATCTGGTCGAAGGTCTGCGGCCGCCAGCGCCTGGCGATGACTTGGTAGGACATCGGCCCCCCCCGATACGTCCAGGACCGCAGCCACGGCCGCGGCCCGCGGGCGAGAGGCGAGCGCCGGACGGCCCGTGTCACTCCGGCCGGGTGAACTCGCGGCACTGGCTGCTCGCTGCTTACCGTTGCTTCCTTCCGGACCTGGCGGGGTTCGCAGGGCTACCTTGCGCGAGACCCGATCATCAACGCGGCACGAACCGTCCGGCGCTCACGCGAACCCGGGGCAGGACGACTCCGTCGCCCGGGAGAATGATCCGCGGATCGAGCTGGCCACCTCCGAGCCTGCGGTGGAAGCGCAGGAGATGGCGGCGACTGGCGGAGAGGCCGGGATTCGAACCCGGGGTGGAGTTTCCCCCACACACGCTCTCCAGGCGTGCTCCTTCAACCACTCGGACACCTCTCCTCGCGCCAGCCATCACCTGCTCACCGCAGCCTGGGCGGTAGACGAACTCGCTCGGACGTGGCGGAGAGGGTGGGATTCGAACCCACGTGGGAGTTGCCCCCCAACCCGCTTTCGAGGCGGGCCCGTTACGACCACTTCGGTACCTCTCCCACCCGCGACCACACGAGCCGACAGGAAATTGCCATGGACACCCGGCCATCCTCTCTTGCGCTTGCGTGGGAAAACGGCCGGTGGTCAGCTGTCGCTTCCGGGGGACGCTATCCCTTGGGCACCCCCGCCAGCAGCGTGATCTTGTACTTCGGGTGCACGAAAGGCTGCATGTCGGGGAACTTGCCGAACAGCCACCCCCTGAAGATCTCCTTGCCGCCCTCGGACACCGTCACCAGCACGGCCGGATTGGTCGGGTCGTTCCCCATGGAGGTGACCTCGTTACCGTTCACCTGCAGGGCGGGCAAGAAGTCGCCGATCTTGACCTGCAGCTTGCTTCCAGGGATGTCGACTTCCCCTCCCAGCTTCACCGTGAAGACCTGCGGGCGGGCATTGCCGGTCTTCTGTTCCACCTGCAGTTTCACGGCCTGCCACTTATCCTTCACCGCGTCCGGGATCCGGACCGTCCGGCCGGTGCCTCCCATCTGAGGATGGGCCGCGGGCATCCCCCCCGCCGCGCCTGGTTGCGGCGCGCCCGAGGCCGCGCCATCCGCCTGTTGCCCTTGGGAGACAGGAGGGTGGTCCGGCGGGAGCGCCGGTTTTTCCCCGACCCCCTGGGGGCTCGCGGCGGCGGCTGGTGCTTCGCCCGTCCGGGAGGCGGGGGGCGGTTGATCGAAGATCGCAAAGTACAGGGCGACCGCCGCCAGGGGCACGGCGATGGCCACTCCGAACAGGATCAGCTTGCGCGTATTCGGCCGCTCTTCCGTCTCGCTCATGGTCTCGCCTCGGCGTTCAGGATCGCATGCGAGGTGGAACGCTCCTGGATTTTCCTCGCCACGGGGCGTCGGGATGTGCCCTCGCACCCCAGCCGGTGCGTCAAGCCGAATTGGCGGAGAGGCCGGGATTCGAACCCGGGGGCCAGTTTTACCCGACCAACCGCTTAGCAGGCGGTTGCCTTCGGCCGCTCGGCCACCTCTCCGTTTCGCAGGTTGCCCGGTGCAGTCGTGTGTCGCCCGGATTCCCCCCGCTGCCGACGCGATGGCGGAGGGGGTAGGATTCGAACCCACGGACCTTGCGGTCATCCCGTTTCAAGCGGGACGCCTTAGACCACTCGGCCACCCCTCCACTGGTTCGCCGCCCGGGATCACGCCGCCTTTTCCGGGCGCTCAGCCGGCAGAACCGCCTGATCATAGAAAACCTGGCGGCCAAATGGAAGCAGAAACGTGCGCGGCTATGGCGGGCCGATCCGCGTGAGCCCGTCCATGTAGGGGCGCAAGGCCTCGGGGATCAGGACGCTGCCGTCCGCCTCCTGGTAGTTTTCCAGGATTGCCAGCCACGTCCGCCCCACGGCGACCCCCGAGCCGTTCAGCGTGTGCGCGTATTCGACCGGGGCCTTGGGGGCCGAACGATAGCGGATGCTCGCCCGCCGAGCCTGAAACGCCTCGCAGTTGCTGATGGAGGAGATCTCGCGATAGCCGGCCTCGCCGGGCTGGCCGGGGAGCCAGACCTCGATGTCGTAGGTCTTGGCGGAGTAGAACCCCATGTCCCCCGTGCACAGGACCACCACCCGATAGGGGATCCCCAGCCGCTGTAGCACCGCCTCGGCGTGCCGGGTCATCAGCTCCAGGGCCTCGTAGGACTTGCCGGGCTCGGTGAATCTCACCAGCTCCACCTTGTTGAACTGGTGCTGCCGGATCAGGCCCCGCGTATCCTTGCCGTAGGAGCCCGCCTCCCGGCGGAAACAGGGCGTGTAGGCAACATAGGCCAGGGGTAACGCCCCCGGCGGCAGGATCTCCTCCCGGTGCAGGTTGGTCACCGGGACCTCGGCGGTGGGGATCAGGTAGAGCGACTCGTCCTTCGTCTTGAACAGCTCCTCGGCAAACTTGGGGAGCTGACCCGTTCCCGTCATGGCGGCGGCGTTCACCAGGAGGGGCGGGAAGATCTCGGTGTACCCGTGCTCCCGCGTGTGCAGATCCAGCATGAAGTTGATCAGGGCCCGCTCGAGCCGGGCACCCAGACCGGTGAGCACGGCGAATCGCGACTGGGCCATGCGTGTGGCCCGTGCGAAATCCAGAAGGCCCAGCGCCTCCCCGATCTCCCAGTGGGGCCGGGGCGTGAATTCGAAGCGTCGAGGCTCGCCCCAGCGCCGCAGCTCTCGATTGCCGGTGCTGTCCCGGCCCACGGGCACCGACGCGTGCGGCAGGTTGGGGATGGTGAGCAGGAAGCCCCCGATCTGCTCGTCGCACGATCGTACATCCTCATCCAGCTTCTTGATCTGGTCTCCCACCTTGCGCATCTCGGCGATGAGGGCGGCGGCGTCCTGTCCCGCCTTCTTCAGCCGGCCCACCTCCTCGGAGGCGGTGTTGCGGCGGTGCTTGAGCTCCTCGACCTCCGCCAGCAGCCGGCGGCGCGCGGCATCCGCCTTCACGAACTCCTGGAGGTCGACGGCCGCCCCGCGGTCCTGCAGGCGGGCCTCGACCGACTCCAGGTTTTCCCGAACGTACTTGGCGTCCAGCATGCGCCCCCCGGCCTGCCCCGTCGCTAGGCCTCGACCCCGTCGGTCGCGGCCCCCGATCCGTTTGCCTCCCCCTCGACGTCCTCGACAACGAGGGACGTCACCGCCGCCACGCGGTCGTTGGGCTCCAGTCCTTGCAGCCGGACCCCCTGGGTGGCCCGGCCGATCAGGCTGATCTCCCGGACGTTCAGCCGGTTCACCTTGCCCTCCTGAGAGATCATCATGACCTGGTCCTGCTCCTGCACCTGCAGTGCGCTCACCACGGGGCCGTTCTTCTCGGTCACGCGGACGTTGATGATCCCCTTGCCGCCACGGCCCTGGAGGCGGTACTCCTCCAGTTCGGTGCGCTTGCCATAGCCCCGCTCGTTCACCGTCAGGATGGTGGTTCCGGGCCGTACCATCTCCGCCGCCACCGCGGCGTCCCCCTCCTCCAGGGCGATGCCGATCACGCCGCGACCCGTGCGTCCGATGGGCCGCACCTCCCCCTCGGCAAACCGGATGGCCATTCCCTGCCGCGTGGCCAGGAAGATCTCGTCCTGCCCGCCCGTGAGGCGCACGGCCATGAGTTCGTCCCCCTCATCCAGGCTGAGGCCGATGATCCCTCCGGCGCGAGGATTGGCGTAGGCGCTGAGCTCGGTCTTCTTCACCACGCCCCGCCGCGTGGCCATGAAGAGATACTTGTCCACCTCGAACTGCCGGATCGGGATCATGGCGGTGACCGTCTCGCCCCCCTGCACCTGGATGAAGTTCACCAGGGCCTTGCCCTTGGCGGCTCGGCCCAGCTGCGGGATCTCGTGGACCTTCAGCCAGTGCACGCGGCCCAGATTCGTGAACAGCAGCAGGTAGCTGTGGGTCGTGGCCACGAAGAGGTACTCCACGTAGTCCTCCTCTTTGGTGGCCATCCCGCTCATACCCTTGCCGCCCCGCCGCTGGGAGCGGTAGATGGTGAGCGGGCTTCGCTTGATGTAGCCCCCGTGGCTGATGGTGACCACCATCTCCTCGTCGGCCACCATGTCCTCGAAGGAGATCTCCGCCGTCTCCTCCAGGATCTGGGTCCGCCGCGGGTCCCCGTACTGCTCCTTCAGGGCCTGGAGCTCCTCCCGGACGATCTCCCGCACCAGCGCCTCGTTCCCCAGGATGGCCTGCAGCCGCGCGATGAGCTGGATCGTCTCCTGGTACTCGTCCTGGATCTTCTGCCGCTCCAGCTGGGTCAGGCGCTGCAGGCGGAGGTCCAGGACGGCTTGGGCCTGGATCTCGCTCATGCCGAACTGCCCGACCAGGCCGGACCGCGCCTCTTCCACGGAGCGGGATCGCCGGATGAGCTGGATCACCTCGTCGAGATGGTCCAGCGCAATGCGGTAGCCCTCCAGGATGTGGGCGCGAGCCTCGGCCTGGCGCAGCTCGTAGCGGGTGCGCCGGATGACCACCACCTTGCGGTGGTCGATGAAGTGCCGGATCACCTGTTTGAGGTCCAGGACCTTGGGCTGGTTGTCCACCAAGGCCAGCATGATCACGCCGAAGGTGGACTGCATGGCGGTATGCTTGTAGAGAGAGTTCAGGATGGGCAGGGCCGGCTCGTCCTTCTTCAGCTCCAGGACGACCCGCATCCCCTCGCGGTCCGACTCGTCCCGCAGGTCCGAGACCCCCTCGATCCGCTTCTCGCGGACCAGCTCCGCGATCCGCTCGACCAGCTTGGCCTTGTTGACCTGGTAGGGCAGCTCGGTGATGATGATATTCTCCCGGCCGCCCCGCGCCTTCTCGACCGCGGCCTTGGCCCGGACCTGGATGAGGCCGCGGCCGGTACGATAGGCGTCCAGGATCCCCTGGCGCCCGTAGATATAGCCGGCCGTGGGGAAGTCCGGGCCGGGCATGACCTGCATCAACTCCTCGAGCGTGACCTCGGGGTTCTCCAGTTGCAGGGTGACCGCATCCACGACCTCGCCCAGATTGTGGGGAGGGATGTTGGTTGCCATCCCCACGGCGATCCCCGAGGAACCATTGACCAGGAGGTTGGGCAGCACCGTGGGGAGGACCACGGGCTCCTGGGTCGACTCATCGTAGTTCGGGGTGAAATCCACCGTCTCCTTGTCGATGTCCCTCAGCATCTCGTGGGCTAGCCTGGCCAGACGCACCTCGGTGTAGCGCATGGCCGCCGGGGCGTCGCCGTCCACGGAGCCGAAGTTCCCTTGCCCGTCGATCAGCGGGTAGCGCATGGAGAAGTCCTGGACCAGGCGCACGATGGTGTCGTACACTGCCGTGTCGCCGTGGGGGTGGTATTTCCCCAGGACGTCTCCCACGACGCGGGCCGCCTTGCGGTAGGGCCGGTTGTAGGCCAACCCCATCTCGTCCATGGCGTACAGCACGCGGCGGTGCACCGGCTTCAGCCCGTCCCGCACGTCGGGGAGGGCGCGGCCGATGATGACGCTCATGGCGTAGTCGAGGTAGGACCGCCGCATCTCCTCATGGATGTCGGTGGGGTGGACCTCGCCGACGCGCTGCTGGGCGATGCTGTCGTTCTCTTCGGGCACGGGTGGACCTCTCTCTTTCCTGCCCCGGTCTAGATATCCAGGTTGCTGACCTCCAGGGCGTGGCTCTCGATGAACTGGCGCCGCGGCTCGACCTGGTCCCCCATGAGTGTCGTGAAGATCTGCTCCGCCGCCAGGGCGTCCTCGACCTGCACCTTGAGCAGGGTACGGGTCTCCGGGTTCATGGTGGTCTCCCAAAGCTGCTCGGCGTTCATCTCGCCCAGGCCCTTGTACCGCTGGATCGCCATGCCCTTCTTGGCCAGGGCCATGGACTGCTCGTAGAGGGCCGTCCAGGTGAGCGCCTGGGTCGTGTCCGACTCCGCCCGGATGCTGAAAGGCGGATTCCCGAGCAGCTTGAGGGCAGCCCCCGCCGCCTCCAGCTCCCGATACTCCGCGGAGGCGAGGAGCGCCGGGCTCACGATGCAGCCGGCACGCTCTGACCAGGGCTGGCCCGCGCCCACGCGCACGATCAGCTTGTAGGCCTCTTGCTCCTCATCCCACTCCGCGCAACCCTCGGAAGGGCCGATCCGCTCGACCTGCTCCCGAAGGGCCTGGAGCAGGCGGTCCAGCAGGCGCTGGGCCTTGCCCTCGTCCTTCAGGCTGCCGCGCGGCACGCCGCCCGCTTGCACTAGGGCGGCGACCACATGGGGGTTTCGCCCGCGCTTTTCCAGGGCCTGCAGGCAGCGCTGCCAGCCGACGACCTTCTTGAGGAGGGCGCTCAGGCGCTGGCCCGTCCAGGGCCCGCCGTTGCCCGCGGGCTCGACAGACAGGGACTCCGACCCCGCCTCGATCAGGAAGTCGATCATGGCCCGGTCGTCCTTGAGGTAGCGTTCCAGCCTGCCCTTCTTCACCTTGTAAAGCGGTGGCTGGGCGATGAACAGGTAGCCGCCGTCCACGATCGGGCGGAGGTGCCGGAAGAAGAAGGTGAGGAGCAGTGTCCGGATGTGCTCGCCGTCCACGTCGGCGTCGGTCATGATGATGACACGGTGGTAGCGGAGCCTGCCCAGGTCGAACTCCGACTCGATCCCGGCCCCCAGGGCCGAGATGAGCACCCGGATCTCTTGGGACGAGAGCATCTTGTCGGCGCGCGCCCGTTCGGTGTTGAGGATCTTGCCCCGCAGCGGAAGGATCGCCTGGAAGCGGCGGTCGCGTCCCTGCTTGGCAGAGCCGCCCGCCGAGTCCCCTTCCACGATGAAGAGCTCGCACAGGGCCGCGTCTTTCTCTGCGCAGTCAGCCAGCTTGCCGGGGAGGTCATCGCCGTCCAGGGCGCCCTTGCGGCGCACCAGCTCCTTGGCCTTGCGGGCGGCCTCGCGGGCCCGAGCAGCCTCCGCGGCCTTGTCCACGATGCGCCGCCCGACCCCGGGCGTCTCCTCCAGGTACTCCCCCAGCTTCTCGTTGAGGACGGCCTCGACCAGGCCCTTGATGTCAGGGTTGTTCAGCCGCCCCTTGGTCTGGCCCTCGAACTGTGGGTTGGGCAGCTTGACACTGATGACCGCCGTGAGGCCCTCGCGCACGTCGTCCCCGCTGAGGCTGGCCTTGAGGTCCTTGAGCAGGTTCCGGTTGGCGGCGTAGCTGTTGATGGTCCGGGTCAGCGCCGAGCGGAAGCCGATGACGTGGGTCCCGCCGTCGTGGGTGTTGATGTTGTTGGCAAAGGAGAAGACGGTCTCGGCGTAGCCGTCGTTGTACTGCAGGGCGATCTCGACCACCGTGTCCTCCCGCTGGGCCTCGATGTAGATCGGCCGGGGGTGGAGCGTGGTCTTGTTCTCGTTGAGGAGTTCCACGAACTGCTTGATGCCGCCGGTGTAGTAGAACTCCTGACTCTTGTCGGCCCGCTCGTCGGTCAGGGCGATCCGCAGGCCGCGGTTCAGGAATGCCATCTCCCGGAGGCGGTTGCTGAGGATGTCGAGGCTGTAGGTCCGATCCTCGAAGATTTCGGCGTCGGGGAGGAAGGTCACGCGGGTGCCGCTGCGGCGCGCCTTGCCCACCTCTTCCAGGTCACCGCTCGGCTTCCCCCGCTCGTACCGCTGCAGGTACTTCTTTCCACCGATCCACACCTCGATCTCGAGCCACTCGGAGAGGGCGTTCACGACCGACACGCCCACCCCGTGGAGGCCGCCAGAGACCTTGTAGGCGGAGCCGCCGAATTTCCCCCCGGCGTGCAGCGTGGTCATGACGACCTCGACGCCCGGGCGCCCGGTCTGCTCGTGGATGTCCACGGGGATCCCGCGGCCGTTGTCGCTGACCGTGACGCTGTTGTCGATGTGAACCGTCACGTCGATGCGATCACAGGCACCGGCGAGCGCCTCGTCTACGCTGTTGTCCACCACCTCGAAGACCAGGTGGTGCAACCCCTCGGGTCCGGTCCCGCCGATGTACATGGCCGGGCGCTTGCGGACCGCTTCCAGGCCCTCCAGCACCTTGATCTGGTCGACACCGTAGGTGCCGGCGCCCCCTTCTTCGATCTCGTTTGTCTTTGCCATACATCCCCATCCGAGGTGATCGTGGTGCCCCTCTGCGAGTGCACCACGGCACACCGTGATCATGACACTGCCAGAGCAACCACCCCTACCCTCCGGGTTGGGTGACTGGCCAGTCCCCCTCCCCGGAACTCCACGCAGACCCGGGGGCCGCCCCCACTTCACACACGAAACCCTCTAACGCCTCCGCGGGTCGCGTCACCGATCGCCTGGGCTGGGGGGAGCGGTGGGTCTGGGCCGACTCGCGCCGGCCAACTGGCGAGTGCACCACACGATTCTGGAGCTGCAGGTCAATCACGACCGGCGATATCTACGAATTCATGGGTGATCGGACAACCGGATTTCCCCCGGCGAGCCCACCCGATCGGCGCTCGTCGCTCCCCACCCTAAATCCGCATCGGCATAATCACGCACCCGTATGCGTCATCGCCAGCAGCGCGGAATAGCGCCGGGCTCAGCGGGTCGGCGATGTAAATGGCGACCTCGGAGGCATCCACAGCCCCGAGAAATTCCATGACGTATCGCGCATTGAATCCGACCCGGAACCCCTCACCGTCGTAGGTGGCCTCGACTTCCTCGTGAGCCTCGCCGAGATCCATGTTGATGCAGGAGATCAGCACGTGCCCCGGCCGGATGTCGAATTCGGTGGCCGAGGTGCGCTCTCCCATGATGGCGGAGGTGCGGCGCAGCGCGCCGGAGAGTGCCTCCCTTCCGATGACGATCTTCCCGGGGCTGGGCGCAGGAATCACCTGGTCATAGTTGGGAAACTGGCCATCGATCAGACGCGCCACAAGGGTGCTACCCTCTTGGCGCAGGATGAGTTGATTCTCCATGACCCACAAACGAATCTCGTCGTCCTCACCGTCGCGAGCGATCTTCACCGCCTCGGCCATGGCCTTCCTTGGAACCAGTGCCTCTAGCGAGGGAGCGCCTTCCTCTGCTTGCCGGGGGGCCCGCACCAAGGCCAGGCGATGACCATCTGTGGCGACCATGCGGATCTCGACGGGTTGAACCTGGACCAGCACACCGGTGAGGGCATAGCGGGTTTGGTCCGAGGACACCGCGAACAACGTCTTGCGCAACATATCGCGGAAAAGTCGGGTCTTCAAGACGATCTCGCCGTCGGTCTTGAAGTCTGGGATAGACGGAAACTCGTCCTTCGGTAGGCCCTTCATGCGAAAGTTGGATCGTTGGCATGAAATGGCCACCTGGAGATCGGAATCGGCGTGCAATTCGACTGGGGCCTGCGGTAACTCGCGGGCGATTTCGTATAACTTTCTGGCGGAGAGTGCGATTGCCCCAGGCGTTAGAACTTCCGCCGCCAGCTCCCTGCGAAGGCCCACGTCAAGATCGGTCCCGAAGAGGCACACGCCACTCGCATCAGCTTCCAGGAGTAGGTGGGAGAGGATGGGTAGCGTTTTCTTCGCTTCCACCACCCCCTGTACTGGTCCCAAAGCATCAACGAACGCGTCTCGTTCAACACGGATATGCATATTGATTCCTCTCCCAAGATGCGTTACGTGTGTCTTGGATGGAAGGAGTACGGGTGGCGCGGAAGGTGTTTGCCCGACTGGATGATTCATACTCTTCCAGTGGATGAACATAGGATAGAAAGAAACAGTAGAAGTCGTAGGAAGATCGAAATGTGAATAGACTCCGAGACGGTCGAATCTGTCGGTGTTTAGGATGATGACTGGGTGTGGATGGAAGGTAAGAATTCAACCTTTTCGCAGGGAAGTCTGCTTGTAAGGTGACTGGTTGTGAAAAACTATGCAGAAACTTTAACATTATCCACAAATTTTACCAAATTCGAAGCCGGGATGTCAACGTAACGTTGGCTCAAATCCCCAGAGTCGTCAGCCTCTCAAGATTTCGACGAGTTGACTGAGCACTCTAGCGGCTTCTGGACAGGGCAAATGGTTACACACAGGCTTTTCCACACCTGTGGATAAGTCGTATAATATTTTAAATTCAATGACTTATGTATGTATTCATGCCTGGATAGGCATACACGGAAACCCAGGAAACGCTTCCAATGAAGGCGGGCAAGCCGGAATTCATTGGAGGAAAGAGGCCGTGATGAAAGGGCGCCCAGATTAACAGCGTCGAATCATCCCTGGAATCGCCGCTGACTGTGCTGTGTCTTCATCAGGACAGAGTACAGGGATCGGCCGCCACGAACGCCACATACGCGCCCCATAAACGCTCTGCGGTACGTCGCGCTCCGCTTTTCCCCCAAGCAGGGCCACCTCTTCGGCGAGGGGCCCAAGCACCTCGCGGTGGTGAGCAATCGCTGGGGGCCCGCCGCGGCCGCCCTCGTCCGCTGGCACTGGGCCAAGGCCGGGACCCTCAAGGCCGTGCACGATGTCACCAAGAACGAGTTGGCCGCCGGGCTGCCGCCGAGCGGGCAGTTCGGCGCGAATGCCGCCTGGTACCGCGTGGCGCTCCTCACCTACAACGTCTGCACGGTGCTCCGGCGCCGGGCGCTGCCCGCGCGCTTTTACGATGCGCGGCCCCAGCGGCTCCGGTACGAAGTCTTCACGCTCCCTGCCGCGCTCGTGGCCCACGCGCGGCAACTCACCGCGCAACTCGGGGTCCCGCCCCTCACGGCGGAGGAACTCGTCACGGCCCGGAGGAACCTGCGCGCGCTCTGCACGCCCCTCCGCACCGCCGAGGGGTCTGCAAAGCGCTAGGGCGTTTCTATAGGTGAAGCGGGGCCGCCCCAAATTGGGAGACCGGCTTCGATAAGTTCGCGTCATGGCTGCTCCGGCTCACGCACGCAAGAGCGTCGCCATTCTTGGAGCGTTTTTGGGGACGCGATAGCAAGCTTGACAAGTGGGTCATGGCTGAAATACCATGTGACGTTTACGCAAAGATTGGAGGAATCATGAAGCGAACGTACCAGCCGAACAAGAGCAAGCGGAAGGGAAGCCACGGATTCCTGAAGCGCATGAGCACCGCCGATGGCCGAAAGGTACTGAAGCGCCGCCGGGCGAAGGGACGGCACCGCCTGACAGTATGAGGCAAGCCAACAGTGAGGAGCAGTGCAAGGCAGACAAGGGGCGGCCAACTTCGGCGCGACGGCGTCCGCGTGAGTGCGGGTCCGTGGACGATTTACGCAGAGAAGGTTCACCGTGAACGCGGTCTCCTGATCGTGGCGTTGGGTCGTGTTGCGGGTTCGGCGGTTACCCGGAGCCGAGTCCGACGGATTGCCCGGGAAGTCTTCGAACACATCGGAATCGAGCAGGCAGCCCCCCTGGACGTCCTGTTGCTCACCCGGGGCGACGTCAGTTGCCGTCCGCGCCGTCAAATCCGCGCCGATCTTGCCGGTCTCGTGACGCGGGCATTCGGCACGGCCGCGAGCCGCGAGCGTAAGCCAAGAACAAATGATTAGTCTCGGACACATAGCACTCGTCCTGATCAGGACCTATCAACGCTGGGTTGCCTCGGCGTTTCCCCCGGCGTGCCGCTTCGCCCCGAGTTGCTCGGCCTACGCCTTTGAGGCCATTGAGCGATACGGTCTGATGCATGGTTCGTGGTTGACCCTCCGTCGATTGTTGCGCTGCCATCCGTACCACCCAGGCGGACTCGACCCTGTCCCTTAACCCCCCAGTAGTTCGGGAGCACGCATGGAGCGAAACGCGATACTTGCCACCGCACTGGTAATCCTCATTCTTCTGGGATACCAGTGGTACCTCTCGCAGTACGAGATGCCGCCACAGGAGGCGTCGCGCCCGGCGCCCCCCGTCGCGCCCACCCAGAGCCCACCCACCCAGAGCCGTCCCGAGGCCGCGCCACCGCCAGCCGCGAAGGCGCCGAGGGCCCGAGTGAAGGCGGCCGTTCCGCCCCGAGGCTACACGCCCACGGCGGAGCTCCGCCTTCCGGCCAAGGAGGTCGTCGTCGAGACCCCACTCGTGCGGGTGACGCTCACAACCATGGGCGCCCGCGCGACCAGCTGGCTATTGAAGCATTATAATCAGACCAGCGGGTCGCCAGTGGATTTGGTCGCCATCCATGAGCCCGGCGCTGGTCCCGCGCCGCTGGAGGTCTGGATGGATGGGCGTCAGGCGCCCGACGTATTCCAGGTGGATCGCGAGCGCCTCACCCTGAGCGGGGAAGAGTCCGGAACGATCACCTTCACATACGTGGACAGCGCGGGCGCTGAAATCCAGAAGCGCCTGACCTTCCGCGGGAACCGGTACCGCGTCGAGGTCGCCGTGATCGTCCGCAACCTCTCCAGTGAAGACTTGGCGGTGCAAACCCGGCTGGCATGGGGGCCGGGTCTTCGGAATAGCGCGGACAAGAAAGTCAGCACCCTTCAACCCCCAACCTTCTGGCTGGACGGGAAGCGAGTTCAGGAGGATCTGGCCAAGCTCAATGGCGAGAAGACGTTCGATGGGGCGGTTTCTTGGGCGGCCCTTCAGGATTCATACTTTGCCGCGGCTGTCCTGCCGAAAGAGAAGGGGCTCCGCGCCTTCGCCATGAAGGGGGAGCAGGACCAGCCGATCGTGGGGGTCATGGCGCCCAAGCAGTCGCTTCAGCCCGGCGCCGAGACGGCCCTCGCCGCCGAGGTCTTCGCAGGACCGAAGGACCTGGATGTCCTCAAGGGTGCGGGGCAGGAACTGGACAAGCTGGTGGACCTGGGCTGGTTCGACATTCTGGCTCGCCCCGCCCTCTACCTGGTGAAGTTCTTGTACGGCTTCACGGGCAACTACGGGATTGCCATCATCCTCGTGACCATCCTGCAGAAGGTGGCTTTCTACCCCCTCACCATGAAGAGCCTGAAGTCGATGCAAGCCATGCAGTCCATCCAGCCCAAAGTGCAGGCCCTCCAGGAGCGCTACAAGAATAATCCCCAGAAGAAGCAGGAAGAGACCATGGCCCTGTACCGCAAGCACGGGGTCAACCCGATGGGGGGCTGTCTCCCGATGCTGGTACAGATTCCAATCTTCATCGCCCTGTACAACGCGCTTTCCAACTCCGTGGAGATGTGGCAGGCGCACTTCCTGTGGATCCAGGACCTGACCCAGCCGGACTCCCTGTTCAAACTGCAGCTCTGGGGAGGGGAGCACTACAACGCCGGCAACATCTTGGGGCTGCTCATGGGCGTGAGCATGTGGGTTCAGCAGAAGATGTCTCCTCCCGCCGGGGATCCGCGGCAGGCCCAGATGATGCTCTGGATGATGCCCATCCTCTTCACCTGGATGTTCTGGAGTTTTCCCTCGGGCCTCGTCCTCTACTGGCTGGTCAACAACATCTTGCAGATCGGCCAGCAGTGGCTGATCATGGGGAAGTCATCCCGCCAGGCACCGGCCGAGGGTCAAGCGGCCTAAGACGGGGGGCTGGGTTTGGCACCGGCACATGAACGCCCGATCTCCGCTCCTCCTCGATCCTGACGATCTGTTGGCCGCCGGCGCATGCGCCCTTGGCCTCGAATTGAGCCCTCGACAGATTCAGGCCTTTCGGCAGTATCGCGAGGAGGTCGCCCGCTGGTCGGAGAGGATGAACCTCACCGCCTTGCGCACCGCAGAGGAGATCGTCCGGGAAGGCTTCCTCGACTCGCTGGCCTGCCTCCGGCTGGTTCCAACCGAGGCCTCGCGCACCCTGGACATCGGATCGGGGGCGGGGTTTCCCGCCATTCCGATCAAGCTCGCGCGCCCCTCTCTCCATTTGACCTTGGTGGAAGCCGCGCGCAAGAAGGCGACGTTCCTGCGCCACATCGTGCGCTGCCTTGATCTCCAGGATGTCCGTGTCATGCGCTGCCGGGCCGAGGATCTGGCGGTCGATCCGGCAGAGCAGGGTGTCTACGACCTGGCGCTTGCCCGAGCCGTCGCCTCCCTCCGCGAACAGGTCCGCCTGGCGGCCCCCTTCCTGCGACCGGGAGGTCTGTTCCTGGCCCAGGTGGGGCATGGCTCCATCCCGCAGGAGGCCGGCCTCGGGCATGCGGTGGCGGGGTATGAGGTTGCCGCGGAGTACGCCTTGCCGCCGCTCCTCGCCCGGCCGGACCGCCGGGTGCTGGGGCTCCGACGCCTCCAGGGACAGCCGACCGCGTGATGTTTCACGTGAAACACCCCATTCCCCCTTGGCCGGCCGGGCGCGGGTGTGCTATGGTCCCCCGCGAATGGGAGGATAGGCGTGGCCAGAATCATCGCCGTGGCGAACCAGAAGGGGGGCGTGGGGAAGACCACCACGGCCGTGAATCTGGGGGCGTGTCTGGCGGCCGCCGAACGACCGACCCTCCTGGTGGATGTGGACCCTCAAGGGAACGCCACCACCAGCGTCGGGATAGACGGGAAGGCGGTCAGGGCGCATGCATACCACGTCCTCCTGGGAGCCAGTCTGGCCGCCGAGGCGGCCCTCCCCACGGCGCTGCCCGCCCTGCGGGTGATCCCGGCGCGGCGGGAGCTCGTGGGTGCCGAGGTGGAGATGGTGGACCTCCCGGACCGGGAGCATCGTCTGGAGCGAGCCCTGCGGCCCATGGTGCCCCGCTTCGAGTACATCCTGATCGATTGCCCGCCGTCGCTCGGCCTCCTCACGCTCAACGCGCTGGTGGCAGCCGATTCGGTCCTGATTCCACTGCAATGCGAGTATTACGCGCTGGAGGGGCTCGGCCAGATCCTGGAGACCGTCCGGCTCTGCCGGCAGAACCTGAATCCTCGCCTCGAGATCGAAGGGATCCTCCTCACCATGTATGACAGCCGCGTGAACCTCGCCGCCCAAGTCGTCGCAGAGGTCCGGCAGCACTTCGGCGACCAGGTGTTCCGGACGGTAATTCCGCGAAACATCCGCTTGACCGAGGCGCCCAGCCACGGCCAGCCGGTCATCCTGTATGACATCCGATGCCCCGGCGCCGAGGGGTATCTCCAGTTGGCGCGGGAGGTGATCGATGGCGCAAAGGCGCGGGCTCGGTAGGGGCCTGGGCGCATTGATTCCCGGCGCGGAGGCGCCGGGGTCAAGCAGCATGGAGATCCCGTTGGCGGAGCTGGAGGCCAACCCGTTTCAGCCCAGGCGCCAATTCGATCAGGCAGCCCTTGAGGAGCTGGCCGCGACCATCAGGGCCCACGGGGTCCTGACGCCAGTGGTGGTCCGGCGGGGGCCCGGCGGGTATCAGGTGGTGGCCGGGGAGCGGCGCATTCGAGCGGCACGGCTGGCCGGCCTCACCCGCATTCCCGCAGTCGTCAAGGAGGCAAGCGACGCCCAAGCCCTGGAGATGGCCCTGGTGGAGAACCTCCAGCGGGAGGATCTGAATCCCGTGGAGGGCGCGGAGGCGTATCGCCGGCTCATCGAGGAGTTCGGTCTCACCCAGGAAGGGGTGGCCGAGCGGGTGGGCCGGGATCGCTCCTCGGTCGCCAACGCCTTGCGCCTGTTGCGTCTCCCTCGTCGCGTCCGCGAGGACCTGGCGTCCGGGACGCTCTCCGAGGGGCACGCCCGCGCCATCCTGGGCCTGGAGAAGCAGGCGGATCAGCTCAAGGCGCGTGATATGGTCGTGAAGCGGGGCCTCAGCGTCCGCGCCACCGAAGGCCTGGTGCGACGATTGCGGGACGGGACCCCCACACCCGACCGCCGACAGGTCGCGGGCGATCCGAACCTGCTGGCGCTAGAGGATCGACTCCGGGCAGTCCTGGGGACGAAGGTTCGGATCGTCCGGAATGGTCCGGGCGGAACCCTGGAGATCAGCTTCTTCTCCCACGACGATCTGACCCGCCTCACCGAGCTCATCGCAGGAGCGCAGTGACGTCCATGCGGCTCCGGATCAAGGCATCGGCCCGGTTTCCGCTGGCAGGGCTGGACTGGCAGCGGAAGCTGCTGATCGGCGGGGCGACGGGTCTCCTGCTCGAGCTTCTCTTCGTGGGGTTGACGTTTCTCGCCTCCGAGGAGGTCGCCTTCGGAATCGCGCCGCTGGCGGTCGTCCTCAACTTCCCGGCAGTCGGCTACATCCTTCAGGTGTACGAGGGGACGCTGCGCGGGCAGGGAGGGTCCCTTCCGGAGTGGGCACGCTGGCCGGATCTCTTGCGTCGAGGGCTGTTCGGGATCGGCGTCGGGCTGGGGTACGGGGTGATCCCCGTTCTCCTCATCGTCCTGGGTCTGGGGCTTCTCGTGCAGGGCGGGATTCTCCTGTTCTTGGGCATGGTCCTCATGGTCCTGGGGGTTCTGGCCGGGGTCTTCATGGTGTTCTTTCTCCCCATGGCCTTGGCCCACTCCATCGGGCAGGGCCGCATCGAGGCCGCATTTTATGCCGGCAGCCTGTGGGAAGGGATCAATGCGGTCTTGGCAGAGTACGTGGCGGTCTACTTGCTGAGCATCGGTTCCTACATCGCGGCAGCGCTGGTGGCTCTGGTCCCGTACCTGGGACCCCTGGTCTGGCCCTTCCTCTGCTTTTACCTGGCCTTGGTGCAGGCGAGGCTGTTCGGGGAGATCTGCAGCAAGGCCTCCTGAGGCAGGATGGACGGAGACGTGATGGCGACAGCCGCAGAGGTGGTGGTGGGTTTCCTGGCGGAGATGGGAACGCGCCGCGTTTACGGCCTCCCCGGCGGAGGCAGCACCCTGGACCTGATCGAGGCCGCCCGCCACGGCGGGATAGATTTTGTCCTGGCGCAGCATGAGTCGGGGGCGGCGCTGATGGCGGCCACGGAGGGCGATCTCCTGAACATGCCGGGGGTCTGTCTCGCCGCGCTGGGTCCGGGGGCCGCCAGCACGGTGAACGGCGTGGCACACGCCTTCCTGGACAGAGCCCCGCTGCTGTTGCTCACCGATCGGGCTCCTCGCGCCAGCCGGTACCTGGCAACCCGACAGCACCTGGATCATTTCCGGCTCTTCGACGGGGTGACCAAGGATCGGGCCACGATCACCGCGTCCCGTGCCGAGCACCTGCTGCGGTGGGCCTGGAGAAAGGCCCTGGCGGTTCCGATGGGCCCCGTTCACCTCGATCTCCCGGCGGATGAGTCGGGGCGATCGACCCGCCGGCGAGCGGGACGTCCGGAAAGGGCCGAACTGCCGACGCCCTCACGCAGCGCCATCCGCGAGGCGGCCAGGCACCTGGTGCGCTGCGGTCGAACGGTGATGATTGCCGGTCTGGGTTGCCGTGAGGTGAGAACGGCCCGCGCCTTCCAGGACCTTGCAGAGCACGTCGGGGCGCCGGTCCTTACGACGGACAAGGCGAAGGGCGTCATCCCGGAAGACCACCCGCTGGCAGCGGGGGTATTTGCAGGCGGCAGGCTCGAGGGGGAGCTTCTGGCCAAAGCCGACGGAATCCTGGCGGTGGGTTTGGACCCGGTGGAATTGATCCCGCGCGAGTGGGGCGGCGGGAAGCCGGTGGTCTCGCTGGCGGAGTATCGGGTCGGCTCACGCCCCTACGAGGCGGCATCAGAGGTCATCGCGGATCTGCCCACCTCCCTGGAAGCCCTGCGAGAGGCCTTGCCCCCCGGGGGCGGTTGGAGGCTGGCCGACTGGGCAAGTCGCGGCGGGGAATTCCGGGCCCGCTCCCGGCGGCTCCTCGCGGAGGCATGTGCGGGGAGGGGGCGGGAAGGGCTCCTGCCCCACCGGGTGGTGGAGGTCGCGCGACAGATGTTCCCGCGGGAGGCCGTGGTGACGGTGGACTCCGGGGCCCACGCGTTCGTCGCGGCTGCATTCTGGGATAGCTTTCAGCCCAAAGAATACCTGTGCTCCGGTGGGCTTGTTACCAGGGGTTACGCCCTGCCCGCCGCCATGGCGGCGAAGCTGGTAACCCCGGAGCGACCCGTTCTTGCGCTCATGGGTGACGGCGGCTTCTTGGTCAGCCTGCCAGATCTCGCCGCTGCCGTCCAGCTTGGTCTCCCCCTGGTCGTCATCGTCTTCAAGGACAGAGCGTTCAGTCTCGTCCGCGCCCAGCAGGAGCAAAAGCGGTACGCGCCGATAGGTGTTGACCTTGGGGAGGTGGACGTTCCGAAGCTGGCCGAGAGCCTGGGTGCCCTGGGGACGGAGGTGGAAGACGAGGAGGCCCTGCGCTCGGCTCTGACAGAGGCGGTATCGACCAGCCAGCCGGCCGTGATCGCGGCCCGAGTGCGGGCGAGTGGGTACCGGCGAATGCTAGAGCTTCTCCGAGGAAGGGGATTCATCTGAGGTCGGTCTCCCCGGTGCCCTCCGACCTGGTCGGCGGCGACGAGTGGCCCCCTGGTACAGAGGAGGGATCAGGTGGGGCCGGATGTTCCGTTCCTATTGGTCTGACAAATGGCGAAGCCGCCGGTCGCCCGCAGACCCATCCGGGTCGGCGCGGAGAGCGACCCGGGCGAGGCAGGGTCTTGACTGCGGGCTCTCAAGCGCCTTTTCCCTTGACAATCCGCCGGGGGCTAGTATTAGCTACCGTCTGTTGTGCTCGGCGAGGCGAAGTCGCAGTCGGCGCACACCGATCCCTCGTCCCACGTCCGAGGGGGCACCCCTCCCGCGGAACCGGCCTGGGAACGAACAGGCCGTGGACGAGACGGCGAACCGCATCGAGACCATCTTCAAGAGCCGGAAATAAATTCGTCGAGGCCGCCCTCAACCCTCCGATTGCGAGCGGGAGGTATTGAGGCCTCCCGCTCGCGCTGGACCTTGCCCCATGGATCAGACCGGAGCCGTCGTCGCGGCCCCCGCTCCTGCCATTCGCCGGGAGCGGTGGGTGGGGAAGACCATTCTGGGGCTTGCGTTCTGTTCCCCCCTGGTCCTCATCTTTCTGGGACTGGTCATCACCCCCATCCTGTACATGCTCTACATGGGCATGGACAGCACGATCTACCCGGCCATCTTCTCGGATCCGGTTTTCATCCAGACCCTCTGGAACACCCTCATCTTTGTGGGGATCGCGGTCAACGTGAAGATGTTCTTGGCCCTGGTGCTGTCGGCTGTGTTCAGCGTGGAGCACCGGGCCGCGCGGATCCTGGGGGGCGTGTTCCTGCTCCCCTGGGCCATCCCGGCCCTGCCAGGGATCTTGGCCTTCCGCTGGATGCTGAACGGGCAATGGGGGGTCGTGAACAAGATCCTGAACGATCTGGGGTTCGAGGGGTATCCCTGGCTGGTCCGGCGGCCCACGGCCCTGGGGGCGGCCATCGTGTACCACATCTGGAAGTACCTGCCGTTCTGGACACTCATCTTTGTGGCCGGCAGACGCAGCATCCCGAAGGAGCTGTACGAGGCGGGGGTCATCGACGGCACCTCCTCCATACAGAAGTTCCGATACATCACGGCTCCCATGCTGCGGAATCTCTACCTGATCTGCAGCCTGCTCTCCATGGTCTTCACCCTGGGAGACTTCGTCATCATCAAGATCATGACAGGGGGGGCGCCCGGGGACTCCACCCACGTCCTGGCCACGCTCGCGTACCGATATACCTTTCAGATGGGTCGGCTGGACTGGGGGGTGGGAACCTTCGTGACCGCCTTGCCGATCACGTTGCTGTTCATCTTCATCTTGATCCGCTGGGTCAAGTAAGGAGCCTGGGCCATGCGTCTGCGCGGCTGGCGAAAGGCGGCCTTCTTCGGTGTGTGTGCCGTCGTCCTGGTCTGGACGGTCTTCCCCGTGTACTACATGCTCACCCTCTCCCTGGTTCCGGAGGAGGACCTGTTCAAGCCCAGCCTGTACGTGGCCCGTCCGACCCTCGCCAACTACTCCATGACCATCCGGCAGAGCAACTACCTCGTCAGCCAGTTCTGGGCCCAACTGTACAACAGCGTGAGCATCGCATTCATGACGACGCTGGCCGTCCTGGTCGTGGGCACCCTGGGCAGCTTCGCCCTGGCCCGGATCCGCTTCCGGGGCAGCCGGACCATCCAGAGCATGACACTCTTCACCTACATCATCCCCTCATCCTTCCTGTCCATCCCGTTCTTCAAGCTCATGGCGGACTACGACCTGATCGGAACACAGCTCTCCGTGATCCTCACCATGATCACGTTCGCCTCGCCCTATGCCGTCTGGATCCTCTGGGACTACGGCAAGACGGTGCCGCAGGACATCGACGAGGCGGCGGCCATCGACGGGGCCGGGCCGCTGGCCCTGTTCTTCCGGATCTACCTGCCGCTCATCATGCCGCCCATGGTCGCCATCGCCACCTACGCCTTCCTCTACTCCTGGAACGAGTACCTGTACGCGGTGCTCTTCCTGTCGGGCGAGACACACATCACCATCCCGGTGGCCATGGGCAACTTCCTGGCCACCGATAACCCGCCCTGGAACCTGCTGATGGCCGAGTCGGTCCTCTATTCCATCCCGCCCGTCATCCTGTACTATTGCTTCCGCCGCCACCTGCTGAGCGGTCTCGTGACGGGGGCCGTGTCCGGAACGTGAGCGGGCGGCTCGGGGCGGAACGAGGCCCGATTGCCTTCGGGGCGTGAGCCATCTCGCGGACTTTGGAATTGACAGCCCCCACCTGCTCTGCTACCGTGACGCCATTCGTCACCGCCGGAGTCGTCATTCATTGAAGGACCGATTCTCCGTCGACTCCGGATACCCTCGATTCGGTTTCATCGGGATGGCGAGTCGTCCTCATCTTGGGAGGTCAGCGTGCTGAGGCGGGAAAAAGAGCGGGTCGGTGCCGACTTCGGCGAGATCCGCGCCTTCCTCGGGGAGGGAACCCAGTTCAAGGGGGTGCTGAGCTTCGCCGGCGCCGTGCGTGTCGACGGCCAGCTCGAGGGAGAGATCATCGGTGACGAGGTGCTAATCATCGGCGAGCCGGGGCAGGTGAAGGCCGAGATCGAGGTCGGGACGCTGGTCGTGAGCGGCCGGGTTCAGGGCAGCATCACCGCGAAGCACCGCGTGGAACTCCTGCGACCGAGCCGCGTGACCGGCACGATCCGCACCCCCTGTTTGGTGGTGGCCGAAGGCGCCATGTTCAACGGGAACTGTGAGATGGCCAGCCCGGACGAGAGCAAGGTTGTGCGCCTGGAGCCTATGCCTAAACAGGACGAGGGCTTGCGGGCGGCCGAGCGGGCGTAAGCCCATTCCCCTGCATTCCAGGCGCAGGAACAGCTACTGCGCTGCGGTCTTCCGCGTCGTTGTACTTCGATCTCTCCGGCGCGTTCCGCTTGCCGTTCCCTCCTCTCGACTGCTACCTCCGTGATCCGTCCGGGGCTGAGACCCCTGCCACGTCCATCTGGGGAACGCTGCATGCGGAAGGTCTATCTCGACCACAACGCCACGACGGCGCTCCACCCCGAGGCGCTGGCGGCCATGACGCCATACCTCGTGGAGCGGTTCGGGAACGCCAGCTCGGTTCACGCCTGGGGGCGAGAGGCGCGGACAGCCCTGGAGGCCGCGCGAACCCTCATCGCCGGGTCGCTCCAGATCGCGGACAAGGACAGCATCGTGTTCACCTCCGGGGGAACGGAAGCCGATAATCTGGCACTCCTGGGTGTGGCCGCCGCCCAGCAGGCCAAGGGCCGCCACATCATCACCTCGGCCGTGGAGCACCACGCTGTCCTCCACGCCGCGGCGCACCTTGCCCGCCACGGCTTTGAGGTGACAAGCCTTCAGGTGGACGGCGACGGTCTCTTGGACCCCGAGGATGTGCGGCGGGCCATCCGGCCGGACACCATCCTGGTCAGCCTCATGCATGCCAACAACGAGACCGGCGTCCTGTTCCCCGTCGCGGCCGTCGGCCGGATCTGTCGCGGGGCGAATGTCACGTTTCACACGGATGCCGTCCAGAGCTTCGGCAAGCTTTCCCTGGATGCAGGTGCCCTCGCGGTGGATCTCCTCTCCCTTTCGGCCCACAAGATCCATGGGCCCAAAGGGGTGGGCGCCCTCTATGTCCGCCGTGGGACGAAGATGCAGCCGCTGCTCTTCGGGGGTGCGCAGGAACGGTCGAGGCGCGCCGGGACGGAGAATGTCGCGGGCGCCGTCGGTTTCGCCAGGGCCGCCGAGCTGTGCCTTCGCGACGTGGAGGGGACGGCCAAGCGCCTGGCGGACCTGCGCGACCGGCTGGAACACGGGCTCGTCGCGGCCCTGCCGGGCGTGACGCGAAACGGACATCCGACCGAGCGGTTGCCCCAGACGGCCAACCTGGCCTTCGCCGGCGTGGAGGCGGAGTCCCTGATCCTGGCCCTGGACCTTCAGGGGGTGGGGGTCTCCTCGGGCGCCGCCTGCGCCTCGGGCTCGCTGGAGCCTTCCCATGTCCTCACCGCCATGGGGCTTTCACGGGGACGGGCGGAGAACTCGATCCGCTTCTCCCTGGGCGCGGGGACCACGCCGGAAGACGTCGACTACGTACTCCAGATCCTGCCTCCCATCGTCCTGCGGATGCGTTGCCTGAACGCGGGTCTGCCCCCCCGGCGGGAGGCCCAGCCGTGATCGGCCCGGTGCGGGCCGAGGGGGCCGTCGCCGTGGCGATGAGCGGAGGGGTGGACTCGGCCGTGGCGGCGGCGCTTCTGGTTCGGGAGGGCGTGTCCGTCATCGGGATCACGCTCCGGATCTGGCCGAGCCACCGCCCGGCGGACCTCCAGGAGCGCTTTGACAGTTGCTGTTCCCCTGGAGCGGTGGAGGACGCCCGGGGCGTGGCGGAGACCCTGGGGATCCCGTATTACGTGCTGAACTATGAGTCGGAGTTCGACCGCGAGGTGATCCAGTACTTTGCCGAGTCCTACCTGCAGGGGGAAACCCCCAACCCGTGCGTGCCCTGCAACTCCCGGCTCAAGTTCGGCTCGCTCCTGACACGAGCGCGCGGCTGGGGGGCGAGCGCGGTGGCGACCGGCCATTACGCCCGCGTCGAGCGCGATCCGGCGACGGGGCGGTTTCTCCTTCGCCGCGCCCTGGACCCTCGCAAGGACCAGAGCTATTTCCTGTACGGCCTCACGCAGGAGCAGTTGGCCTCGGCGCGCTTCCCGGTGGGCCACCTGCGCAAGGAGGAAACCCGTCGCCTCGCCCACGAGTTGGGATTGGCGAGGGTGGCGGGGAAGCCGGACAGCCAGGAAATCTGCTTCGTCCCCCGCGATTACCGTGAGTACCTGCGGGGGCGCGTGGGCTCCGCGCTTGCCCCGGGATCGATCCGCGACGCCAGCGGGGCCGTCCGGGGGGCGCACCCGGGTGTGGCCTTCTTTACCGTGGGACAGCGGCGCGGCCTGGCTCTTCCGGGCAGCCAGCCCCTGTACGTGATCGACCTTGATGCCAAGCGGAACGAGGTCATCGTGGGGGAGGATCGCGACCTCTGGACGCAGGAGGTCAACCTGGAGCGGGTGAATCTCATCACGGAGGAACGCCTGACGGCGCCACGGCGCGTCCTGGCCAAGGTGCGCTATGCCCAGGCAGCCGCCCCGGCAACGCTGTGCTCAGAGGGAGAGAACCGGGCCCGCCTGCGCTTCGATCAGCCCCAGCGGGCCGTGGCCCCGGGACAGGCGGCGGTCTTTTACGACGCGGACGACCCCGACCTCGTGGTGGGGGGCGGGACCATCCGCCGACGGGGATCAGGCGGGAACGGACACGCAGGAGGGGACGGTCCCCCAGGGAGTGCCCATGGATGATCGCGAACGGCTTCGCACGACGCTGCGCTCACTCTCCCATCGCCTCCGCTTGGTTCGCGCCTGCTCCGCCTGCATCCGCTTCCTCGTGGTGGGCCTCGGCCTGGCCTTGGCCCCCCTCCTGCTGAAAGGCCTCTTCCCGACCGCCGCCCCCATCGCCGCCCTGGCCCTCACGGTGGGCTTGGCGGCCCTGGGGTTTCTCTACGGGTTCCTGGTACGGCTGCCACTCCAGCGCGTGGCGCGTCTGGCCGACCAGCGGCTCCAGTTCAAGGAGCGGCTGACCAGCGCTCAGGAGCATCTGTCGCTCCCGGAGCCGGATGATCTGGCCCGCGCACAACTGGCCGAGACCGCCAAACGCGTGCAGGGGTTTCGACAGCGTGCGGTCTTCCCGTTGCGACTGCCCCGCGAGGCGGCGTGGGCCCCACCCATCGCCGCCCTGGCCCTGGCCCTGGCCCTCCTTCCCCCGCTCCCCCTCCACCTGCCGGAGCGGACCGACGAGCCGGCGTCCCGGGAGGCGAAGACCGACGAGGAGGCGCGCGAGAAGGGCCTGGAGCAGAAGCTTGCCAAACCTGCACTCCCCACCACCCAGTTTCCCAAGGGACGCGAGCAGCGCATCCAGCGCGGCACCCTCTCCTCCCGAGACCACCAGGGGGATCTGGCTGCCGTCTTCAAGGATACCAAGGTGAGCGAGCAGCGTCCGGACTTCGGCAGCTTTGTGAAGCAGGGGGACGAGCGGTTGAAGCTCCTGGGGCGGCCGGACAGCCTGCCCGACCTGAGCCGCGACTTCACGCAGAGCCCGTACCAGGTGATGATCCGGCGGATGCAGGAACAGCTTCGGTCGGGGCGCCTCCAGGGACTCACCTGGGAGCAGATCGAGCGACTGCTTTCGGAGCTGGGACAGAGCCAGCAGCGGCTGGGGGGGGGCGGGCTGCCCGATGATATGATGAGCGAAATGGAGGGGATGGGTGAGGGGTCCACGGACAAGATGCTCTCCGCGCTCTCCCGCGCCCTGGATCGGCTTCGCGACCGAGGGGGGAATTCCCAGGGGAAGGGCAAGAACCTCAAGCAGGCACCGGGGAGTCGCGAGGGACAGGGTCAGGGAGAAGGCGAGTCCGAGGGGGGCGAGGACGGGTCCGCGGGCGGCTCCTTGCCCGGCAAGGAGAAATCGCTGCAGACGCTGGGGGACTCCACGCCGCGCATCGGCACGGAGAAGCAGGACTCCATGCTCGAGGGGGACCTGCGCGAGGGGTCGATGGAGGCCTACAACACCAACCTCTCCGGCGGTGGGGCCCAGAATCCGTCGCGGCTGCCCTTCATGGATGTGTTCTCGCAGTACAAGAAGACCATGGAGGAGACGCTCACCAAGGAGCCGATCCCCTTTAACTACCGGGAGCAGGTGAAGCAGTACTTCCAGTCGCTGGAGGCCCGCTGAGCCGGGCCTCGGGCTCGCTTGGCCGGGTGGTCCCCAGGGGGAGTGATGCCACGGCGCACATTCGACCGGGATTTCCTGCAGCAGCTTGACGACCTCTGCATCATTTCGCGGAAGGTGGGATTGGGTCAGGCCAAGGGCGAGCGGCGTAGCCTGCGCAAGGGGGCGGGCGTCGAGTTCCAGGATTACCGCCCCTATGTGGCGGGAGACGACCTGCGCTACGTGGACTGGAGCATCTACAGCCGCCTGGACCGACTCCTCCTCAAGCTGTTCGTGGAGGAAGAGGACCTGTGCCTGCACCTCCTGGTGGACGGCAGCGGATCCATGGGGTTCGGCGATCCGCCCAAGCTGGACTACGCCCTCCGGGCGGCGGCGGCCCTCGGGTACATCGGCCTCGCCAATTCGGAGCGGGTCGCCGCGGGAGTCTTCTCGGGCGGAGGAACCCGGAGCCTGCGCCCGCGACGGGGCCGCGGACAGATATTCCCCCTCCTGGACTTTCTGTCCAACGCAGAGGCCGGGGGAGCCACCGAGTTGAACGGGCGCCTGGCGGAGTACGCGCTGCGCAGCCGGACGCGCGGCGTGGTGATCGTGTTGTCCGACCTCCTGGACCCGGGCGGGTATGCGGACGGCCTGAAGGCGCTGCTGGGCCGGCGCTTCGAGGTGTTCCTGCTGCACGTGGTGAGCGAGGAGGAACTGTCCCCCACTCTCCGGGGCGACTTCACGCTGCTGGATGCCGAGGGGGGCGCGCAGCGGGAGGTGAGCGTGGACGGCCGGACCCTCGAGCGGTACAAGGAGAGGCTGCAGCAGCACTTCCGGGAGGCGGAAGGCTTCTGCGTGCGCCACCACATTGATTACCTGCGGGCCAGCACGGCGGTGCCGCTCGCCAACCTGATCCTCAGACACCTGCGAAGGAGTGGGTTCCTCCGATGACGTTCCTGAATCCGGCCGGGCTGCTATTCCTCCTGGCCATCCCGGTGGTCATCGTCTTCCACCTGCTGAGGATCCGGCGGCAGCAGGTGACGGTGAGCAGCACCCTGCTGTGGGCGGACAGCCTGCGAGACCAGCAGGCCAGCGCCCCGTTCCGCAGACTCAAGCCGAACCTGCTTCTGTTGCTGCAGATCCTCACCATCCTGCTGCTGGCCCTGACCCTGGCCAAGCCGGTGCGGACTGTCCTGGCCTCGGGCTACGAGCGCAACGTCTTCATCCTGGACGTGTCGGCCAGCATGCAGGCCCGGGACGTTCCGGGGTCGCGCTTTGTCGCCGCCCAGCAGGCCGCCCTGGCTGCGGTGGAGCACCTGCGGCCGGGGCAGCGGGGCATGCTCATCGAATCCGGGCAGGAGGCGCGCGTCCTGGTTCCCTTCACGGAGGACCGGCGGCTCCTGCGCCAGTCCCTGCAGGCCCTCCGGCCGCTGGACGTGTCGGGCCGACTGTCCGAGGCGTTCCGCCTCGCCCAGGCCAACCTGCTCCTCGGCAGGGGGCAAGCGGCGGTCGAGGTCTTCACGGATGGGGCATACGAGGCGCCGGAACTCCCCGACCTGGGTCGGACGACCGTTCACTGGCACCGGTTCGCGCAGCGGGGGCGGAACGTCGGCATCACCGCCTTCGAGGTTCGCAAAACCTACTTCGGCTCGTTCGACTACCAGGCGTTCCTGTCGGTCGCGAATTACGGGAGCGAGCCGGCGGGCTTCGACCTCCTGCTCACCCTGGACGGAACGCCGCTGAAGACGGAGCGGGTGAGCCTGGACCCCGAGGTCAAGCGCTCCATCGTCCTACCCTTCACGCACGAGGGGGGCGGGATCCTGCGGGCGGAGATCAGCGCCCTGGACGACCTGGCGGCGGACAACCGCGCCGTGGCGGTGATTCCCGCACCCCATCCGGCCCGGATTCTCCTGGTGAGCGGGGGCAACGCCTTTCTGGAGAAGGCCCTGGCGGCGGACTCCCAGGTCCAGGTGGAATCGGGAACCGCGGAGCAGCTCGCCAAGGCGGGCGAGTACGACGTCGTGATCCTGGACGGCGTGCCGGTGAAGACGGTGCCGGCCGGCCGCTACCTCTTCATCAACACCCTGCCGGAGGGGACCTCCCTCAAGCTCCAGGGCCGCGTCGAGGATCCGCCCATCATCGACTGGGACCGAAGCCATCCCGTCCTGCGCTATCTGGATCTCTCCAAGGTGATCGTCCAGGAGGCCATGCGGGTTCGCCCCATGGGAAGCGGCCGCGCCCTGGTGGAGTCCAATCTCACGCCCCTCGTCTACGCCCTGGATGAGGGCGGCCTCAAGGCCATCGTCGTCGGCTTCGATCTGTACCGGACCGATTTTCCCTTGCGGGTCGCGTTCCCGCTCTTCGTGAGCAACGCCCTCCGCTGGTTGTATCCGAGCCAGCTCGAAGATGCCGGCCTGCAGCTCTCGACCGGTCAGCCGCTGACGGTCAGCCTGCCGGCGGGCTCGCAGGCGGCCACGGTCGTCGATCCCACGGGCCAGAGCCATCCTGTGCGCGGGGATGCGGACGGACGGATCAGCTTCGTCGAGACGGTCGACGCCGGGATCTACACGGCGAAGGCGGAGGCCTGGGAGCAGCGCTTCGCCGTCAATCTGCTGGATGAGGGGGAGTCCAACATCGCCTCGCGGGCCCAGTTCCCCGCCGAGCGGTCCGGCCAGGCCGTGGACGAAGATCGCCCCACGACATTCCCCTCGCGGCAGGAGCTCTGGCGCCTCTTCGCCGCACTGGTTCTGGCCCTCCTCCTGGTCGAGGGGGCGCTGTTCCACCGGGAGGTGCAGGGCCGCTGGCCCCTGCCGGCCGCAGGACTCCGGGTCCTGGTGCTCCTCCTGGTGGTCGCGGCGCTCACGGGGGTCGGGCTCCGCCGCGTCACGGACCAGCTCAACGTCCTGTTCCTCCTGGATGCCTCGGACAGCGTTCCGCTGGAGACCCGGGTCAAGGCCCGGCAGTACGTGGAGGACGCGGTCAAGGCCGCAGGGCCGCGGGATCAGTACGGCGTGGTGGTCTTCGGCGGCAGCCCGGTCCTGGAGACGCCGGTGGGGGCGGGGCCGCTGCAGCCCAAGCCGCCCATCGTGACCGACAGCCAGACGACGGACATCGCCGCGGCCATCAAGCTGGCCCTGGCGGCGTTCCCCCAGGAGGGTGCCAAGCGGATCGTCCTGTTGAGCGACGGGAACGAGAACGACGGGAGCGCTCGCGAGGCGGCCCAGCGGGCCCAGGCCGAGGGGACGGACATCCAGGTCGTGCCCCTCCGGAGCGACCATCCGGCGGAGGCCCTGGTGGAGCGACTCGTCGTCCCCCAGGAGGTGAAGTTCGGCGAATCCTTCCTGGTTCGCGTCGTTGCCTGGAGCGCCAAGGATGCCTCGGGGCGGGTCTCGCTGTATCGCGACGGAGAGTTCGTGGGCGCCCAGCCGGTGAAGCTCACGGCGGGCAAGAACGTCTTCAGCTACCAGCAGGCCGTGGACCAGGGGGGCTTCCACATCTTCCAGGCCAGACTGGAGACGCCCGACGACCCGCTGCAGGAGAACAAGCGGGGCGTGGGTGTGGTGGCCGTGCGCGGGCGGCCGCGGGTCCTGTACGTGGAGAAGGAGCGCGACCAGGGCGCGAACCTCCTCCGGGCGCTCCGCACGCAGCACATGCAGGTCGAGATGGTGGGCGTCGAGGCCCTGCCCACCAGCATGGAGGGTCTGTCGCAGTACGATACCATCATCCTGAGCAACATCTCCGCCCTGCGCATGAGCAAGCCACAGATGGAGCTGCTGCGCAGTTACGTGCGGGACCAGGGGGGCGGCCTGGTCATGCTGGGTGGCGAGGAAAGCTTCGGCGTCGGGGGATATTACCGGACGCCCATCGAGGAGGCCCTCCCGGTGACCATGGAGGCGCGCCAGAAGGTCGAGGTCCCCTCCCTGGCTGTGATCCTCGTGATCGATCGGTCCGGCAGCATGGAGATGAGCACGCAGGACTCCCGGTTCACCAAGATGGACCTGGCGAAAGAGGCGGCACAGCTCGTGGTGGAGCTTCTGGACGAGCGGAACGAGATCGGCGTGGTGGCCTTCGACACCGCCTGGGACTGGGTAGTTCCCGTGGGTCCCGCCAGGGACAAGGATCGGATCCTGAAGGCCATCTCCACCGTCAAGGCGGGCGGGGGCACGGACCTCTTCCCACCCCTCAAGGACGCCTATCAGACCATCTTCGACCGCAAGGCGCTGCTCCGGCATGTCATCGTCATCTCCGACGGCGAGGTCCAGGCCGCCGACTTTGCGGGTCTGGTGCGCCGGATGCAGATGGACAAGATCACCGTCTCCACCGTGGCCGTCGGCAGCGACGCGGACGTGCGCTTCATGACGGACGTGTCCCGCTGGGGGCGCGGCCGCTTCTACTATACCGACGACATCTACAGCATCCCCCGCATCTTCACCCTGGAGACCCAGCTTGCCAGCAAGGCCTCCATCATCGAGGAGCCCTTCCGGGTGGCGGTGTCGAACGAGGGTCACGAGATCCTCCAGGACATCCGCTGGAATTCCGCCCCACCCCTCGGCGGCTACGTCTCCGCCACGCCCAAGCCGACGGCGGACACGCTGCTCATCTCGCATCAGCGCGACCCCATCCTGGCGGCATGGCGCTATGGGCTAGGCCGATCGGTCGCCTTCACGTCCGACGCCAAAGGGAAGTGGGGCATCCTCTGGCTGAAGTGGGGGGACTTCGCCAAATTCTTCGGGCAGATGGTCCGCTGGACCCTCCGGACGACGCAGCAGCGCGAGGTGGTGACCTCTGTCCGGCAGGTCGGTGCCCGGGGGGATATCCAGCTGGAGGCCGTGGATCAGCGGGGCGAGTTCATCAACTTCCTGGAGGCAAACGCCGGCGTCATCTCGCCGGACAAGGTGCAGCGGGTCTTGCCGCTCCAGCAGATCGGACCGGGGCGGTATCGCGGAAGCTTCGATGCCACCAATGAGGGAGCGTACCTGGTCGGGGTTGCCGAGCGGAAGGACCAGAAGATGGTCGGCTCCGAGGTGGCCTCGCTGGTGATTCCCTACTCGCCGGAACTACGCGCCCTGGCGGTGAACGAGTCGCTCCTCCGAGACGTGGCGGCGCTCTCGGGCGGGGGGGCGCCCACGCAGGCCGGGGATATCTTCACCCAGCACCGCAGACCGGCCCGGATCTGGGTGGAGGCGTGGCCGCAGCTCCTGGCGCTGGCGCTGCTCCTGTTCCTGCTGGACGTGGCCGTCCGGCGGTTCTGGTTCCGCGCGTGGCCCGGCGTGACCAGGCGGGATGGGACGCGCTCGGGTGCAGGGACCTGGAGTCGGGAGGGCGGACCGGCGTCCCCGGTGACCGCCCGGTTCGGGAGCCGCGGGCGACGGGCCTAGCCGGCTGCCGAAAAAGGCCCATCTGCGGGGACCCATCCTCCGGACGGGTACTCCGCGGGCCGCCTTGCATCTGGACCTTCTTGAGCAGCCTGGGCGAAAACGAGGTTCGGCATCCTGCTATGTGCGTCGGGATCTGGGGGCGTTCCGGTGAGGAGGGGCAGGGGCAATGTCGCCCGCTGGCGCTGCGCCGCAGCAGGCAGAGGAGTTTCCGATGACATCTCA
>DATIFO010000027.1:0-35415 GCA_035455275.1 Methylomirabilis sp. (SeqCode) | reverse complement strand
TCGGTGTCGTACATGTCGCCGGTGAGCAGCCTGGTGGGCGCCCAGGGGTACAGGTCCGCGGCCACGTCTCTGAGGGACGTGAATGCGGACTCCAGGACCAGCATCCGGGGCGTATGCTCCCGGGCAAGCCAGGCGGCGATCGATCCGCCCAGGGATCGCCCGAACACGACGATGCTGTCCGGGGGGATGTGCAGGGTGCGGACCAGATACCGCCACGCCGCTTCCGCGTCCAGGTAGGTGCCCTGCTCAGACGGGGTGCCCTCGCTCCTGCCGTACCCGCGGTAGTCCAGGATGAAACTGCCGAACCCCAGCCGGCTGAACATCGCCAGTGCCTGCAGGTAGTGAGAGACGTTGCCCCCGTTTCCGTGGAGGAAGAGGACCACCCCGCGCGCATCCGTCTTCGGCACGTACCAGGCGGAAAGCCGCACCCCGTCCCGCGCTTCGAAGAACTCCCACCGGGGGGTGAGTCCGAGCTGCTCCGGGATCGCCCGGATTTCCTTGTCGGGGAAGTAGAGGAAGGAAGATACACACCCGGCCTGCGCGGCCGCCACGAGCAGCGGGAAGAGCCGCCGCAGGGGTCTCACCCAGCATCGAATCATCCGGAAGCGCTGCATGGATCCCCCCGTCCCCCTCTTCTCCGGCCCCAGCCTCGTGACCGTCGGCCCCCCAGTCGGCGCGACCCGGCCAAGAGGATATCAATTCCGTGCCCGTCCTCCAACCCGTTGATCTCCGAAGGCGATCGAATGGCCAACGGGCAGTGATTCCCCCATCGTCAGGCTGACGCTGGGTTTCTGGGAATGAGGTGTCGTATACCGGATTGCCATGGTAGCATCGCGCCACGATCTCTCCCCAAGGAGTCTGGGCAGCAATCGTGGCAGCGTGTTCGGCGCACTCCTCTCCCGCCTTCGACAAGCCTGCCTGGAGCCTTGAGGAAGGGCCTGCCCCGAGCGACCGTCGTCCTTCGACACGCTCGGGATGAGCGGTGCCGAAGGGCTCAGGGCGAGCGAGTGAAATCACGTCGCCGTATCTGCGCCCAGGAGCGCCGGGACGCCGCGGTCCTCCGCGGGTCTGCGTGCTGTTGCCTTGTAGGAGGCGAAAGGTATGATCACGCAACAGAGCCGTCGCGAACTGCTCAAAGCTGGCATCGCCCTGGGGGCCTCCGTGTTCCTCCCCTCTGCCACTGCGCTCGCCCAGGCGACCCCCTTGATTCAACGGAAGATTCCTTCGACCGGCGAGAGCCTGCCGATCATCGGGATCGGGACGGCCCGGCGCTACGAGGCGGTGAGGACGGAGGCGGAACGGGCCCCCCTCAGAGAGGTGCTGCACCGGTTCCAGCAGATGGGGGGGAAAGTCATCGACACCGCCCCGTCGTACGGAACCGCAGAGACGGTGGTGGGCGATCTCATGGTGGATCTGAAGATTCGAGACTCGCTCTTCATCGCGACGAAGCTGGGTGCCCGCGGTCGCGATGCCGGGACCCTGCAGGTGGAACAGTCGTTCAAGCGCCTGCGAACGCCCAAGATCGATCTGATCGCGGTGCACAACCTGCAGGACACCTCGACGCAGCTCCACACGCTTCGCCAGTGGAAGCAGGACGGCCGCATCCGATATGTCGGGATCACGACGTCCTTCGAGCGGCAGCACCCGGAGTTCGAGCAGACGATGAAGGCTGAAGCCCTCGACTTCATCCAGGTGGACTATGCGCTCGACAACCGGAAGGCGGATCAACGGATCCTGCCGCTGGCGGCCGATCGGGGGATGGGGGTGATGATCAATCTGCCGTTCGGACGGGGCCGGCTCTTCAGGGCGGTGCAGGGCCGGAGCCTGCCGCCCTGGGCCGGCGAGTTCGATTGCGCGAGCTGGGCCCAGTTCTTCCTGAAGTATATCGTGTCGCACCCGGCCGTCACCTGCGCCCTGCCGGGGACGGCGAAGGGCGAGTACCTCGTGGACAATCTGGGCGCGGCGCGTGGGCGCCTGCCCGACGCGGCGATGCGGCGCCGCATGGAGGGCTTCATCGATGGGCTGTAAGGTGCCGTGGTGACTGCGGGTCGGGATGGGGGCGCCTCCAAGCGGACTCGGCGCGGGGAACGGAGATGAGCAGCCAGCCTCTCGACGGCAGGTCCGGCGGAGATGGTGCGGCCTGCCGGCTGCTCCGTCGGGCTATCGCCGTGCGCCCTGACGAGGTGCGGGAGCTTGCCTGGTCATGGCTGTACATCTTCTCCGTGCTCTCCGCCTATTACATCATTCGGCCGATCCGCGACGAGATGGGGGTCGCCAGCGGGGTCGAAACCCTGCCGTGGCTTTTCACCGGAACGCTCGTGGGCATGCTGCTGGTGAATCCCCCGTTCGCGGCGCTCGTCGCGAGACTGCCGCGCGTGCGCTTCATCTCCCTGGCGTACCGCTTCTTCGCGGCGAATCTGCTGCTGTTCTGGGTGCTGCTCAGGCTTTCGAACCCGGCGCAGAACCTCTGGGTGGGTCGGCTCTTCTTCATCTGGACATCCGTCTTCAACCTGTTCGTGGTCTCCGTCTTCTGGGCCCTCATGGTGGACGTCTTCGACGCCGAGCAGGGCAAGCGGCTCTTCGGGGTGATCTCGGCGGGGGCGACGCTCGGAAGCATCCTGGGCTCGAGCCTGACCGCCACACTCGCGCGGGAGGTGGGATCGACCTCCCTGCTGCTGGGGTCGGCGCTCCTGCTGGAGATCGCGGTGTTCAGTGTCCGGCGTCTGTCCCGTCTGTCGGAAGCGCTGCGCCTGCGGCCGGGCGCGCGCGGCCAGGAAGCGCCCATCGGGGGCAGCGTCCTGTCGGGCCTCACCCACGCCCTTGGCTCGCGCTACCTGCTGAACATCAGCCTCTACATGTTGCTGTACGCCATCACGTCCACCTTCCTCTACTTTGAACAAGCCAGCATCGTCAATCGCAGCTTCGCCGATCGCGCGGCGCGCACCGTGTTCTTTGCACAGGTTGACCTGCTGGTCAACGTCCTCACGCTGGGAGCCCAGCTCTTCCTGACGGACCGCCTGCTCCGGGGTCTCGGCGTGGCCCTGACGCTCACGCTGCTTCCCGCCCTCACCGTGCTGGGCTTTGTCACGCTCGGTCTGGTGCCGACGGTGGCAATCATCGTCATGTTCCAGGTCCTGCGGCGTACGGGCAATTTTGCCGTCGCCCGGCCGACGCGCGAGGTCCTGTTCACCGTCATTCCACGCGAGGACAAGTACAAGGCCAAGAGCTTCATCGACACGGTCATCTACCGCAGCGGCGATCAGGTGGGCGCCTGGTCGTACGCGCTGCTGTCCGGTCTGGGCCTGGGCGTCACCGGGATCGCGCTGGCGGCGGTCCCATTCTCGGCCGCATGGCTGCTGAATGGCTTCTGGCTGGGCCGCGAGCAGGAAGCGATGGCGGCGAAGCCCGAGGGTTTGCCTGGATAAACCCTGAAACTGGCTTCCGCCTGGCTGCAGCCCCCTCACCCCGTCCCTCTTCCCCCCGGGGGCGAGGGGTCGAAGAATGCGTTCCTCTCTCCCGGGGAGGGAGAGGGCTTCGTCGTGAGCTCAGCCGAACGGGGCGGGTGAGGGTGACTGGGGCGTTCGGGAATGATGCGGGTCAAGGAGGGGTCCGAGGGTCTGGATGCGGGCACGCGACCCAGAGAACAGCAGCCGCCGCGAATTCCTGGGGGCGGGCGACACCCCCGGGCGCTTCGATCAGATGCCAAGATACCGCTGCTTGGCCTCGCGGTCGACACTCAGGGCCTCGGCCGGCCCGGCATAGACGATGTGACCGTTCTCCAGGATATAGGCCCGCTGCGACACGCTGAGCGCCAGGGTGGAATTCTGCTCGACCAGGAGGATGGTCTCACCCTTCTCCTTGAGCTCGCGAATGATCTGCATGACCTCCATCACCATCAGCGGTGAGAGGCCCTCGGTCGGCTCGTCCAGGAGCACCAGGTCCGGGTTGCCCATCAGCGTGCGCGCGATGGTCAGCATCTGCTGCTCGCCGCCGCTCAGCACCTCGCCCTTCCGGCTCTCGATCTCCTTCAGCTTGGGGAAGTGACGATAGATGCTCTCCAGCGTCCAGCCGTCGTGGCCCCGATGGCCGCGCTTCCTGGCCAGCTCCAGGTTCTGCTTCACCGTCAGAGTGGGAAAGATGCGCCGGTTGTCGGGAACGAAGCCGACGCCGAGGTTGGCGATCGTGTAGGGGGCCAGGCTCACGATGTCCCGGTCCTGAAACACGATCCGCCCCGCGCGCGGCGGCGTGAGGCCCATGATGGAGCGGATCGTGGTCGTCTTGCCGGCCCCGTTCCGGCCCAGCAGGGCCACCACCTCGCCCGCCTCCACCGTGAGCGAGACGTCGAACAGGACTTGGGCGTCCCCGTAGAAGGTCTGGATCTTCTCGACCGCCAGCATCGCGTCCTCCGCCTGCCCGGTTATGCGGTCACGTACTGCCCGCCCAGATACGCCTCCTGGACCTGGTCGTTCGCGCGAATGACTTCCGGCGTGCCCTGGGCCAGGAGCCGCCCCTGATGCATGACCACGATGTGGTCGGAAATCGAGAGCACCACGTCCATGGCGTGCTCCACAACCAGCACGGTGACGCGGCCGGCCAGCTCCCGCATGAAATCGGCGACCCGTTTGCGGTCCTCGGACGTGAGGCCGCTCATGGGCTCGTCCAGGAGCAACAGGGCGGGCCGGGTCGTGAGGGAGAGCGTGATCTCCAGTAGCCGCCGATCGCCGTAGGACAGGAGCTTGACCGGCATCTCGGCCTTCGGGGCGAGGCCGACCTCCGCGATCAGCCGCTCCGTCTCCTCCCGGACGCTCGTGAGGGTGTCCGCATGCACCAGGAGCTCCGGCCCGTGCCCCTGCCGGGCCTGGACGCCGAGCCAGACGTTCTCGAACAGGGTCAGCTCGTTGAACAGGTTGAGGATCTGGAACGACCGGGAGATCCCGCGTCGCACGATCTGGTGGATGGGGAGGCGCGTGATGTCCTCTCCGCGGAACAGCACCCGCCCCGCATCCGGCCGGATCAGGCCGGTGATCAAGTTGAACAGCGTCGTCTTTCCCGCGCCGTTCGGACCGATGACGGAGGTCAGCTTCCCCTCCTCGACTGCCAGGTCGAGTGCATTCACCGCCCGCAGCCCCCCGAAATTCTTCGTCACACCCTCGGTCGTCAGGATGGCCATGGAGCCTCCCTAGCGCAGGATGGTCTGCTTCTTCCCCCCGATGAGTCCCAGGATCCCGCTCGGGATGAACAGGATCACCAGGACGAAGATCATGCCGTACGCGAGCATCCAGGACTCCCAGTAGGCGGACAGCAGGTCCCGCGAGACGATGAAGATGGCGGCCCCCAGGATCGGGCCGAAGAAGTTGACCGTGCCGCCCCCGAGCAAGGTCATCATCACCACGTTTCCCGACTGCGTCCAGTCCAGGATGTTCGCGAAGGCCGCGTTGATGAGCAGCGTGTACAGGCCGCCGGCGAGCCCCGAGAACAGGCCCGAGACGGCGAAGGCGCCCCACTTGTACACCGCCGTGGAGTACCCCAGGTAGCTCGCCCGCACCTCGTTCTCGCGGATCGCCTGCAGCACGCGGCCGAACGGGGAGTGGACGATCCGCCAGATCAGCAGCATGCACAGGGCGAAGATCACCAGGACGAAGTAGTAGTAGGTGAGGCCGTTCGCCAGCGGAAGCTGCAGGAGGCCCGGGATCCCCACGCTCACCCGGTCGATCCCGGACAGGCCGGTCTCGCCGCCGGTGACCTCGTCCCAGCGGAAGGCGACGAAGTAGAAGACCTGGCTCACCGCGATGGTGATGAGGGCGAAGTAGATCCCGCGCTTCCTGGCCACCAGGCCGCCGATCAAGACCGCCGCGATGCCGGCGGCGAGCGTGGCGGCAAGGAGTGGTCCCCAGACACCCTGGGAGAGCCGCAGGAACCACATGGCGGCCGCATACGCCCCGATCCCGAAGAAGGCCCCGTGGCCAAAGGAGGGAAGCCCGGTGTAGCCCAGCAGGATGTTGAAGCCGAGGGCAAACAGCGACCAGATCACGACCTCGGTGCCGAGCGACAGGTACCGCCCCACGAAGGGGATGAACGGGAACAGGGCGAAGCCCAGGATGACCCAGACCATCGGGTTCGCCGCCCAGCCGCGCCGATTCGGTGCCGATCCCATGCTCATACCTCCAGGACGCTCTTCTCGCCCATCAATCCGCGCGGCCGGAACAGGAGGACGAGCATCAGGATGACGAAGGGGATGATGTCCGAGACGCGGGCCCAGAACATGACCGAGATGCTGGTCGAGAGGCCGACGATCAGGCCGGCCAGGACGCTCCCCCAGAAGCTGCCGACGCCGCCCAGGACCACGATGATCATCGCCGGCATCAGGATGGCGCCGCCCATGGTCGGCCGGACGCTCCAGACCGGCGCCGCGATCACCCCGGCCACGCCGGCCAGCATCGAGCCGATGATGAACACGAACGTGCGCATCCGGGGGAGGTTCTTCCCGAGCGCCATCACCATCTCGGCGTCGCTGGCCCCCGCCCGGATGATGGCGCCGTACGGCGTCTTCTCCAGGAAGAGCCAGACCAGCAGGATGATGAGGATGGCCAGCGCGGCGAGCAGGAGGCGGTACTTCGAGTAGATCATGAAGCCGAGGTCGAGCGAGCCGGCCGCGAACCTGGGGGCGGCCACCGAGTAGCCGGTCTTTCCCCAGATCATCCGGATCAGCTCCTCGAGTCCCGTCGCCAGTCCGAAGGTGAGCAACAGGCCGAACAGCGGATTGCCCCCGTACGTGCGGTGGATGACCAGCCGCTCCAGGACCAGGCCGACCAGCCCGACCAAGAGGGGCGCGAGGATCAGGGCCAGCCAGAAGCCCACGTACCGCTGCATCGAGAAGGCGAAGTAGGCGCCGAGGGCAAACAGGATCCCGTGCGCGAAGTTGATGACCTCCATCACGCCGAGGATCAGGGTGAAGCCCATGGCGACCACGGCGAAGATCAGCCCCAGCACGAGACCGTTCATGGTGAACGACAGCAGTTCCATCATGGGCGCGCTCCGTCCGACGGGGAAGCGAATGGACAAATCCCCCCTTGCCCCCCTTTGTCAAAGGGGGGCAAGGGGGGATTCTGTCTGGATGGTCTCCGCCTCGAGCCGCACCGAGCCTAGCCCGGATAGGCGCCGAGGGTGACCTTGTTCTCGTCGCGAGTCCGGGCGGTTTCCTTGCCCGGGGCCCAGCGCAGGATCTCCACGAAGTCGGTGCGGTCTTTCATCTCGCTGCCCTTCTTGGAGCGGACCACGTAGGAGGCCCAGAGGAACTTGTGGTCCCATTCGCGGATGGTGAGGGGGTCGTGCTTGAGGGAGTCGCGGGAGGTGTGGCCCTCCATCGCCTTGATGACGGCGGTGACATCGTCCTTGCCCGCCCGCTCGATGCCGCGGAGCAGTTCGCGGACGGCGATGTAGCCGTTCACCGTGTTCGCGGTCGGCACGGGAATGAGGGTGGCCGGCCAGCGCCTCTTGTAGGCGGCCACGAACTCCTTGACCCCCGGGGCATCGATGTAGTGGTGCCACTCCATCAGGTGGATGCCCTGCATCTTGTCAGGCCCGACCGCCCACAGGTCCTCGAAGTTGATGAGCGTGGAGACGACGGTCGTCTCCTTGTAGATCCCGAACTCGTACATCTGCTCCATGAGCGCGGCCAGGTCGATGCCGCCCACGGTGATCACCAGCGCGTCCGGCTTGGCCGAGCGGATCTTGAGCAGGAAGGCGCTGAAGTCCCGGGTGTTCAGCGGGATCTTGGACTCGCCCAGGTCCGTGCCGCCAAACTTCTGGAGGATGTTCTTCGCCCACTTCGTGCCGGACCAGCCCCACTCGTAGTCGTGCGTCAGGAAATACCAGCGCTTCCCGACCTTCTCGATGAGGTAGGGGGCCAGCGTGCGGAGGGCCATCGCCATGTCGGGCGGCACCATGAACTGGCAGCGGCGGCCGTACTGCTCGGTCAGGGTGTCGGAATTCTGGTTGGAGCCGACGAAGATGGCCCCGTTGCGCTGGGCGACCTCGCCCACGGAGACGGCGCCGGAGCTGGAGACCCCGCCGGTGAGGTACTTGACCTTCTCGACCTCGATCAGCCGTCGGGCCTTGCGCGCTGCAACCTGCGGATCGGTCTCGTCGTCCTCCACGATGAGCTTCACGGGGCGGCCCAGGATCCCCTTGTCCTTGTACTCCTCGACGGCCATGGTCATGCCGAGGCGCTCCATCATCCCGTGGTCGGCATAGTTGCCGCTGGCGGGACTGACGACGCCGATGTAGATGGGATCCGCGGCGAGACCGTGGCGGAGCACGAAGGGGCCGGTGGCGCCGACGAGGGCCGCGCCGGCCGTGGCCTTCACGAAGGTCCTGCGGGAGATCGGGTTGCCTGGAGTTCTCCTCATTGCCTGGTCCTCCTTGAAAGTTGGTCCCGGGGTCGAATGGAGAACGACACCGCCTCCTTTTCACAACCGCAAGAGCTGATCCGGGAAGAAATGGCCCCCATCATATGGGAACCCGAGTTGTTGTCAAGCTGCCCGGCGCGCAGAATCCCCGGCGTCCTGGAGTTTGTTCGGACGACCTGTCGTATCACCCATCCCCTCCCATGGAAGCGACACAGCCCAGGCTCACCTGTCCCGCAGCCCTTCGCCAGGTCTTCACCCGGCGGACAATCCTCCGATCGGGGCGTGCCAGGGCCGCGTCTGGCCGGCACGGGCCGGCGGCCAAGGCGATCAGCCCCACGAACGCGGGGCGTCTCGAGTCCGGGAGCTTTGGGTCACGCGGAACAGCCGGGAGGTCAGCTTGAGGTGGATCGCCCACGGGATCGGCGGGGTCTCTGGCTCCCAGGCATTGGAAGCCACGGGCGGGGAAAGGTCAGTCACCCCCGTAACGTATCCTGCACCCCGTTCCCCTCTCCCTTGGCGGGTGAGGGGTAGGGTGAGGGGGGCCTGCTCGGCCCCTCGTCACCCCCACACCATCCCTCCCCCGTCGAAGGTAGAGGGGGAAATACAGGTCGCCGTCCTTGTGGCGGGCGGGAATCAGCGAGCGACGAGCACCTTCTTGACCCAGCCACCCCCCTTGGCGGTTTCGACGTTCAGGAAGCCGTCCTGCTCTTTCCCCAGGAAGATCAGCTCCTCACCCTTGCCGAGCGTGGTCACGGTCTCACTCTCATCCGACGGCTTCTTCAGGAGCTTCACGTTCGCCAGTTTCGGCCGGAGCACGTCCCCTTCATTGAAAACTGCGCCGGCCTTGGCGACCTTGCCGGCCTCGTCGGCCAGCGTGGAGACGTTGCGCTGGAGGCTCGGGTTGCCACGGACGGACCGGACGATGCCGTTGTAGTTATCGGCGAAGCTGGCCGCGATGACCTTTCCCTCGTTGGTGCTGGCGTAGCCGCCCAGCGCCCCCGCGGTGCCGGCGCCCGCCAGGAATCCACCGAGACGCAAGTCGGCCTTCTGGGCGCTGCCCTCGGCCGCGGCCACCTGGAGGCTGGACCGGGCGTCGGCGAGCAGCATGCTGGTCTGGGCCTCCTTGAATTGCAGGCCGCCCGCCAGGGCACCGATGACGCGCCCGCCGGTGCCGAAGAGACTGCCGATGGCGCCGCCCACGCCGCCGGCGTTGTTTTCCGAGAACACCACCGACGGGGTCAGGACATAGTCGGCCGTGACCATCTGCCCGCCGCCCATGTTGGACTCCTGCCTGAGCTGCCCGGACTGCGCGAGCGCGCGCTCCTGCATCAGGTTCTGCATGCCGGCGCCTCGCTCGACCACCAGGAAGCAGTTGGACTGCTGGATCATGAGCCGGATGAGTCCCGACGGCGACCCCAGCTTGTAGCGCGACAGCGCCAGCGCAACGTGGGCTTGCGGCTCGACCACGGCCACGGTGCCCATGGGCTTGTCGCAGTGCTCCAGGTCGGACGCGGCGCCCGACGAACCTCCCGGTCCCGCCGACCCCTGCACCGCGCTCCCGCCTTCACCCTTCTTCATGTCCGTGATTCCCTGCGCGGAGGCAGTCAGGGCCACCGCAAGGCTGCTGAGCACCGCAACCACGGCAAGCAGAGTCCGCGAGAGTGTCATGGTCTGGTCCCTCTTACGTGCGCCTTGGCACGCGCAGCGAGTGACTGAAACTCCCCCGGGCAAAGGGGGGACATCCGGGCGCTCGTGGATCCGATGTCAACCGGAATTTTGGGCGTACGACACGTTTCGGTGCGGAATGGGCCGGGTGGGTGTGGCGATTGCTGGCCAGGAGTCAACGCCATCTCCGGTGTCATCTTGCGGAGCATCTGTGCTCCCCTGATGCGTCAGGCAGAACGGCGAGATCACGGTGTGAATTCTAGACCGAGCAGCCTGGGCTATGCGCCGAGGAAAGAGATGACGCCTCTGCGCATCCCGAGACTTCGCAATTATAGGCGGCACCCAAGGGGTGTCAATTGAAAACCACGCCGGGGCAGCGCGAGCTGGGCGTAGCGGATGGGCCGGGAGAGATCGAACCGCGGAAGCTCGGAGAGCGTGAGCCCCCGGCGGATCAGCATGGCGATCGGGCCCGCCTCGCACACGTCACCCACGAGCACGGCGCCGACGATCCGGTCTTGCCGGATCACGAGCTTCCTGTAGACCCCGTGCTGCGAGGACGTGAGAACCCGCCCCTCGGCATCCGGCGCCTCGGTCATGCCGATCGAGGCCACCGCCACCCCGCAGATCTCCATGACGTTCATCTTGAGGGCACCCAGGCTGGGGCGAGAGAGATCCAGCATGTTGGCCCCTGCCGTCTCGCCCTGGGCGACGGCTTCGAACCACGTCCCGGAGATGGTTCGCTTCCCGCGCACGAGCAGGTCGGGTGCCTCGGCGCAATCGCCGGCCGCGAACACACCTGCCCGGCTTGTGCCCAGGTACTCGTCCACCAGGACGCCGCGGCCGATGGCGCAGCCGCCCGTCTCCGCCAGCTCGGTGTTCGACCGGATCCCCTTGGCCAGGATGACGATGTCCGCCGGCAGCTCCTCGCCGGCGGCCGTCACCACGGAGCTGACCCTCCCGTTCCGGCCCAGGATGCCTGCGGCGTCGGTACGCCGATGCAGGCGCACCCCGGCCTCCGCCAGGCGACGCTCGATCAGCGCCGAGCCTTCCGCATCCAGCATCCGCGAGAGCAGCCGGTCCGACGAGATCGCGATGGAGACCGAGAGACCCAGCTTGAGGAACGCCCGGACGGTGAGGAGGCAGACGAGCCCGCCCCCCAGGATGACCGCGTGGCGCGCCCCCCCGAGCTGCTCGCGGATCCGCAGCGCGTCGGCCATGGTCTTGAGCGGCGAGACCCCCGGCGCCTCGACCCCCTGGATGTCCGGGATCGCGGCACGGGACCCGGTCGCCAGGAGGAGTCGATCGAAGGGCAGGCGGGTCCCCTCATCGAGGACGACCGCGTCGGCGTCGATGCGGACGGCCCTGCGGCCCAGCAGCGCCCGCACGCCCATCCGCCGGTAGTAGTCGGGAGGCCGGAGCGACAGGTCGAGGCGCTCCCCGCTCACCAGGTAAGGCAACATGACCCGCGAATAGGCGGGGATCGGCTCGTCCGCGACGAGCGTGATGGGGCACGTCGCATCCACACGCCGGATGGTCTCGAGCGCGGCAAGGCTGGCGGCGCTGTTGCCGATGAGGACGATTCTCCGCTGCGACACCGCTGCTCCTCACCCGGAGCTCTGGGGCTACCCCCGAGCCGCCTCGACCACCCGGCGGGCGAAGTCCCGGCCCCGTGGCACGTCTCCCAGCGCGGACTCCCGGAACTCCAGGGCGCGAGACGTGCAAAACTTCACGCACTCCGGATCGCCGTTGCAGGTGTCGCACTTGGCGATCACCCCCTCCGCGCTGTCGAAGGAGATGACCCCGAAGGGGCAGGCGAGCATGCACATGCGGCAGCCGATGCAGGCCTGCGGCACGAAGCGCACCAACTCCTCCCCCTGCAGGAGGGCCCCGGCCGGGCAGACCTTGACGCACGGCGCCGCCGCGCACTGGAGACACGTGAGGGGGATGTACTTGAACTCCTCCGCGAAGGCATGGACCCGGATGCGGCTCTGCGAGGGGGCGAAGGCCCCGGTCGTCGTGAGCGAGCAGGCCAGCTCGCACATCCGGCAGTTGGTGCACTTGGCGGTATCGACCACGATCATGCGGCTCATCGGCCGTCTCCTTGCGCGCCGAGCTGCTGCGCCACGTCCTCCAGACCCAATTCCCTGAGCTTCTTCTCGGTGGGCGTGCCGGTCTCGCTCCAGCCGCGTAACTGGTAATACTCCTGGAGGGAGGGCCTGAGGTCCGCGTCGGTGAGGACCTGGCCCCGGGACGCGCCGCCGCGCAGGCTCCTGGAGAGCTTCGCCGGGAGCCGGTCATCGGCCCGGCCGCCGCTCTCCCGCACCGTGAAGGCCCGCGCCAGATTGTAGGCCCGTTCCCCCATCGCCATCTCTTCCTCGAGCGTGAGGTCCGTCCACCCCGTGGCGGCGGCGAGCATGCCGGAGATCTCGTGGCTGTTCCGGATTCCCCCCACCGGGAGACTCATGAACGAGCAGAGCGGCACGGAGTTGATAAACGACGTGTAGTCCTCCGCCAGGCGGACCACCCGGGGCTTGCCCTCGAGGCTGAAGCGGTCCATGGCCTCCGTGACGCCGAGCTCGGGCCAGGCATTGGGAACGGCGAGCGAGGGGTCGTGGAACCCCTCCATGTGGTCGGCCCCGCGGGGCGCCGTGGCGTACGAGAGGGCGAGCCCTTTCTTGCCGCGGGCCTCGTGCATCCCGAACTCCAGACCCTTGACCTCCACCGTGAGCGCGGGCGCCTCTCCCCCGACCTGCGCCGCCGCCCGGCGGACCCCCTCGGCGAGCAGATCGCCGACTCCCTCACGCCGGGCGATCATGTCCAGCAGCCGCAGCATGGCCGGCGCGTCGCCCCAGGCCAGCCGGAAGCCGATCTCCTTCTCGGTGAGGATTCCCTTCTCGAAGCACTCCATGGCGAAGGCGATGGCGGAGCCCGCGCTGATCGTGTCCAGCCCGTAGACGTTGCAGCGCTGGTTCAGCAGCGCGATGGCCTCCAGGTTGCGGTTCTCGCAGAGCGAGCCGAGGGCGGCCACGGTCTCGTACTCGGGTCCGCCGTACTCCGGCCGGACCCCGCCGAAGGGGCCGTCGGCGACCTGCACCACGCGCGTGCAGCCGACGGGACAGGCCTCACAGGCGCGGTGCCCGAGGAGGATCGTGTTCTTCATGGCCGTGCCGCTGATCCGGTCGGCATACTCCCAGGTGCCGGTCTCCCAGTTGCGGGTCGGCAGGATCCCGGCGCGGGAGAGGTCCTCCACCCCGCCGGCGGTGCCGAGCGCGCCTGCGCCGCCCGGGCTGTCCCCCAGCCACGGATGCTTCCGGATCTTGGCGAGGTCGGCGAGGGCGTGTTCCCGGAAGGCCTGCCGATCCGCCAGCTCGACCCGGCCGGTCCCGCGGATGGCGATGGCCTTCAGGTTCTTCGCGCCCATCACCGCACCCAGACCCGTGCGCCCCGCCGCGCGGTCCGTGTCGTTCATGACGCAGGCGAAGCGCACCCCGTTCTCCCCCGCGAGCCCGATGCTCACGATCTTGGTCTCGAGGTCGCCCATCTCTTCCTTGATCGCCTGCTCGGTCTCGAGAGTCCCCCGGCCCGCCAGATGGGCCGCCGGCCGGATCTCGACGCGGTCGTTGACGACGGAGAGGTAGACCTTCTCCGGCGACCTGCCCTGCACGACGATGCCGTCGTAGCCGGCGTACTTGAGCTCATGCGCCACGAAGCCGCCGGTGTAGGCCTCGCCGAAGCCGCCGGTGGCGGGGGATTTGGCGACGACCACGTAGCGCCCGGAGCCGGGCGCGAACGTGCCCGCCAGCGGGCCCATGGCGAACACCAGCCGGTTCTCGGGTCCGAGGGGATCACACCCGGGAGGGACCTCGTCGATCAGGATCCGTGCCCCCAGTCCCCTGCCTCCCACGTAGCGCCGCGCCCTGGCGTCCTCCAGCGGCTCGGCCCAGCTCTTGCCGTTGTCCAGATCCACCCGGAGCAGCCGTCCTGCGTATCCGTGCATGGTCTCCCCCTTTCGCGATGCGCGGGGTGTTTGGCGGCCATTCTATTGCATCCCCCCCCGCCATCAACTCGGAACCGGAACTTGTGCTGTCATGCAGTCAATCCATGAACCAAGACGGGCAACCCCCGGGAGGAGCCAGCCCTCCCGGGGGTTCGTTTGCTTTTCCGCCAGGCCGTGTCGCCTCGGCCGGGGGAGAGGCCGGGACGCAGCCTACTTCTTGATCCGCCCCAACTCCTTCATGATTACCTCGTACTCGACCATCTTCTTCTTCACCAGGGCGAGGGAGGCCTCGGGACCCATGAATTCGGTATTGAAGCCGTTCTGGTCCATCTTCTTCTTGACCTCCGGGTCCCTCATGACCTTGTCGAAGGCATCGGCAAGAACCTTGACGATCTCGTCCGGCGTTCCCGGAGGAGCGGCCACGCCCCGGTAGGCCCCCTCCACGATGTCGTACCCCTGCTCCTTGAAGGTCGGGACATCCGGGAGCACGTCCATCCGTTTGTCCGAGGCGATGGCGAGGGGCCGGAACTTGCCGGCGTACTGAATCCCCATGGTGGAGTAAGTCATCAGCGCGGTCACGTGACCCCCCAGAAGGGCGGGGATGGCGGACCCGGTCCCGCCGAAGGGGACGTAGGTGAGCTGGATGCCGGCCGCCTTGTTGAGCATGGTGGTCCCCAGATCGTTGGCGGAGGAGGTGCCGCTCCCGCCCACCGTGACGGCGCCGGGACTCTTCTTGGCGTTCTCGACGAAGTCCTTCAGGGTCTTGTAGGGACTGTCACTGCGGACGAGCAGAAGGTTCGGCGTGCTCTCGAACATGTAGATGTTCTTGAGATCCAGCGTCTTGTACCCGGCATTGCCCATTTCGAGGGGCTGGAGTGCGATGTGGGGCAGGTTGTGCCCGGCGATGGTGTAGCCGTCGGGCTTGGTCTGGATCAGCTCCGACCAGCAGAGGGCACCCCCGCCACCGATCTTGTAGTTGATGGCGATATCCACGCCGAGGACCTTCTTCAGGGGCTGTTCCTGGAAGCGGGCGGTGATGTCCGACTCGCCGCCGGGATTGAAACAGATATTGTAGGTGATGCGCTTGGTCGGGAACCCGGCCGCACCGGCCGCGCCGACCCCGACCATGGCCAGCGCGATGAACAGGACGAGACAACCGATGGCCAATCTCTTCATGACGTTCCTCCTGTTGTGAAACACGTTGTCGCTCCTTGCGCCTCCGACTGCAGCCTGTCGCTTGCGAGAAGGGTCTTCACTCCCCGAGAATCTCAATCAGGGTCCTCAACGGCGACTTCCGGCGCCTCGGCACGCATCAGAACCCAGATCCCTCGCCCGATGGAGAGGAAGGCCAGCGCCATGAACACGGCCGAGATGGGCCGGGTGAAGAAGATGAACGGCGACCCCTGCGAGATGAGCAGGGACTGTCCCAGGGCGGTCTCCAGCATCTGGGCCAGGACGCTCGCCAGGACCATGGGGGCGACGGGGAAGCCGAGCTTGCGCAAGAAGTAGCCGATCACCCCGAAGATGAGCATGACCCAGACGTCGAAGGCCTGGAACCGGATGCTGTAGGTTCCGACCACGGCGCAAAAGACGATCATCGGCCCCAGGATGTAGAAGGGGATGTTGACGATCTTGGCCCACATCCCGACCAGCGGCAGGTTGAGGACCAGCAGCATGACGTTGCCGATGTACATGCTGGCGATGACCGCCCAGACGAACTGGGGACTCTGGGCGAAGAGCATCGGCCCGGGCTGCAGCCCGTACATCATGAGCCCTCCGAGGAGGACCGCCATGGAGGGGGCCGTGGGCAGCCCGAACGAGAAGAGCGGCACGAAGCCGGCGGTGGAGGTGGCGTTGTTCGCCCCTTCCGGCGCGGCGACCCCCTCGATCGCCCCCTTCCCGAACCGCTCGGGATGCCTGGAGAGCCGCTTCTCGAGATCGTAGGCCACGAACGTCGTGACCGACGGGGCGCATCCGGGGAGCAGTCCCAGGAAGAAGCCGACCCCCGTACTCCGGACCATCGTCCACCCGCACTGCTTGATATCGGCCCAGGTCGGCATCCAGTCGGTGATCTTCAGGTCACTGATGGCGCTGATCCGCTGCTCCACGTTGATCATCACCTCGCTGATGGCGAAGAGCCCCACGATCACGCTGATGAAATCCACCCCGGCATTCAGCGTCACGGTGCCGAAGGTCAGCCGGGCCGCGCCGGTCAGCGGATCCTGTCCGATCAAGGCGGCTCCGAGACCCAGGGCCATGGAGATCATCCCCTTCAGCAGGGCATGGCCGGAGAGACTGATCACCAGGCTGAGCCCCATGAACATCAGGGCAAAATACTCCGGCGGGCCGAAGACCACGGCAAACTCGGCCAGCATGGGGGCAAAGAGGGTCAGGGCGATCACACTGAGCGTTCCCGCGACAAACGAGGAGATGGCCGAGATGGCCAGCGCCGGGCCCGCCCTCCCCTGCTTGGCCATCTCGTAGCCGTCCATCGCCGTCGGCACGGACGAGGCCTCGCCGGGGATGTTCACCACGATCGCCGTCGTCGAGCCCCCGTACATGGCCCCGTAGTAGATGGCCGCCATCATGATGATCGCCGACGTCGGCGGGAGCACCGTCGTCAGGGGGAGCAGGATCGCGATTCCGGAGACGGGACCGATGCCGGGGAGCACCCCGACCAGCGTCCCGATGAAACATCCCACCAGCGCCCAGAAGAGATTCTGGAACGTGAGGGCGGTCGCGAACCCCTGCAGGAGATAGTCAAAGGAAAAACCCATGCCGTCCCCCTATTCGAACAGGAAACCCGCCGGGAAGGAGAGCCCCAGCAGGCGGATGAACAGGATGTACGAGATGACCCCGGTGATCAGGCCGATCGCCAACGCCGTCACCCACCTGGACCGCTTCAGATACCAGGTGGAAAGGGTGAGGTAGAGAAACGTGGCCAGCGGCAACCCGAGCAGATTCATCAGGGCAATGTAGCAGGCCACGAAGGCGAGGGTGACTGTGATGGTCCGGATACCCACCCCGTCCGGCCACGCGATGGCGGGGCCCTCTCCCCGGAGCGTCCAGGACTTGAGCGCCAATCCGATCCCGCAGGCGACAAGCAGAAGCCCGACGACATAAGGGAAGGTGCGGGGGGAGAGGCGGTGCACCCCCGCCACCGAGATCCACGTCGACGCAAACAGCACGAAGAAGCCCAACAGGGCGATGAGCCACCCCACAGCAATATCGGCCACGCGTTGTGTCTTCACACCCACCTCCGAATATCACGCCCCGTTCATGGTAGCCCCGCCGGTTCACACATCCGCGATACCACCGGCAGGTCTCCGGGTGATATCAGGGCCCTTCGGGTCCGCAGCTTCTTACCATGATCAAAGAGGCTCGTCATAGAGAAAACTACGGCACGATGCATGGTCCGGACAATGCGCCGCACGCCTGCCCCTGACTATTCCTGAAACTGGCTTCCGCCCCGTTGCAGCCCCCTCACCCCGTCCCTCTCCCCCTCTGGGGGCGAGGGTTCAAGAATGGCTCCCCCTCGGGGAGGGAGAGGGCTTCGTCGTGAGCTCAGCCGAACGGGGCGGGTGAGGCTGACCTGGATGTTCGTGAATGACGCGGGCTGCGTTCCTGGACGAGCCGATGAACATGCGTACCCCCGTTCCCCCTTGCCAGAGCGGGGCGGCAGGCCGGTTTTCCCCTTGACAGCCCCATCCCGTGCACCGGATACTCCCTCGTCCAGCTCGCAATACCCTCCAGCCGGGCCGCCGGCACCCGAGGCGCGGGGCTGCCCCGGGCGACGAGGTCCCGCTGGGGTGCTGGTGCGGATTCCGGCCGGATTGTGGCGCAGCTCCAACAGGCAAATCCCTAGCATCCATTCCCTCATCCCCCCACCCACGGGAAGCGCAGGCGGCGCAACCGTGGTGTTGCGAGCTTTCGACACGGGAACGACGCGAAACACATGTGACCAGGAGGGAGGCTTGCCATGTCCATTGCCAAGAAGGGTCGAATCACCCGGTCACCCCTGCTCCGAACCGGCGCGATGCTTGCCATGGCGCTGGCTGTCCTGGCATTGTGGATCTCGGGCGCGCACGCGGGCACAAGGGCGCCTGTCAAGGTGCTCGACTTCCAGACCTCCGCCGATGTGGCCAAGGCCGAGCAGGAAGGGGAACTCGTCTACTACGGCCACGACTCCGAGTCCGGGATCAGCACGCTGCTCGAGGCCTTCAAGAAGGACTTCCCCAAGATCAAGACCAGCTATGTTCGGCTGCAGACCGGCGCCCTGTACGCCAAGCTCACCTCCGAGCGGTCCGCAAGTCGGTTCCTGGTCGACGTGGTGCAGTTCTCGGAAGTCTCGCCGGCCATGGATTTGCAGAAGAAGGGTGGGTACGAGCAATACGTGTCACCCGAGACCGCCAAGCATAAGCCGGAATACCTCAGCAATCCCGCCGGGTACTTCGCCTGGGGGGGCGTCACGTTCGCCGGGATCGCGTACAACAAGAGCAGGATCAAGGCGGAGCAGGCTCCCAAGACGTGGAAGGACATCCTCAACCCGGCGTACAAGGACATCATCAGCGCCAAGCTTTCCGCCTCCGGAACCCAGCACGCACAGTGGTACATGCTCCGCAAGCTGTACGGCGATGACTTCTGGAAGGAGTTTGCCAAGCTGAAGCCCCGGGGTTTCGATTCACGCGCCCAGCTCTTCGACCGGCTCTCCAAGGGCGACGATGCGGTCTGCGCCTTGGCCGAGTACGCCGGGTACGTCCTCGTCAAGGACAAGGGGGCCGACATCGAGTTCGTCGCGCCTCCCGACGGGCTCCCGGCGACGCCCATCGTCCTGGGCATCCCGACCAAGGCGCCGCACCCGGAGGCGGCGAAGCTGTTCATCGACTGGGCTTTGTCCCTGCGGGGGCAGGCGGTGTATCAAAACTCCAAGATCCTGCTCTACGGCTCGGTTCGATCGGACGCGCCAGCCATGGTGACCGGGAAGCGGCTCAGCGATTTCAAGCTGTTGTTCCCGTCCGATTGGGCCGACTTCGTCGAAAAACATGGAACGTTCGTGAAGGAGTGGAACGCGATCATGGGTCTGTAGGAGCGAGGGTGTGATGCGTTCGCGGTGGCCATGGACCGTCGTCTCGGGGCAGACGATCGCCAGCGTGCTGGTCGGCGGTCTGGCGGCGGTCCTGGTCCTGTACCCCATCTTCTACCTGATCCAGGCGTCGCTGAACGTCGGCGATCCTCAGGCGCGGCCCCCCCAGGAATACGGCCTCGCCAACTACGGCGGGCTGTTCCAGTATCCGACCATCCTCTGGAACACGCTCGTGGTTGCCTTGCTGGCCACGCTGGCGGCGGTGGCCATCGGGTTCGTGATGGGGTGGATCCTGAGCCGGACGAACGTGCCGGGACGGGCGGCGCTCGAGCAGTTGATGGCGCTTCCGTACTACGTGACGCCGCTGATGGGTGCGCTCGCCTGGAGCTTTCTCGGGGCACCGCGGAGCGGATTCATCAATCAACTCTGGCGTGCCCTCGGGGGTGCGGAGTACCTGATCGATATCAACACCTCCTACGGCATCGCCTGGGTCATGGCGCTTTTCGAGGGGTCCGTCGCCTTCGTCATGATCGGCGCGGTGATGAAGTCGATGGACCCGTCGCTGGAGGAGGCGTCGCAGGTCATCGGGGCCGGGAGAACCCGGACCATGCTGCGGATCACCCTGCCCCTGGTGATCCCCGGCGTCCTGGGCGCGACCATCTTCGTCTTCGCCGAGATGCTCGGGTCATTCTCGGTGGCGCTCGTGCTCGGTCTTCCTGCCCGCTTCTACGTCGTGACGACGGCGATGTACCAGATGCTCGCGCAATATCCCCCGCGCTTTCCCCTGGCGGCGGCCATGGGGGTGTCCCTGTTTGCCGTGATGTTCGCCATGGTCTACCTCTACCGGCGCATCGTGACGGCCGGCAGCTACGCCACGATCACCGGGAAGGCCTTTCGTCCGCGTCCCATGCATGTCGGGGGATTGCGGTGGATCCTGTTCGGCGGCTGCGCCGTCTACCTGTTCGTCGCGGTGATCCTGCCGATTGTGACCGTCCTGTATGCCTCGCTGCAGAAACTGGCCACGGGGCTCCCGTCGCGGGAGGGCTGGACGCTGGACAACTACGCCACCGCGATATCCCTGGACGCGGTGCGGTCCGCCTTGTGGAACAGCCTGCTCCTCGGGTTGGCCACCGCCACCATCGGCGTGCTGCTCATGGGCCTGCTGGCCTGGATCATCTACCGCTCGCGCATCCCCGGCAGCGGCCTCATCGAGTACATCGTGATGTTTCCGCAGGCGGTCCCGCGGCTCGTGTTCGCCTTCGGGATGCTGTGGGCCTGGCTGAGCTTCCCCTTCTCCATCTACGGGACCCTCTGGTTGCTCTTGATCGCCTACCTGACGGTGTTTCTCCCCCTCGGCATCCGGACCATCTCCAGCGTGCTGCTGCAGATCGACAAGAGCCTGGAGGAGTCGGCGCAGATGTGCGGTGCGTCCTGGGGCTATCGATTGCGCACCGTGACACTGCCCCTGCTCCGGCCGGGGATGATCGCTGCCTGGCTGCTCCTGTTCATTGCCAGTGTTCGCGAGCTGGGGGCATCCATCCTCTTGACGGGGCCGAACGCCAAGGTGATCACGCCGGCCATCGTGGAAGCCTGGTTCTCCATCAGCACGGAGCTCACCGCGGCGATGGCCCTGATCCAGACCTTGGCCGTCGCTGTTGCCCTGGCCCTGCTGTTCACCTTTGCACGTCGCGCCTCCCAGTACGGTGGGGAGTGACGGCGCCCATGAGGGCGGAGTGACCCACGACAGCGAGTCCCCGACGGGAACGGCGACGTCCCCCGGCGGCCCTGGCGAGGCGCATATCGAGGTCAAGGACCTCGTCGTCCAGTACGGGCATGTGACGGCTGTGGCCGGCGTGAGCTTCGTGGTTCGACCCGGCGAGCAGTTGACCCTCCTGGGGCCCTCCGGGTGCGGAAAGACGACCACGCTCCGGGCCATCGCCGGTCTGGAGCCGCCGACCTCGGGTGAGATCGTGATCGGGGGGGCGGCCGTCTTCTCCTCCGCACGCCGGATCAACGTCTCGGCCGAGCGGCGCGGCCTGTCCATGGTCTTTCAATCCTACGCCATCTGGCCACACATGACCGTCTTCGACAACGTGGCCTACGGCCTGCGCGTCCGCCGCATGGGGGCGCGCGAGATCGCCGACAAGGTCCGCTGGGCCCTGGAGATGGTGCAGATGGAGGGCTTCGCGGAGCGAAGCGCCTCCAAGCTTTCCGGCGGACAGCAGCAGCGGGTGGCCCTGGCGCGCGCCTTCGTGTTCTCGCCCTCGGTGCTCCTGTTCGACGAGCCCCTCTCGAACCTGGACGCCAAGCTCCGCGCCGAGATGCGCATCGAGCTCCGGGAGCTGCAGCACCGGGTGGGGATCACCTCCGTCTACGTCACGCACGATCTGGAGGAGGCGCTGGCGATCTCGGACCGGATCGTGGTGATGCGCGACGGGATCATCGAGCAGATCGGCACGCCGTCCGAGATCTACAATTTCCCGCGCAACGCCTTCGTGGCCGACTTCGTCGGCTCGGCCAACCTGATCCGCGGCCGCCACCGGCCCGAGTGCGGCCGGGACGGGCTGATCGCGCTGGAGACCTCCGGCGGCACGCTCGTGTACGGCACGACGCACGGCCGGCCGGTCGGCGCCGACGGCGTCTTCTCGGTGCGGACCATCCACCTGGGACTCAGCCGCGAGGCGCCGGCGGACCAGAGGAACGTGTGGTCCGTGCGCATCCGCCGGCGCGTGTTCCAGGGGGATTTCACCCAGTACCATGTGGACTGGGAGGATCGCCAGCTCGTCGTCCGCTGCGCGGCCACGGAGCCGCTCGAAGAGGGGGACCAGGCCTATCTCACCCTCGATCCGCGCCGCTGTGTCTTGCTGGAAGCGGAGCGACCCCTCGCCTGAGCGCGCTCACGTCGTTCCGTGTCGGAGTCCGGTGTGCGGAGGCCAAGTTGCGGGATGAGGGGGCCAGGGGGGCCGGACTCCCAGGTGCGCAATGGCGCACATCCCAGGCTGGGCGACCCGTGAAACACCTGATGGAATCGATGAGTTCGAAGTCAATGCTGCCCGGAAATCGGATCCGTCCTCTTGGCGAGCTACGGAGTTCTTGCGGACAACCAGGCCACACCCATTGCCTGCGGCCGATATTCCCGACCGACGCCGGACGGCGAGTTTCGCCCCCGCACGCTGGTCATCTTGCGCCCATGACATCCCAAGCGCGCGGAGTTGTGTGTTGCTCTGCCGCCAGGGGCGAGGTAAGCTCACGTATCCTGCGGGTAGTCATCCGTGCTGAAAGCGCTGGGAAGATCGGTTAGCTCCCCGTGCTCGGAGTGAGAACGGACGGGAAGCGGAGGTCACTACCATGCGGCTCGACAACGAACGAGAGAGCGACAATGTCGAGGACCGCCGCGGCGAAGGCGGTCGAGGAGGCTTCGGCGTCGGCCGGGGCGTCGGCATCGGCACGGTCATCCTCGCGCTGGCGGCGAGCTACTTCCTCGGCATCGACCCGTCGGTGATGCTGGGTCTCTTCTCGGGTGGCGGCACCCCGGCGCCCCGGTCGGTGCCCGTGCACAAGCCTCCAGCCGGCGACGAGATGGCACGATTCGTTTCGAAGGTGCTTGCGGACACCGAGGACACCTGGCGCGCGATCTTCCGGCAAACCGGCCGCCAGTACCAGGACCCGAGGCTCGTCCTCTTCACGGGCGCGACGCCGACCGCTTGCGGCACCGGCCAGACGGCGATGGGGCCGTTCTATTGCCCGGAGGATCAGAAGGTGTATATCGATCTCGCTTTCTACCAGGACCTGAAGGCTCGCTTCAAGGCGCCCGGCGATTTCGCCCAGGCGTACGTCATCGCGCACGAGGTCGGCCACCACGTGCAGCACCTGCTCGGCATCTCGGACAAGGTGCAGGCGGCGCGAAGCCGTGCCAGCGAAAGGCAGGCCAACGCCTTGTCGGTGCGCCTGGAGCTCCAGGCCGATTGCCTGGCCGGCGTCTGGGGCTACCATGCCGACCGCGTTCGCAACATCCTCGAGGCCGGCGACATCGAGGAAGCGCTGGCGGCCGCCAGCGCGATCGGCGACGACCGTCTGCAGCAGCAAGGACGCGGCTACGCGGTTCCCGACACGTTCACCCACGGGACCTCGGCGCAGCGCGTGAGCTGGTTCAAACGCGGCGTCGAGAGCGGCGATATGCGGCAGTGCAATACCTTCGAGTCGCGGCAGTTGTGATGATGACGAAGGTGAGCGCGGGGCAAAGACTTCTTCTCGTGCGATCCCGCCGGAAACACCCTCCAGGAGTGTGAGTGCCGATCAACCACCGGAGTCAGGGCGATCCCATCGACCGTCTCGGCTTCTCCGCCAGGGATTTGCGGAGGCTGCGTGCGCTGCGCTCGCCGGCGGGAATTCAGCCCGCGCTGGGTGCCCTACCCCACCACCTCGCGACCACTCGACCGCAGGTATCTCGTCCAGCCTCCCCGCTCGGTCCTTGCCTCCCCTCGCGATCGCCGGGGCCCGGTCTCGGCGCCATGGCGAGGGGATCGGGCCGCGCGAGTGTCCATGCGCCTTGAGCCGCTGGCCCCCAAGCCACAGGTCATGCGGACGCCAGGCGGCCAAGCCCCCTCCCGCGAGCCGTTCGGCGTGCGGGGTGGGTCCCCGACCTCGTATTGTTCCCTCACCTGGCGGCCTCGGCGACCGACCCGGATCGACCGATGGGTCGAAACCCGAGATCTCCGCACAGCGGGACGTGGCGTCCACCCATGACTGACCTCACGCTGGGAATCCTGGCCGGACTCGCCTGCGGGCTGAACTGGGCCGTCACCAGTCTCCTCGCCCGCTCGCTCCTCGGGCGGCTGACCCCGGTCGAGCTGAGCGCGGTGCGCTCGACCCTGGGCGGGGGCATCCTCCTGGGCGCGGCGATCATGGCGGGCGAGGGCCCGGCGATGCTCCGCGCCCCGCTCTGGGTCGTGCTGTCGCTCTGGATCGCCATCCTGCTGTCCATGGCAGTGGGGGACAGCCTCTTCTTCCGCAGCCTCGACCATCTGGGCCTCACGCTCGCCCTCGCGCTCAGCCTGCTCAACCCGCTGCTCACGACGCTCACGGGGATCGCGGTCTACGGAGAGCCCATGACCCTCCTGCGGCTGGCGGGCATCCTGGTGGTGCTCGGCGGGTTGGGCCTGATCATCTCGGGGCGCGATCCGGACGGGCCCCGCGCCACCCGGGCCAGGCGGTGGGGGATCCGGCTGGTGGTCTATGCGGCGGCGGCCTGGGCCCTCTCGGCCACCATCCTCAAACCCGCGCTGCTCCAGGTGCCGGTCCTCGCCGGGACCGCCCTCCGCATCCCCATGGCGGGTCTCGTCCTCTGGCTGACACCGTGGACGCGGGGCACGCTGGCCGCAGTCCGCGCCAGCTCGGCGGACGAGCGCTGGCGGCTCGCGACGGTGTGCCTCCTCAATGCCGTGGGCTCGGCGCTGTTCACGATCGCCATTCGCTCAGGCGGAGTGGCGATCGGCAACACCCTGGCCTCCACCGCCCCGCTCTTCGCGATCCCCCTGGAGATCGGGGTGCTGAAGGAGCGGCCGTCGACCCGCACCGTCGTGGGGGCGGTGTGCACGGTCGGCGGGATCGCCTGTCTGGCCTTCTAGGCGGCATCCTGACTGCGGAGGGCCTTGAGATTCCAAGGCTGGTAGCGGGCCCACGGGATTCGCGGTCCCCCGCATTCCCGGCCGCCGCACCTCCGAGCCAGCGGGACCCCTGCCGGACCCCGGTCACGGAAGCCCTCATGGGTGGATCGCTCTATGCGCCGCGAATGGATTTGTCCTACTCCGGCTGATCGCTCACCGGTGTCCGCAGGCGGGGATCCATCTTCTTGAAGCGCGTGATGAAGTCGGCCACGAAGTCCACCATGCGGTTGAAGATCGTCTCGCCCTTCTCCTTCGACGCAAACAGCGCGTCCCCGGTACCGCCGATCGGCTGCATGTCCTGCATGTCCATGTACATATTGACGCTGCTCTGCTGGAACTTGACCGCGTTGGGCGACTCGATCTCGAACCCCTGCAGGGTCCGAGACCGTACCGTGCGGGCCGCGTCCATTCGCATATCCTCGCCGACCAGATAGAGCATCAATGACGTGCCGGGGTCCGAGCCGTGAACCACGGCGTCGGCATGGCCCACGTACAGGTCCTTGCCGAGGTCGCGCGCCAGCTTGTGCGGGATGATGGACGCAATCAGGGTCCCGTCTGTCTCCCGCAGCTCCCGCGCAACCACCTCGACCGCCGGCTCGTTCGGAAAATGGTTGTTGAGGAGCAGGATGTGGGAGAAGCCGTGCCGGCGGAAGCTCGTGATCGTGTCCCGCAGGACGGCCGCCAGCGTCTCGAACCGCCACACCACGGTCCCCGGGTAGTCCCGGAACAGTTGCGAGCAGCCGTAGGGGATCGTGGGCGCCACGAGGCTGTCGGTCCGGCGTGCTGCGGCCTCGCCCAGGCGCTCCGCCACGATCGCATCGTATCCCAGGAGGTTATGCAGGCTCTGGTTCTCCAGCGTGCCGACCGGCAGGATCACGACGCGCTTCTGGGCCGCCGCCTCGCGCGCCTCGACCCAGCTCAGGCGCGACAGCATGAACTTCCCCATACGGACCTCCTCCCGTGTTCGAGGGTTCGTGCCAGTCAGGAAAATGCCGCCTCCGACCACCGGGGCGTGGGCCGCCGGGGGGACACGGCAGGAAACTACGCTGCCCCGGTGATCAGCTCCCGGAATTTCAGCAGGTCCACCAGATGCTTCCCCTCTTGGATCTGCCGGATGAATTCCTCGTCCCGCGCCACGATGGCCTCGGCACGCTTGGCCACGGCCTCGGCCTGCTCGCGGGGAATGATCACCACCCCGTCGGCATCCGCCACCACGATGTCCCCGGGGGTGACGACCACGCCCGCGCAGGCGATGGGGACCTGCGTCTGCCCGACCCGTCGGTTCGTCCCGACGCGAGGCGTCACCGTGCCGGCGAACACCGGGAAATCGAGGGCCGCGATCTCGGCCGTGTCGCGGACCGGCCCGTCCGTGACCAGGCCGAGGACGCCCTGGCGTTGCGCCTGATGCGTCATGACCTCGCCCCACAGGGCGCCGCGCGTGTCCCCCTCGTCATCCGCCACCAGGATCACACCGGGCGGCGCTTCCATCAGAGCCTTGTGCACGGTGATGATGCTGCCCGGGTAGCACTTGACCGTGAATGCGGGTCCGACCAGGCGCCCGCCCGGGGTGATGACGCGGATGGGCGCGGCCAGAACCCCGATCGAGCCGAGCGCATCGCTGAGCGAGCCCGTGTGGATTCTCCCCAGCCGGTCGCGGAGTGCCGGTGCGATGTCATTCATGAGGTCCCCTTTCTACCTCCAATCCGAAAATAATCAACCACCAAGACACCAAGGCACCAAGGAGAACTGAACACTTTCGGGGCTCGACACCCAATCCCTGACCGGCACTCCTGGGGCCGCCAGAGTTTCCGTCAGCCGCCCGTTCGCCCAGCATCATTCCTTGGTGTCTTGGTGCCTTGGTGGTGAGGGGATTTCGGATCGAGACTAGCGGTCTCCGGTGCCGGCGGAGCCGCGCGTTGACCTGGATAGAGATGGCAGGCCACCCAGTGTTCCGGCTCGACCTGGGTCAGGTCCGGATCCACCTGCCGGCAGATGTCCATGGCGGAGGGGCAGCGTGACTCGAATCGGCAGCGGGGCGGCGGGTCCAGGGGGCTCGGCACGTCGCCCTGGAGCAGGAGGGGCCGCACGGGGGCGTCCGGGTCCGCCACCGGGGCCGACGCGAGCAAGCCCTGCGTGTAGGGATGCAGCGGGCGGGCGTACAGCTCGGCGCTCGGCCCGAGCTCCACGATGCGGCCAAGGTACATGACGGCCACGCGGGTGCTGAAGTGCTCGACGACGGCAAGGTTGTGGGCGATGAACAGATACGTCAGTCCGAGCGAGGTCCGCAGATCCGCCATCAGGTTCAGGATCTGGGCCTGGATGGAGACGTCCAGGGAGGAGACCGGCTCGTCGGCGATGATGAATTCCGGATGCAGCGCCAGGGCGCGGGCGATGGCCACCCGCTGGGCCTGCCCGCCGGAGATCTGATGCGGGAAGCGCCGCGCGTGGTCGGGGTGGAGCCCCACCAGGCCGAGGAGTTCCGCGACCCGGGCCCGCCGTTCGTCCCCCGTCCCGACGGCGTGGATGTCCAGCGGGTCCCGGATGGCCTGGCCGATGGAGATCCGCGGATCCAGCGAGCCGTGCGGGTTCTGGAAGATGACCTGCATGCGGCGCCGGAGGCGCCGCAGCTCACCGGGAGGCAGGGCCGCCAGGTTCTGCCCGTCGAAGAGGACGCGGCCCGCCGTGGGCTTCTGGAGCTGCAGGATGGTCCGGCCGAGCGTGGATTTGCCGCAGCCGCTCTCCCCCACCAGGGCCAGGATCTCATTGCGGCGGATGGCGAAGCTCACCTTGTCCACCGCGTGCAGGACTGCGCGGCGACCCGTGGGGGCCCGCGCCGGGAAGTAGGCGCACAGTTCCTCGACGACGACCAGGTCCGTCACCGCGCCTCCAGGGGGAAGTGGCACCGGACCTCCCGCCCGTCTCCCGACGGGGCGAGGACCGGCTCCTCCGCGTGGCAGCGTGCCTCCGCCCGGGGGCAGCGCGGGGCGAAGCGGCAGCCCAGCGGGAGCGCTCGCAGGTCGGGTGGCTGGCCGGGAATCTGCTCCAGCCGCCCACGCTTGTGCCCCAGCCGCGGCATGGAGTCCAGCAGGCCCCGTGTGTACGGATGCTGCGGGGCACGGAACAGGTCGCGCGTGGGGCTCGACTCCTGCACCTGCCCCGCGTACATCACGACGATCCGGTCGCAGAGCTGCGCCGTGATGGCCAGGTCGTGGGTGATCAGGACGATGGCCGTCTGCAGCTCCGTCCGGATGGCCCGCAGGAGCGCCAGGATCTGCGCCTGCACGCTCACGTCCAGGGCCGTCGTGGGCTCGTCCGCGATCAGCAGCGACGGACGCCCGGCCAGCCCCATGCCGATCATGAGTCGCTGGGCCATGCCCCCGCTGAACTGGTGGGGGTAGGCCTTCAGTTGCGCCCTCGGGTTCGGGACCCGCACCCGCTGGAGGACCTCCGCGGCGGCCGTCGGCACGTCGGCTGTGCGCAGATTCGAGTGCGCGCGGAACACCTCGGCGATGTGGTCGCCCACCGTGAAGACAGGGTCCAGGGCCGTCATGGGATTCTGGAAGATCATGGCCATTTCCCCGCCGCGGAGCGCCCGCATCTCGTGGTCGGGCAGGGTCAAAAGGTCCCGACCCTTGAACAGGATGCGGCCCGCGGCGATCCGCCCCGGCGGGCGCACCAGCCGCAGCAGGGCCAGGGTGGTGACGGTCTTCCCGCAGCCGCTCTCCCCCACGAGGCCCACGATCTCTCCCCGCGACAGGCGGAACGACACGCCATCCGCCGCCCGCACCGATCCAGTGGGCGTCGGGAACTCCACCCGAAGATTCTCCACCTCCAAGAGGGACGACTCGCGCATCTTAGCGGAATGCTGCAATACTCGATTTCGCCCAGGCTGCTCAAAAAGGTCCAGATGCAAGGCGGCGCGCGATGCGAGGTGCGAGGCGTACTGGGTCCGTACGCCGCAGCGCCGCGCGAGCGAGCCAACGCCGCAGATGGGCCTTTTTCAGCAGCCTGCTAGAGCTTCAACCGGGGGTCCAGCACATCGCGGAGCCAATCCGCCAGGACGTTGATGCTCAGCACGATGGCGGTGATCGCCAGTCCGGGAAAGGTGACCACCCACCAGGCCCCGCCCAGCAGGTAGGTCCGCCCGTCCGCGAGCATGAATCCCCAGCTCACCGTGGGCGGCTGGATCCCCAGACCCAGGAACGACAGCGAGGACTCCAGGGTGATGATCCCCGCCAGCTCCAGCGACCCCACCACGATCACGGCGCTCACCAGGTTGGGCAGGATGTGCTGCAGGACGATGCGCCAGTCGCGGGCCCCCAGGGCGCGGTAGGCCTGGATGAACTCCCGCTCGCGCAGCGACAGTGCCTGCCCCCGGGCCAGCCGCGCATACACCACCCAGCCGTTGAGTGCCAGGACCAGCACCACGTTGCGGTTGGTGGGCCCGATCACCGCGATGATGGCGATGGCGAGCAGGACATAGGGGATCGAGAGCTGCACGTCCGCGATGCGCATGATCCAGTCGTCCAGCCAGCCGCGGTAGTACCCCGCCACGAGCCCGATGGTGACGCCGATCGTCCCCGAGATCGCCAGCGCGCTCAGGGCCACAATGAGCGAGATGCGGGCGCCGTGGATCACACGCGAGAGGATGTCCCGCCCCAACTGGTCGGTCCCCAGCGGGTGGGCGGGATTCCCGCGCGCCATCCAGACGGGCGGACGCAGCCGCATGGTGATCTGCTGCTGGTTGGGCGGGTGCGGGGCGAGGGTCGCGGGCATCAGGGCGCAGAGGGCGATGGTGGCCAGGACCAGGAAGGCGCCGAGCACCACCGGGTCGCCGCTCTGGAAGCGGGAGGATCGGCGGCCGCCGAGCTCACGCACTGCCGTCGGCGCCGGGGAAGTGGCGACGGGGGCGCTCATGTGTAGCGGATCCTGGGGTCCAGCCAGCCGTACAGCAGGTCCACCAGGAAGTTGAGGCCGATGAACATGCCGGAGGCCAGGACCACGGCCGCCTGCACCACCGGGAAGTCGCGCTCGTGGATGGCCGTCACGGTGTAGTGGCCGATCCCCGGCCAGCCGTAGATCGTCTCGGTGATCACGGCGCCCCCCAGCATGTAGCCGAACTGCAGCGCCACGATCGTGACCACGGGCAGGGAGGCATTCTTGAGCGCGTGCTTGCCCACGACCAGCGCTTCCCACAGCCCGCGGGCGCGTGCCGCCAGGATGTAGTCCTGGCCCAGCACGTCCACCAGGCTGGAGCGGACCAGGCGGGTGATGCGCGCCAGGGGGTACAGTGCCAGCGTGGCGGCGGGCAGGACCAGGTACTCGATCCCCCCGGCGCCGCCGGCCGGGAACCAGCGCAGCCCCACCGCGAACACGGCGATCATGAGCAGGCCCACCCAGAAGATGGGCATGGACTGGCCCACCATGCTGAGCAGCATGAGCGTGCGGTCCAGGAGCGAGCCGCGACACATGGCCGACACGATGCCGACGGGGACGGAGACCACGAGGGCCAGGGTCATGGCCAGGACGGCCAGCTCCACGGTGAAGCCGATGCGCCGGGAGACGAGGAGCAAGGCCGGCTCGCCGGACCGCAGGGACTTGCCGAGATCACCCCGGACGGCGCCGGCCAGAAAGCGGAGGTACTGGACCGGCACCGGCTGGTCGAAGCCCAGCTCGTGCCGCAGCTCCTCGAGCTGGGTCTGGCCAGCCGGCGTCCCCGCCAGCAGGATCGCGACCGGGTCGCCGGTCAGGTAGAGCAGGCCGAAGACGACCGTGCTCACCGCCCAGTAGGTCAGGACGGCGAGCAGGAGGCGGCGACGGATGTACCGCCACATGCACGGGATTCCTTTGCTCCGGCGACGGGTCCCCCCGCGAGACGCTTAGCAGGCTGCTGAAAAAGGCCCATCTGCGGGGACCCATCCTCCGGACGGGTACCCCGCGCGCTCGCGCGGCGCTGCGACGTACGTGCTAAGTACGCCTCGCACCTCGCATCGCGCGCCGCCTTGCATCTGGACCTTTTTGAGCAGCCTGGGCGAAAGCGAGTCTTTCAGCATCCTGTTACGCGGCGACGGTCGCGTACTGCAGGTCCATCCGCTCGAAGGGGCTGGGGGTCCACTGGAGCTTCCTGTTCGCGCCGTAGATGTGCTCCTCGTCGTACAGGAACAGCCAGGGGCAATACTCGTCCACCACGTATTTCTCGAACTCCTGCGCGATGGGGACGCGCTTGGCCGGATCCACCTCCATCCGCAGCCGATCCAGCAGGCCGTCCATCTTGGCGTTGTTGGTGTAATGGTACAGCCCCCGGGTCCAGAAATGGACCTGCCACTCGTAGGAGGGGTCGAGCCAGAGCGGCCCGACCGACCACATGTTCATCCCGGTCGCCTTCTGCGTGGTGTACAGCGAAGACACCGTGTTGAATTCCACCCCCTTGTCCCTGAACCGGATGCCCGCCTTCGCGGCCATGTCGATGATGGCCGCCGCCACGTCCTTGTCGTTCAGCCAGCGGCCGACGGGGTGATTGTAGTCGAGGTCGATCCCGTTGGGGTGCCCGGCCTGCGCCAGGAGCTTCTTGGCCAGCTCCGGGTCGTACCGGTAGCCCGTGAGCTTGTCCGGGGCGTAGCCGATGTAGCCCGGCTTGTTGATTCCCTTCGCCGCGTAGGCGTGCCCCTCCAGGACGTTCTTCACGATCGCCTCCACGTCCACGGCGTGGTTGATCGCCTTGCGCACCAGGGGATTGTCGGTCGGGGCGACATTGGCGTTGAAGAAGCAGAACACCCGCCGCAGCCCGCGGGCGGTCCGGATATCTGCCGTCCGCTTCACCCGGTCGATCAGCTCGGGGGACAGCGCGGTGATGAGGTCCGCCTCCCCCGTCTCGAGCAGCGCCACGCGGGTCGCCGTCTCGGATTGCGCCCGGAAGGTGATGGCCGGGATCTGCGGCTTGGGACCCCAGTAGGCGGGGTTGGCCTCCAGCTTGATGTGCACCCCTTCCTGCCACTCCGCGAACCGGTAGGGACCGCTGCCGATCGGCTTCCGGCCGAAGCGGGTCTTGCCGCCGGACTCGACGTAGTACTTGGGCGGGAAGAAGAAGAAAAACGCGGTGGAGGCCGGGGTGGCCGCGTAGGGGCCCTCGGTCACCAGGTCGAAGCTGAGCTTGTCGACCGGGACCACCTCTTTGACGTGTGCCAGGAATGGGGCCGCCATCCCCTTGTTGCCTTTGATCGTCTCCATGCTGAACTTGGCGCAGTCCGAGTTGATCTCCTCCCCGTTCGTGAACTTGAGGCCCGGGCGGAGGTGGAACCGCCAGCGGTCGGGCGCCCGGTTCTCCCACTTGTCGCAGAGACGCGGCTCGAGCTTCATGACCTTCTCTTGGGCATCGTACCGGTACTGGGCCGGACTCTCGAAGATGTGGGCGTACATGTTGCCGGCATTGACGTTCGTGTCCATGGAGGGGTCCAGGGACTGCGGCCAGGCTGTCTGGACGACGGTCAACGGCCGGCCGGGACTGGTGGCGGCGCGGGCCGCGGAGCGTCCCGTCATCACCGCCGCACCCGCCCCGGCGACGGCCAGGCGCAGGAACTCTCGGCGACTCGTCTTTCGGCGGCTCATGTGCTCCTCCTTCCGCGGGCATCCGCGGCTGCGATGCAGTCCGATCCGGCAGGAACGGGGCAAGTCGGGACAGTCTATTGAGGCGGGCGGCCCTTGTCAACGGCTGGCCCGGCCGGCCAGCCCACGCCCGAGCGTCTACAACTCCATCAGGCCGCCGCCGCCCCTGGGGTCGGAGGCGCCGCTCGCCTTGCGCGTATCCGGATCCACAGCCACCAGGCAGACCCGCCCGCCGTAAAAGTCCTCGCGCACCTGGTAGCCCAGCCGTCCGAGCGCGCCGCGGGTGTCCAGCGGAAAGAACGGGTCCACCCGCAGCTCCCGGGGGCCGTGCTCGCAGTGGATGCGGGGGCTGGCGACCGCCGCCGCCGCCGAGAGGCCGAAGTCCAGCAGGCTCGTGAGGACATGGGCCATCGAGCTGGTCTTCCGCCCGCCGTGCGGCGAGCCCAGAACAAGCCGCACCAGGTCGCCGTGGAACAGGATGGCGGGGCCGCCCCCCGCGATGGGACGCTTGCCGGGGGCGATCGAGTTGGGGAGTCCGGGACGGGGATCGAACATGCACATGCCGTTGTTGTACATGAAACCCAGACCAGGCGTGACCACGCCCGAGCCGTAGCAGACGGTGTGCGTCAGGCTCACCGCGGAGCCCTCGTCGTCGTACGTCGTGACGTGCGTCGTGCCGGGGAGATCCGCGGGCGCCTGTGCCGCCCGGCGGGGCACCTCGCCGATCCGGCTGCGCAGCTCCGCGGCGTGGGCCTTGGAGGTGAAGTGAGCGGTCCGGGCGGGGTCGGCCCCGGCCTCGGCCAGGCGGGTCCGGTCCCCGAAGACCAGGAACAGCGCCCGCGCAAGCAGGTCGTAGTACGCGGCGCTCTCCTGTCCGAGGGCGCGGAGGTCATAGCCTTCCAGGATATTCAGCAGCAAGAGGAGCAGGCCGCCGATGGCCGGCGGAGGATCCGTGCTGATCGCGAGACCACGGTAGCTGCCGCGGAGCGGCTCCCGGATCTCGGCCCGACACAGGGCGAGATCGCGCGCCGTCACCGGCGCCCCGTGCCGCTCCAGATCCGCAGCCAACCTGCGCCCGGTCTCCCCCGTGTAGAATTCCTCGGGGCCCTCGACGGCGAGCCGCCGGAGGGTGCGCGCCAGATCGGGCTGGACCAACCGCTCCCCGATGCCGAGCACCCGCCCCTCCCCGGTGAAGATGGCCGCGCAGGCCGGGGTGGTCGAGAGCATGCTGAAGCCATCGAACGGAGCGGATGTCTGCAGGACGGGGGCCTCTGCCCGCCAGTACTGGTGCAGGTAGGGATAGACCGAGAACCCCTCTTCCGCGTAGCGGATGGCGGGCTCGAGCAATCGTCCCCAGGACACGCGCCCGCTGCCGAACTGCTCGAATGCGGTCTGGGTCCCCCGGACGAAGGTGGGGACGAGAATGGATGGGTACCCGAAGAGGATCTCGCCGGGACGGACACCGGGGTACATGTCCGGTCGGGCCAGGGAGCCGGCCCGGTCGAGAAAATCGATGAGGACGTTGCGCCGGCTCGGTGCGTGATAGAGATTCATCACGCCGGTGGCCGCCAGGGTCGTCATCGCCGGCGACACGACAGCCTGGGCGTAGGCCGTGGCCAGCGCCGCGTCGACCGCCGATCCTCCGTCGCGGAAGATCTCCGCCCCCGCAGCCGCCGCCAGGGGCTCCGGGCACACCACGATCCGGTTCACCGCGCCCACTCCCGCTCGGCGCGCGCACTACAGCGCGGCATAGTTGGAGAGCAGGTCCACGTAGAAGTTCTCCGTGTCCGCCAGGTCCGCCACCGTGCCGTCACCCTCGATGACGTAGAACTCGTTGCTGGTGGCCATGCGGTCCCCGTACCCCGGGCCGGCGCCCCGGAGCGCCGGGATCCCCAGGGCCCTGGGCAGGTGGGCCCACGGTCCACCGAAGGCCACCATCGGCCAGACCACCGCGGGGTAGCCATGCGCCTCCAGCGTCTGCAGGGTGGCCCGGACCACGTCCGCACGGGGATCCGTCTGCCCCCAGTTGTACGCGCCGTACGCGTGCAGGCGAATGTCGCCGAACCCCTCGCGGTCGAGGTGCGCCCGCAGGCGGCGGAGCACCTCCTGGGCGTCCAGATCGGTGATCAGTCGGATGTCGAGCGTGGCGACCGCCTGGTGGGGCAGGAGGAAGGACTTGCTGCCGGGACCGATGTAGCCGCTCCGCAAGCCGCTGATGTTGACGGATGGCGCGTAGAGATACTCGGTCAGCACGTCCCGACCGCGGAGGCCCCGCTTGAACGTTTTCACGGGGGCGCCGGCGGTGAGACCCGGGATGACCGCATTGGGGTCGCGGCCCTCGAACCGCCGGTGAAGCCGTTCCAGCAGCTCGCCTTCCTCGGAGCTGATCTCCTTGCGCTGGTCGAAGAGCGGCCCCAGCCCGTCCACGGTGAGGCGCTCACCCTCCCGGTCCGTGAGGGTCGCCAGGGCGTGGATCAGGCGCCACGCGGGACTGTCCACGACGGCATTGGTGGCGCTGTGCACCGGGGCGCTGGGGCCGCGGTTCCAGGCCTCGCCGCTGGCCTCCAGCTCCAGATAGAGCAGCCCTTTGTAGCCGAGGACGACGGACACCTCGCCCTGGGCGCTCTGCGAGGCGCCGGGGCTGAACAGCGCGTCCGCCTCCCGCAACTGCTCCCGGTACCTTTCGGCAAGCTGGAGATAGTTGCGGCTCCCGAGAATCTCCGCCCCCTCGATCAGGAACAGGACGTTGACCGGCAGCCTCCCTTCCACGGCGGTGAGGGCCTGCAGGGCGTTGAGCCACGCCTGCAGCGGGCCCTTCAGCCCCCGCGCGCCGCGGCCGACGATCACTTGCTTGTACGGCGGCATCTCGGTGAGCTCGGCGCCGAAGGGCGGCCAGTCCCAGGGCTCCGGGCCGACCGGCCGGACATCGTAGTGCGAGTAGTACAGGATCGTCTTCGCGGCCCCGCTATCCAGGCGCGCCCAGACTCCCGGGTA
>DATIFO010000026.1:0-6131 GCA_035455275.1 Methylomirabilis sp. (SeqCode) | reverse complement strand
CGGGTGGAAGCAGGCGTGGCCATCGCGCTCCCGGCGGGCACTGAGTTCCAGTTCCGCTCCTTCGGGCCGGAGCCGCTTGCCGCCATCGCCATCACCATGCCGCCGTGGCCCGGCGCAGGTGAGGCCTATGAGGTGCCCGGGCCCTGGTCGCCCAGCCGCTAGTTTCTCTGGCCCGGGATTCGACGACGGATTCCTCCCGCTGCCATCCCGTTCGCGGTGAGCGCGTCGAAGCGCGAACCGCGTCTCGAAGCGAATCGATCGCCCTTCGACAATCCTGTACTGAGCCTTGTCGAAGGGCCTGCCCCGTGCGACCGTTCGTCCTTCGACGGGCTCAAGGCGAACGGGGGATATCGGGTCACAGCAGGTGTGCCCGGGAGGACTGCGGAACAGGTCAACCCATGACGACACACCAGGCCACGATCCTCGCCGTCGGAGATGGCGCCGAGACGCTGGACGCGGTGGAGCGACAGCTCAGCCGGCGCTACGGCGCCGCCTATGCGGTCAGGGCGGAGCGGGTCCCGAGCGCCGCGCTCCACCAGCTCGAGGCAGAGCGGGCTCGGGGTCGCCAGGTGGCACTCCTCGTCGCCGAGCAATGGATGCCGGAGATGACCGGCATCGAGTTTCTGCTCCGGGCCCACGAGCTGCATCCCGAGGCGAAGCGCGTCCTGCTGATCGCCTGGGGGGACCGCCGCGCCACGCCCCACATCCTGCAGGCCGCGGCCCTGGGCCAGATCGATGGGTTCGTCACCCGGCCATGGGGCTCGCCCGACGAGGAGTTTCACAAGTCCATCACGGATTTTCTCGAGGACTGGGCCAGGCTGCACCGGCCGAGGTTCGAGGCCGTGCAGATCGTGGGCGAGTTCGGGATGGCACGCTGCCACGAGCTGCGCGACCTCCTGCAGCGCAACGGCGTTCCCTACGGCTACTACGACGTCCACGGGGAGCACGGCCAAGCGCTGCTGCGCAAGGCGGGCCGCGCGGACGGGCCGCTGCCGGTGGTGATCGTGCTGGGCACGACGGTCCTCGCGAATTCCGGCAACCCGCAGATCGCCGAGGCCCTCGCCGCGAACGCTCCGCCGCAGGAGGCCGCCTACGATCTCACCGTGATCGGCGCCGGACCGGCCGGTCTCTCTGCCGCGGTGTACGCCGCCTCCGAGGGTCTGCGCACCATGGTCGTGGAGCACCAGGCGATCGGAGGCCAGGCCGGGACCAGCTCGCGCATCCGCAACTACCTCGGCTTTCCACGGGGCATCAGCGGCGGGCAACTGGCGGCACGGGCCTACCAGCAGGCGTGGCTCTTCGGCACGCACTTTCACTTCACGAGGGAAGCGGTCGCGCTACGCGGCCGGGAGGGAGAGCGCGTCGTCGTCCTGAGCGACGGCCCGGAGATCGTGAGCCGTGCGGTGGTCCTGGCGATGGGTGTCTCTTACCGCCGGCTGGGCATCCCGCGGATCGAAGCCCTCATCGGTCTCGGTGTCTTCTACGGCGCGGCCGTGACCGAGGCTCCCGCCATGCTGGGGCAGGAGGTGTTCGTGGCCGGCGGGGGGAACTCCGCGGGCCAAGCGGCGCTCCACCTCGCCAGGTACGCGGCGCGGGTTACCATGCTCGTCCGCGGGGAGTCGCTCGCCGCCAACATGTCCGACTATCTGGTCAGGGAGATCGCGGCGAACGCCAACATCCTGGTGCGCACCAACACAGAGGTCGTTGACGGTCGCGGCGAGCACCGGCTCCAGGCCCTGGTGCTTCGGGACGGCTGCTCCGGCGCGATCGAGACCGTGCCCGCCGCCGCACTGTTCGTCCTCATCGGAACCCAGCCGCAGACGGCATGGCTGCCGCTGACAATGGCGCGCGACGAGGGCGGCTTCGTCCTCACGGGCCCCGATCTCGCGCCCGATGGACAGGGCTCACCCCTCGGGTGGAACCTCGACCGTCCTCCGTTGCCGTTCGAGACCAGCCTGCCGGGGGTATTCGCCGCCGGCGACGTCCGCCACCGGTCGGTGAAGCGGGTCGCGGCCGCCGTCGGTGAAGGCTCCATGGCCATCCCCCGGGTGCACCAGTACCTTTACTCCTGCTGACCCCCTCCTTCCCTGACCGCCTCCACCGGCCGTTCACCCTCCCCCTGGTCCTTTCTGCACCCAGAGGATACCGGGGGGAGAGGGAACCGTTCACAGACTCATTCGAGCGCCCGCACGAATGTCCGCAGCTCGTTCAGATGAGCTGCCTTGATCACCGTCTGGCGCGCCGTGATCGTGAGGTCCGTGTATGCAGGCGGACTCTGCCCCTTCTTGGCGTACACCTCATCAAGTGCGGCGCGGAGTTCTCCGAGGTGCACCCGCTTTACGGGCGTACTACCCGCGGCGAGGCTGGGGTCCGTCCACTGAATCGGTGCAAGGCTGCACTCACACCGCGCTCGGAGATTGTTGATGGCGGTCCGGAGCTGCGTGAGGTGCAGGGCTTTGATGGGGGTGCCCTTCGCGACCAGGGGGTCGTCGGCGAAAACCGAAGTCCCCACCACCACGTTGTAGGGCGTGGTCGGGCCGTTCCCGGGAGGGCGCGCGAGATTGTTCGCCGTGTCCCGGGCCTCCAGGTAGTACTGGAGCCCGGGAGGCGTGACAGTGATGGTGGCACTGTAGGTGGAGCCCGAGCGCCCCATCACCAGCGAGGCGTAGCTGCTCGCTCCCGTCGGCCGGTAGAACAAGATCGCGCCCTGCACGCCGGCGTTGTCGGTGATGGTGGCGGTGATGGTGAGGGGGGTGGTCTTGGCCCAGCTCGTCACCGGGGTGTGGACAATGGTCGGGGGCGTGGTATCCGGGAGCGTCGTGGTGACGCCCCCGCCCGTGGGCGCCAGGTTGATCCAGCCGATGTTCTCCCCCCAGGCGTAGCCGCTGAACTGCCCCGTGGTGCCATTGATGCTGACCCCGCCGCCGGTGGGCTTGAAGTTGATCCAGCCCACATTCTCCCCCCAGGCGTAGCCGGAGAGGTGGCCAGCCCCGTCGTTCACCACCCCGCCGCTCGGGGGATTCAGGGTGATCCAGCCGAGGTTCTCGCTCCAGAGCCGGCCGGTGAGGGCACTCGCGCTGACGGTGACCCCCGGCCCGTAACCGGGCTTGAAGTTGAGCCAGCCGACATTCTCCCCCCAGGCCAGGCCGGGATTGGGGCTGGTGGGGGTGATATTCCCCGGGTACACCACCGTGTAGGCGCGGGTGGTGGTGGCACTGTTCCCCGCCTGGTCGGTGGCCGAGACGGTGAAGGTCTGGGTCCCGGGGGTGGCCGTCGTGATGGGGGCGCCGTTGGGCACCGTGCCCGTGAGAGCCGCCACCCCCGAGAGCGCATCGGTGGCCGCGAAGCTCGCCGGCACCGCCTGGTTGATGACATAGATCGCCCCGCTCACAGGGCTCGTCATGTTGGGCAGTGGGGGCGTCTTGTCGATCCGGATCGGGAGCACATGGGCCGGCTCCGGGTTGGCGGCCTGATCCACCGCGAAGTAGCGGAAGGTGTGGCTCCCCTCGGTCGTGATGGTCGTGCTCGCCGTGGGACCGGGGGTGATGACCTCGGGGTTGCTATCGAGGAGGGTGTGTAGCTCCTTGACCCCCGCGCCGCAGGCGTTATCCGTGGCGATCAGCGTGAGGGTGACATCGGTCTGGCTCCAGCCCGCCCCGGCGCCGGACGCCGAGGTGGCGGGCGGGATCACGTCGGGTGGAATCCACGCCGTCCGGACCTTGAAGGGGACGGGACTGGTCGCCTGAAAGGTCACCCAGCCGACATTCTCCCCCCAGGCGGTCCCGCCGAAATCCCCACAGGTGTCGATCACGACGCCGCCGCCCGGGGGATCAAAATTTACCCAGCCCGTGTTCTCCCCCCAGGCATAGCCGGAGAGCCGGCCGGCCCCATCGTTCACGACCCCGCCGCCGGGCGGGCTCAGATTGAGCCAGCCGATGTTCTCGCCCCAGGCGTAGCCTGTGATCGCCGTGGGGTCCACCGTGACCCCGTTGCCGGAGGACGGCTTGAAGTTGACCCAGCCGATGTTCTCCCCGTAGGCATAGCGGGAGCCGTCGTCGCCGGGGTCGATGTTGCCGGCCAACCCCGCGCCCGCATAGAACGCGCCAAGCAAGAGTGTGATCAGTATCAGGGTAAGCACGGGACTTCGAACGCGCTTTCTTCTCGCCTTCCGCGTGACCAAATCCATACCGCACCCCCGTGCGTTTTTCGTCAGGTCCATAACCTTCCTGTGAACCGAGCGGTGCCCGTAGCGGGCCATTCGCTACCCTTCCTTCGTGGAGCTTAGGACCAGGGGCTCCCCCCTGCACTCCGAGTGACTACCATCGGAAGGAACCCGAAACCATCAGGTGCCTCGAATGGTCGAATCACCTACCATCGTAGCCTTGTCCACCGCGCACACACCACACTCTGTATACCTCCGTCTTGGCGTGCCAGCCTTTGGTGGTGCCGTTCATGGTCCACGCTTGGGCGTCATCCTGGGCAAGCGTAGTGGCCGACCAGTAAGCGGAAGCCTGGATGTTGGCGAAGGGATGCCCCGCGGGTAGGAACGGCAGGATGCTCGACAACTCCTCCATCGCGGGGACTCGCCAGCCGAAGCGCTGGCCGTCGGATCTCCCGAAGCAATAGATCTGAGCACCCTGCCAATTGTAGGTAGTTGTATCCAGCGACCGCTGCCAGACGAGCCCCGTCTCCTTGTCCAGCACTGCCTCATTGGCAAAATCGGCCAGGACGACAAAACGTGGGCAATTCTGGCTAGTGTCGCACTGAAGCTTTATGCTCCAGGTCGGCGGGATCTGGTCCAGCGTCTTCATTGTCGGCGCAGGCGCGCCAGGGGGATCCAGGTTACCGGCCAGGACCGTTACCGAGAATCCCACCACTGCCAGCAACACCATCGCGCCCAGAACAACCCCGCTCCTCTTCATTGCTCTCCTCCTTTGCAGTGCCGCGTGTCACCATCATCTGAGCAGAACAGTCCGGACCTTCATTGTCCTCTTGAAACACCAACGCCCTCCCCGGATTCAACCAGGGAGGGCGTCTCGCGTCTGGCTAGTCCGCGACTCAGCATGGCGTGTCCTCGAGACGACCGCTCGTTTTACCTCTGAGAATCAGCGGGACGCGAGGGGCATCTGCCGGATTGCTCCGCCGGGCGCTGTCACGAATCTCTAGCGTTCCCGGCAGTGACCTCGATTCTCTCTTACCTTCCTACTGGAAATCCGGCCTGCTTCCAGCTCAACCCCTCGGGCCGCTCCCGGAGCCGGGGCGCGATGACGCCGGACGTTTTGCAGGCAATATAAGATTGTCCTATGTTCCTGACCGTTCGAACGGTACGAGATTTTCACCTTGCCCCCCTGGGCCGATGTGGCTAAGCTGCCAGGCAGTCCGAGGAGGACTACGCATGGGCGACACGCGCGGCCCGGCCATCCGTATCGACCTGACGCAATTCAAGCTGCACATCGACCTTCCGGACACCCTGGAGCTGACCCTCCTGTTCGATTCACCCTCTCGCCGGTTCTATCTCGCTATCATCGGCCTGGTCGTCCAGGAGATGCAGCGACTGGGCCGAGTCACCTCGATCCCGCTCCAGGAGAACGTGAAGCTGCTGGCGATCCTGAACGAGACCGTGGGGGCGTCGGCAGGCTCCTCCGAGGAGGCGCCCCTGCTCCGGCGGATCTATCGGAAGTGGAAGGGTGCCCTTACGGACCTCGACAGCGCACCACTCTTCAAGGTCGTGGGCAAGAAGAAGGAAATTCGGGACGGGATTGCCAGGACGTACCAGTTTTCCGAGGCCGAAAAGGATCGCTGGGCGAATCTCTTCGAGTACACGGGGAGCGAAGAACACGTCCGGCTGCGATTCTCGGTGGACAAGCTCGGCGCCCGATTGGAGGATGTTGCCATCATCTACGAGGACGCCTGCAACGGGAGGGCATGGGACCGGTTTGTTTCGAGCCTCCAGAAGGAGACGGAAGTTCTACAGAGAACAGAGGATGCAACCTCCATTGCGGTGCTGCCCTTTGCCAGTCTGAATGATGACCCGAAAGAAGCCAACCTTGCCGATGGCCTTGCCGAGGAGCTGATCAACGGCCTTGCCAAGCTCCAGGACGTCCTTGTCATCGCCCGAAGCTCTTCGTTCA
>DATIFO010000025.1:0-24279 GCA_035455275.1 Methylomirabilis sp. (SeqCode) | reverse complement strand
CGTTTTGACGGATCGTGCGCGTCCGGCACCGAATCGGCGCCCGCGCCACCCTTCGGTATCCACTGATGAGCACCGGCAGGGCTCTTGGTCAGTTCCCATTCATAGCCGAACAGATTCCAGAAGAAGTTGTTGCTCCACTTCGTGGGCGTGGTGGTCCAGGTGACTTCCAGGCCGCTGCTGATCGTGTGGCCGCCTTTGCCGGTGCCAAAGCTGCTCTTCCAGCCCAAGCCCTGTTCCTCGATGCCGGCAGCTTCGGGCTCAGGTCCTACATTTTTCGCATCACCGGCGCCGTGGGTCTTGCCAAAGGTATGTCCGCCTGCGATGAGGGCGACCGTTTCTTCGTCGTTCATCGCCATGCGGGCAAAGGTTTCGCGGATGTCCCTGGCGGCAGCCAGCGGATCCGGGTTGCCGTTGGGGCCTTCCGGGTTGACGTAAATCAAACCCATCTGCACGGCAGCCAGCGGATTTTCGAGGTCGCGATCGCCGGCGTAACGCTTGTCACCCAGCCAGGTATTCTCGGCGCCCCAATAGACGTCATGATCCGGCTCCCAGACGTCCTCGCGACCGCCACCGAAGCCGAAGGTCTTGAATCCCATCGTTTCCAGGGCAACGTTGCCCGCGAGGATCATCAGGTCGGCCCAGGAAATCTTCCGGCCGTACTTCTGCTTGACCGGCCAGAGCAGACGACGCGCCTTGTCCAGGCTGACGTTGTCCGGCCAGCTGTTGAGCGGCGCGAAGCGCTGCTGGCCCCTGCCGCCGCCGCCGCGGCCGTCACCGATGCGGTACGTGCCGGCGCTGTGCCACGCCATGCGAATGAACAAGGGTCCGTAGTGACCGAAGTCGGCCGGCCACCAGTCCTGCGAGTCGGTCATCAGCGCTGCGAGATCTTTCTTCACAGCAGCCAGGTCGAGGCTCTTGAACTCTTCCGCGTAATTGAAGTCCTCGCCCATCGGATTGGACTTGGAGGAATGCTGGTGCAGGATGTCCAGCCGCAGTTGATTCGGCCACCAGTCTCGGTTCGTCGTGCCGCCGCCGGCAGGGTGAAGGAACGGGCGCTTTGCTTCGGTTGACATGTGTTGTCTCCTTTCGTCGTTTGCACTCAATCACTCGGTCCAGTTGGTGATCGGATTTGGCTTTTCGAGGTCGCGCGACGATCCCCTTCGCCGGGCCGGGAGCCCTCCCACGCCGGGCCAGTAGGCCCGATTCCGGCTGGACCGGGATGGCGGTGTCTCGTCCGGACGGGACAAGGCTGTCAAGGAAAGCACAATTGCCAATCCTGCACAAGGAGTGGGCTGAGCGGGCCAGCGGTCATGACGTTCTGGTTTCGGGGACGGGGGCCCCGGCGTTGGTGGTGAGATTCTTCTTCTCGCTCATGGCTCTCTCCTTTCTGGTGAGGGGTCCGTGCGGCTCGCGGTGCCGCAGATCAGCGACGGACCGACGCGCGACCGCCTCAGCGTCGCGGGCCGTCGGCTGTAGTTCCTGGTTGGTCGCCATGACGCGGGACAATACCCGGATGGAAAACGCGATGCCGCCCGCACATGTGCCTCGGGCCGCGCGTGCATCCTTCCCGGCAGTAGACGTAGTCAATAGTTGTACATCGTCTACATCGCCGGGCCAAAAAAACTACTTCCGCCTCCGACCGCGCAGCACGACCTGGTATTCCCTGACCTCGAGGCCCTGGAGGGATTTCTCGCCCGTGACCTTCACGGCGTCCCAGGGTATGTCGAGCACGTTGCCAGTTTCTTCATCGATGAAGTGGTGGTGCGGCGCGACGTGCGGGTCGAAGACCGCGACGCCTTCCTTCAAGGACAGCGTCCTGAGCAGGCCCTTCTCGGCAAACAGGTTGAGCGTGTTGTAGACGGTTGCGCGCGAGAGGGTCGGGCAGCGGTCGCGCACGTTCATCCACACCTCGTCCGCGGTCGGATGGTTCACGGTGTTCAAGACGTATTCCGCCACGGCAATTCTTTGCGGGGTCGGCTGAATCCCGTAGGCAGCCAGCTTCTTCAGTATGTCCTCCATGGGAAGCTTAGATTATGTCTAACCTCAGATGATGTCAAGTGACTCTTTCGGTGAAACCTATGTTGTAAACATCAATGCTCGGTCACGAAACACCGCACCAGCCGGAACCATTTGGGAATCCACACCCGACGTTCGCCACCTGAGAAGCCTGTGCAGATGCTTTGAATCCACGGGCGGCTCGGATCCCGTTCGAATACATCGGGAAGCGTGACGAAATCGTATCCTTGGGAGGCTGAACGCCATCGGATTCCAGGGACCAACTCATGCATGCCAGAGGGAGGTCGCGGTCGTGAATACCACCAGGGCGAACAACAGGATCCTGTACGCGCTGGTAATCGGATTCCTGCGCGGGCTTGTCAAAGGGTTCGTGCTGACGGCGGAGTTCCTCGTGGCGCGCGACTACCTGGCACACTGTCGGAGAGACCAACGTTCTTGAAGCGTCACTCTGTCAACCGGGACAGGCCAGTTCTCGCCGAGAGGCGGCGTCTCGGTGGAGAGGCATTACCACACAGGGCAACTCGGTGGGAGCCGCGCCGCGCTTGCACGGCCCTACATTGCGCACACGTCCTGGCCCACCAACGCCGAAGGCGCCCGCCAATCTCTGCGCTCCAAAGGTCCTCAAGTCTCGGTTCAGAGGCAATCCCTCCTGGGGGAGATCTGTCTTGCTCAATATTACGGGGTCAGGGCAGGCCCGCTCGGCCCTCCCCGCGGACCCCTCCGGGAGGGGTGGAAAGAAGTTCAACTCGTGCTGACCCCCGGAATCGCGCCAGAGTCGGGACGCTCAGGAATCAGACAGCGTAGCGACGGCGGATCGCCTCCAGTAAGGTGCGCCGTGCCTCGGGTGCCGCAAGACGATCTGCCCTCTCCACCTCCTCGGCCTCCTGCCCGAGCTCCGGATCCTTGATCATCTCCCGGAGCCACGTCGAGTATTCACCCCGCTGTCGATGATGCTCCCACGTCGCCTCGTCCACCCCTTCCGCGAGCTCGCAGAAGCGCGTCAGATTGATGGCGCGGAGGTTGAGTTCGCCGTGGGAGCCGCGAAAGTAGAAGCTCCGATCCGGCGGCAGCTCACCCTCGGCGTACTTGCGGAGATGACGTTGATGGGCACTGCGCCGGCGGCCCACGAAGAATCTGATCCAGCGCGGGGCCGCCCCGTCAGCCCGCCCGAGGACCATTTCGCCCGGAGCCAGCGGGAAACCCCCGGGCGCCCGCCCGACGTTCACGGGCCACCCGGCCAAGCCACGCAGTCCGCCGCTACACGCCTCGAGGTGTGTGGACGCCAGCATGTTCATCGAGGCGAGCACATCCGGGGGGAGCCCATCCGCGGCCAGGGTGATGAGACAGATCCCTTCCCCGGCGGATGCAAGCACTTCGGCCACCGGGGATCCTTCCGGCGGCATGAGATGGTGGGCCTCGTCGAGCATGATCCAGTGGGGCGTTCCCCTGGACCCACGAACCGCCGTGGCGGCGGCCAGGACCTGCGTGCCGTAGGTCACCTTTTCCGCCCGCGACATGGCGCTGAGGTTCAGCACCAGGCTGGTCCTTGGGTGGCGGAGCAGTTGCTCCAGCTCCTGGGGCGTTGGCAGTGTGTGGTGACCTTCTTGGCCCAAGACCACCACTTCCATCAGATCGCCGAGGGTCTGGTAATCACCTTCCGGGTCGAGGACGCACACGGATCGGCCCGTCTCGACGAGCCGCTCGACGAGCACTCCCGCGACCGTGGATTTCCCCGAGCCTGAAGGGCCCAGGACCAGGAGGTTGACTCCGTGGGCCGGGATGGTCACAGACGTCCCGTCGTCCTCCTCTCCCAGACGGAGCCGGTGTCGCGGGACCCTCCGGATGAGATCGGCGAGGTCCTTCAGCAGGTGCTCCTCGATGAACTCAACCACGCCGCGTGCAGCCGGCGCCCGTGTGACGTAGTCGGCACGCTCGCGCAAGGCCGGCACGGCGTCTGCCACGGCCACGCCAAGCTCGCACAGGGCAAGGACAGCGTGGTCGTTCTCCGCGTCGCCGATCCCGATGGCGTTGTGGGGCGACACCTCCACCGCCCCCAGCGCCGCCTCCAGGCCGGATCCCTTTGTGACCCCGGCGGGCAAGAGCATCAACGAGTTGCGGTTGAAGACCAGCGCCCGATCGACACCCGTCGCGCGGATCGCCAAGAGCGCCGCCTCGGCGAACGCGGCGGAGGTGTGGATGCTCGACGTGCCGAGGGAGAACACCACACCCCGCCTCCGGAGGTCCCGGAGCAGCGCCGGCTCGGGCGGTTCGCCGAGTCTCCTGCACTCCCGTTCTCCGGGGAGGTACAAGACGGCGCCGTTCTTCCCGACGATGGCATCGAACAATCGCTCGCAAACCGGGCAGGTGCTTTCAAGATCCGAGAGCGTCCGCCCGGTGACGAGCACGAGCTTTCTCCCCGACTCGCGCACGCGCTCCAGGGCTCGGAGCGTGGCGTCGGCCATTCGCCCCTGCTCTGCAATCGTGCCATCGAAGTCACACGCGAGCACGTGAATGATCATGTCGCCCCCGGACACGCCGCCTCAGCCGGGTTTCGTCTCCTCCCCGTTCTCGAAACCGGGGAGGAGGGGCTGGAGGAACGCATTCTTCAGCAGGCCCCCGATAGCCTCCCAGGTGCTGTACTGCGGACTGTCCAGGGTTCCCGAGAGGTTGACCCGTGTCGCGATCTCGTGCCGTGGACGGTTCCGGAGGATCCATGCGACTCCACTGATGATTCTTTCTTTGACCTTCTGCAGGATCCCCTTCTCCATATCTTGGCGCGGGTCGGAGACCTCGACATCCTTGAAGAGCGGCTTGATGTAGCCCTGGATCCTTGCGTCACGGATGTTGACTTCGGAATAGAGCGAGAATTCGCCTGCGCCCACGTCGAATCCGACGGACGAACGCAACAGCTCGTTTATCGCCGGCAGCTCCGCTCTTTCAATCCGGACCATGAGGTCGAGATCGGCTCTCTTCCCCACTGGCAAGAATGTCAACTGGATGTTGGCAGCCCCACTGCCCATGAACGCCCCCTTCACGCTTCCGGCCCCTTTTCCCTCCGCACGCTGATTGCTGACATTCGTGAAGCGGATATCCGCATCGGACAGGAAGAGCCGGTACGGAGTGTCCGCGGCCTCGTTCCGGAAGCTGAACGTGCTCTGGAGAATGTTGAGTCTGTCCAGCCGCAGCAGGATTTCAGGATCATTGCTCACGTGCTTGGCGGCCGCCCGGATCTGCTGCGCCCGCTGTGCTTCGGCCGTCGCCGTGCTCGATCGATGCACATACTCGATGGCGACGTCTTCGATGGAGACCTCCTGGAGGTTCACCGCCTTGGTGCCCGGCGCGTACTCGAGCGTGCCGGCAGATGAGAGCGTCCCGCCCCGGAGGTTCACGTTGAACCGGCTCGTGATGGGCTTGAAATAGTCCAGATCGACACGGTCCAAGGTCACGGCGGCCTGGACGCCCGCATGGGGCTCTGCGAGAAAATTGGCATTTCCAACCAGCGCGATCCTTCCCGAATCAAACACGGTCCCCTCGAGCTGGACCTCGGAGGGGTACACGTGCTCCGGCGACATGATGTTCCGGATGTTCTCGGCTCGCAGATTCACGTGCGAGAGCTGGAGCGGGCGGAACGGGCCCTGGTCCACGTACGTCACCTCCGCATCCTCCACCCGGAACTCGTTTATCTTCAGGGGGTAGATGGCAGCCAGGGCCTCTTGCCATCCACGCTCCCGGGCGGGAGTCTTGTCCCGGACCTCCGCCCTCGCCTGGGCAAGATTCAGATCCACCTTCGGGCGCTGCACCAGGAAATCCGCGACCAGCCGCCGGTGCAACAACGCCTCCCAGTGGATGCTGGCGTGGAGACGGGGGATGTGGAGCACGGGGGGATCTGGATGCGCATCCTGCACGGCCGTGGTGTCCCACAGGTCGATGGAGAAGCCTATGGGATGGAAGCGCACGGCACCGATGCGGACGGAGTACCCCTTCAGGTTTCGGTTGATGTTCCGCTCGATGGATGCGCGCAGGACCGCGTCCAGATAGAGCGAGAGACCGGCGATGAGGAGTCCCGCCACTCCGAGACCGATCCACACCCATCCCTTCCGCATCGCGTGCACCATCATCTCTCCTCGACGCCGCTCACCAGACTTCACTCATGGGGGGGCAGCGGACGCGCGATCCGTTCTCCGGCCAGTTCGGCCCCACCCCATGGGAAGGCCCCTCGGCTGATACCTGGCCGCCCCGGGGGCAGAGCCGCTAGGACTGCGAGGGGGGCCACACATCGAGGGCGATGATCACCTTCAGACCGTCCTGCTCTTCATAGGCTGCGGTGACCTCCGCCCCCTTCCGCAGGGTCCCTGGCGTGACCTTGACGGCCTCGGGGATCGTGAGCGCGGTGCCGTCCTCGAGCGTCAGGGTCTTCTGCGCCCGATCCAGGGCCTTGATCGTGCCCTGGATTGCCTTCGCCTGGGGTAGCCCGCCATCCGAGAGTGTCACCTGGGCCGGGGGGGCCGGCAGCATCTGGGCGCCCGCAGATGCGCCGGGCAGCCCGAGGAACACCAGGGCTAGAATGGCTTGCCGCATCCTTCTCACCTCCGTCGACTGCGCCGCTCCACTTCCTCCCGACGCTACGATCTGCGGGGGGCGGGAGCGGGGCGGCTCGGAAGATGGTTTCAGCAAGCCCAGTGCCAGGCAGGAATCCGCGGGGGAGTGCACCGGGCATGGACCCGGAGTTTTCAGGGAGTTATCCAGGCCCTTCGAGTCGAACCGGCGCGCCAGGCAGGAGGGGAGAACCTGGGCCGTGGAGCGCCCCGGCGATGAGGAGGGAGAAAAAACTTCCCCGCTCGCCGTGGAGAAGGGCCGGACCCGGAGGCCCCCTTTGAAGAATTGCGCACTTCCGATTTCCCGGGTCCTGCTGATGTTCGCTGCCGTGGGGAGGTAAATCGCGGATTCGACGGGTGTGCGAAATTCTTACCGGCACGATCCAAGGTCAGCCGAATGATGAGCGCATCGGGGCGGCGGTTGGGCTTGCGCTGACAGATTGTGAAAGGGCGGAAGGTGACAAGAGTGGTCGGGTCTCCCAAGACAAGGTGAATACTGCCGCGACGTAGTCCCCCCTCATGAACCCACTCGGTCACACCCCGCGGAAGCAGCAGGTCGAGCAGGAAGACCAGGGCGGCCATGACCACCGCCACGATCGGCCTCGTGCGGGAGGGATGCGGCGTCTGCCTGTCATCGGTCGCGGCCTACCCGCGCATGCCAGCGGCCGTGTCTCGATGGAGAGCATTCCCTCGGCTCTGAGTGTCCGCGCACTCCGAGTTGGCCGGCCTGGCGCCCCACGGGGCGCCGCTATCCAGTCCTCCGAGCCTCCTGCATCAGCACGGCGAGCCGGTCCTTGAGGGCCAGCTTCTGCTTCTGGAGGTCCTTCCGCTTGCGCTCCTGCTCACTGGTCAGGTAATAGATCCGATCGAGCTCGGCGACCTTCGCGTCGAGCGCGCGGTGCTTCTCGGCGAGGCGGCGAAACTCCGCATCGGTCTCCACCAGCCGGGCGTAAAGCTGGGCGTCCGTCTCATCCATCGCTGACGTCCTCCTGAGGAAGGGGAAGGGGATGGGAGGTACGAGCCTTCGCGATGCATCTGTTCCGGACAACGCAGCACGGTCTTCATTTTCAGGCAGGCAAGGGACGTGGGGGGTCTCGAAGGCTTCGGAGGGCATGCTGGGGAGGGCACGGGGGTCTGGGGTCATGGTGTCCGGGTCCCTGGGATGCGACCTCGTCCTGGGGTGCGGTGCCGGCGCCTGGGGAGGGCAAGAGTGCGCGGCGTGCATACTGGACCGAGGTTGTCCGCATAGTAGGAGACGATCACCCAGGATGCAACACGAATTGGAAGCCAGGGCAAGCCGACGCTCGTGGTGAAGCTTCAGCTCCGCGCCATCTACAGCTATTCTTGGCGTCTATTCATTCCAGGGACACCATACTCAGATGTGGAATTGGAAGAGAGGGAGGAGCGGGGCTTTCCAATGGACAGTGTCACCCAGCAGAACGCCTCCCACACCGAAGAGTTCTCCTCGACGACACGGACTCGGTGGCGGGGGCTGAGTCGACCTGCACTGACGGTGCATCCAGGGCGCGGGTGCAGACGACGGCCCCCGGAAAGTTACTCAGGGGATCGTCGTGTTTGCGGGATCAGGCGGTGGGGACGCGCCGGAGTGTGTTATGCGAGGGTGTCGTCTTTCAGGATCCGCTCGGCGATCTGCTCGCCAGATACCTGATAGGTTCCGGCCTTGATCTGTGCCTTCAAGTGCTCGACCTTGTCTGTCCGAATGTCGGGGAGCTGCCTGAGGGCATCCGCGGCGGTCTGCAGGGCTCGAGCCCGATCGGATACCTCCAGCCGGTCGGTGCCGACGCCGGTCGAAGCCTCGGCTGGCGGCTGCTTGTAGGCCTTGGCAACCTTTTTGGATTTGGCCGCATGGGTGGTGGTCGCTAAGTCTTTCGGAATCCCATCGTTGTTCTGGACTTTCATATCGTACCTCCAATCCTTGACCAACCTGGTGGATCGCCGCCGCATTGTCAACCGCTGAGGGGGGGCAAGAAGAAGCTTCAGGCGGGCGGTCTGGTGCGGAGCGTGGGGGGCTGGGCGGCCGGGCGAGCCCTCCGGCAAGGGGCCTGGCCAACCACGTAACGCTCCACCCTGGAGGTGGAGAGCCTGAGCATCCCCAGCCTACGCGGACGGCCTCTGCCTGCTGCAGACGCACATTCGATTCATCCAGCGGAGCATCCAAACGGGGCCCGAGGCGAAGGATCTGCCGATCCAGAAGTGAGGTTCACTCTCTCGTGAGCAGCGCATCAATATCGCGACCCGCAATTTCTCGATCGGAATTGAACCGTCTATGAGCAAAGCTGAACGGACTCTCCGCTTACATCAAACTCTGTCAGAAGGCGGGCACCAGGTCGCGTCCTCGGCTCTTGAACTGATCGGCTGGCTCGGCCTCCACTATTTCGGAGTCCCTCCGATATATCGGGCATTCTCACCGGCCATTTCTGCTGACACTTCAGAGGATTGTCAACTCCAAGACGTTGATTCAATTGATTCAACGCGGTTGAACCTGTCTCGGGCCGACTGCTGGGTTGTGCGGAACTGGCATTGCAGACGTTCAACATACACCATGTGTTTCCAGGGTTCCGGGTCAAGGGCAGGAAACACGTCGGCGGCCGACTTCGATCGCCGTGGCCACCTTGGTTGAGAGCAAGCGCGGCCCCGGACAGGAGGCATCGAGATGTTTGCCGTTCTCTTCATCCTGACATACTTCGGAATCCTGTACCTGGCCTTCATCGAGCTCCTCGAAAAGTGTGACCATTCCCACCCATGGCCCGCGCCAGGTATCCACCTGGGTTCTCAAGACACTTCCCGACGGTAGCCCTGGCTCCCGGACACCAAGCGGCGATCCGCCGGGGCTCGGGTACGATCTTGTTCCGGGGAACAGATTCGCAGTTCTGTGCCCAACCCCGTTGTGCGGCGGTGGCGGTTCGAGGGGCACGGGGGCGCGGCGTAGGGCTCGAGCGAGGCCCACAATCGTCACAGCGTTTTGAGCCAGAGCAGCAGCATTTCTTCCCTGGAAATACGGGACGGGCATGAAATAGGGATTGGCTGTTGCTCTCCGGGTGTGATAGCTCCCGGGCATGCCTCGTCATGCGCGGCTCGACACGCCCGGTGCCCTGCACCGTGGGATCTGCCGCGGGATCGAGCGGCAACGGTTCGTCCGGAATGACACCGACCGGGCGGTCTGCGTGGAGCATGGGGGGCGAGGGTTGGCGGCGACGGAGACGCCCTTGACACCGATGAGCGGGTGCTCGGGGCGCTCGCCGCAGATCGCGCGGGCCCGTGCGGGCGTCGCCTATCTCTGGTGCCGGGTGGCTGGGCAGTCGGGACGCCTCCTCGCGGCGGCGCTCGGGCTTTCGCACCAGGCGGTGTCAGCCGCTGCGGCCCGCGGAGAACGCGAGGGGAGTCGCTGGGACGCTGTGTGGAGAAAATTGCCTAGACTGCCCAACATCCCCTGTGACGTCCCCCTTGACAGCACCGGCCAACTTTCGCCCGTCCCGCCCTTCTGAGCCGGGCCGCTTCGACACAGCAAGAGCCTTGCCGCCGGATTAGCAGGATGCTGAAAAACTCGTTCTTGCCCAGGCGGCTCAAGAAGGTCCAGACGCAAGGCGGCGTCACCCATCAGATGGGTACCCGGTACCCATCCGCAGGATGGGTGCAGGGGCGAGGCGTACTTCGCGCGTACGTCGCAGCGCCGCGCGGGTGCGCGGGCACCCACCGGAGGTGGGTCATCGCAGATGGGCCTCTTTCAGCAGCCTGTTAGGGCTCGCACGGAAGGCTTGACACACCCGTCCGGCCGGTGGTAGCGTCCCTCGCATTCGAAATCCCCATGTTTTGCCCCACCGGGCTCGGCCGGCTCTGGTCGGTCGATCTTCCCGACCCCGGTCGCGTCCGGCCGAGACTGTTTTCTCGCTTCTCTTCCCACTGTCCGATTTCCCGTTCCGGGTATTCACCCGGGCGGTCCGGGTGAGTCAATCGCCAGTGCCGGTCGCTTTGCGCGGCTGGAAGCTGGTGGCAGACGGCCAACCTCTTGTCCGGCCTGCCCGGGGCGAGGCGCCAGGAAGACATGGAGGGAGGGAACATGAAAGGATCTCTGAAGCCATTCGCAGCACTGGTCACGTTCGTCGTCTGCCTCTCTTGGACAGGCGCCCCGATGGCGGCATCCGACGACTACCCTAACCGCCTCGTCAAGGTCATCGTGGCCTTCACCCCGGGCGGCACGACGGACATACTGACCCGCATGGTGAGCGCCCGTTTGAGCGAACAGATGGGCAAGAGCTTCGTCGTTGAAAACAAACCTGGCGCCGGCGGAAACATCGGCACGGAGTTCGTCGTGCGAGCGGTGCCCGACGGCTACACCCTGATGGTGAATTCCGTCGGTCCCATCGCCGTCAATCTCACGCTGTACCAGAAGCTCTCCTTCAACCCCCTCACCGACCTCGATCCGATCATCCAAATCGCCGAAGTGCCCAACGTCCTCGTCGTGCCCGCCGACGCGAACACCCCCAGCATGAAGGAACTCGTCGCCAAGGGCAAGACCAAGCCGGGTGGCCTTTCCTATGCCTCCACGGGGATCGGCACCTCCTCGCATCTTTCCGGCTTCATGATGATGAAGCGCGACAACGTGCCGGCCGTCCACATTCCGTATAAAGGCGCCGACGCCGTCATCGGCCTGTTGGGGGGACGGACGGACTTCATGTTTGCCACCATCCCTTCGGTCATCGCGCACATCCAGTCGGGCAGGCTCCTGCCCTTGGCGGTCAGCAGCGTCATGCGATCGAGATCGCTTCCGAACGTTCCGACGATGATCGAAAGTGGTTACGCCAATTTTGAAGCGGGCTCGTGGTTTGGCTTTTTCGGCCCCCACGGCATACCCAGATCCGTCGTCGACAAGTTGAACCAAGCCGTCAACGACATCATCAAAGAGCCGGCCATCGACAAGAAGATGGTCATGGAAGGCGCCGATCCCGTCGGCGGATCCCCCGAGCAATTCAAGAGCTTCATCGACAAGGAGTTCAGGAAGTGGCAGGTCATCGTCCGGGAATCGGGAGCCACCCAGCAGTGATCCCTGTGACATCATCCATCGGGTGCGGGGGGGAAACCCAGGTCACCGGGGTTTCCCCTTCCAACCGGGTATTGAAAACGGCCCGCTAACAGAGGATGCACGTGGAGATCTTGCAGAACCTCGTTTTCGGGTTCGGTGTCGCCCTGTCGCTTCAGAACCTGATCTACTGTTTCCTCGGTTGCCTGCTGGGCACCTTGATCGGCGTCCTGCCAGGAATCGGGCCCCTGGCGACGATCGCCATGCTGATGCCGATCACCTTCGGCATCTCCCCCGTGGCGGCCATGATCATGCTGGCCGGCATCTACTACGGCGCGCAATACGGCGGCTCGACGACGGCCATCCTGGTCAACCTTCCGGGTGAGACGTCCTCCGTCGTCACGGCCCTGGATGGCTACCAGATGGCCCGCCAGGGGCGCGCCGGACCGGCCCTCGCCATCGCGGCCATCGGCTCCTTCTTCGCCGGGACGGTCTGCACGCTGATCATCGCCCTCTTCGGACCGGCCGTCGCCGAGGTCGCCCTGAAGTTCGGTGAGACGGAATACTTCTCCCTGATGCTGATGGGTCTTGTCGCGGCGGCGGTCCTCGCCCAGGGAGACATGGCCAAGTCCCTCGCCATGGTGGTCCTGGGGCTGCTCCTGGGGACCGTGGGAGACGACATCAATTCCGGGGTGAAGCGCTTCACCTTCGGCATCAACGAGTTGGCGGACGGCATCGGTTTCGTGGTCGTCGCCGTGGGCGTCTTCGCGATGGCAGAAATCATCGCCAATCTCGGCGAGCCGGAAGAGCGGCAGATCTTTACCTCCAAGGTGGGAAGCCTCTTTCCCTCGCGGGACGACGTGAAGCGCTCCATCGGTCCGATCGTCCGGGGAACGATGCTCGGGGCCTTCTTCGGCGTCCTGCCGGGCACGGGGCCGTCCATCGCTTCGTTCTCGTCCTACATGGTCGAGAAGAAGATCGCAAGCGATCCGGCGCGTTTCGGCCGCGGCGCCATCGAGGGGGTGGCGGGACCCGAGTCCGCCAACAATGCCGACGCGCAGTGCAAGTTCATCCCGATGCTGACCCTGGGGATCCCCGCGAGCGGTACCATGGCGCTGATGCTCGGGGCCCTGATGATCCACGGCATCGTCCCCGGCCCGACGGTGATCACCCAGAGGCCGGACCTCTTCTGGGGGCTGGTCGTGAGCATGTGGATCGGGAACCTCGTGCTCGTCGTTCTGAACCTCCCCCTCATCGCCCTCTGGGTGGCCCTCCTCAAGGTGCCCTACCGCCTTCTCTTCCCTGCCATCATGGTCTTCTCCGGCATCGGTATCTATAGCCTGAACAGCAGCCCCTTCGATCTCTACCTCACGGCGCTATTCGGCCTTGCCGGCTTCATGTGGATGAAGCTCCAGTGTCCTCCGGCACCGATGCTCCTCGGCTTCGTCCTGGGGCCGATGATGGAGGAGAACCTGCGGCGGGCGATGCTCATCGCCCGCGGCGATCCAACGGTTTTTCTCACGCGGCCCATCAGCCTCGCCTTCGTCATGGCTACGGTGCTGATCCTCGTGGGGATGATGACGTCGGCTCTGCGTAGGCGGCGCCGCGACACCCGAGCGTAAGGAAGGCACCGGAGACCTTTGTACCAGGGGACGTATCCTCGGGGATCCGGCCGTAGCTTCCGTGACAAGAGTGAAGGGGTACCGGGCGCCATTCGGGGGCGAACCGCTTGATTCTGCGAGGGAGTGATTAAGGGGGACCCGTTGGCAAGTAGGGCAATCACATGCTAGGCTCCCACCCATGCCGCGTGGTCCGCGCCTGGATGCCCCTGGGGTCCTGCATCATGGGATGGTGCGCGGGATCGAGCGTCGGCCGATCCTCCGGGACGCCGCCGACCGCGCCGACTTCCTCGCGCGACGCGCCGAGCTGGCCCAGGCCGGGGCCGTGACGGTGTCCGCCTGGGCCGTGCTCCCGGATCACGCGGACTTGCTTCTCCGGACCGGGACGCGGCCCCTGAGCCGGAGCCTGCGGTCCCTGCGCACCGGCGACGCGGGCGCCTTCAACCGACGTCCCGAGCGCACCGGCCACCTCTTCCAGAACCGGTACCAGTCGGTCGGGGTGGAGGCAGAGCCGTCCAGGCTCGAGCCGATCCGCTACCTCCACCTGAACCCGGTCCGGGCCGGGGGCGTGCCGGAGCTCCGGGGGCTCGGGCGCTCCCCGGGGAGCGGCCACAGCGCGCTGCTCGGCCACGGGCCCCCGGCCCTGGCAGGCCACGCGCGAGATCCCGGACCGATGCGCGGCCCGGGTCGGGCGCGCACGCTGCCAGGCGTCCGCCCACGGTCGGCGGCGGCCCGTCGATCTCGGCTGAGCCCCTCGCCCAGAAGGAGGTGCGACATGATCGGTCCGAGCTTTCTGAAGATCCGCCCCGGCAGTCTCCTCTCCATTGCGGCCCTCGGGTTTGTACTCGTGGCCGCTCCGGCGCTCGCCGGGTCGCCCGCCGCCCCGAAGGGGGGAAGCTACACCTTCGCCGCGGCTCCCTCCACGTCACCCGTCTATACCTACTGGGTGGCCATCGCCAAAGCCGTCATGAAGGTGTATCCGCAGTTCAACATCACCGTCTCCGAAACCACCGGCGCGCTCGATATCACCAAGCGGGTGCGCGGCCGCCAGGCTGCGGTGGGGAACAGCATGGGCGATCTGGACCATTACAACTACAATGGCGAGGAACAATTCAAGGGGCAGCCCAACACGAAGGCGAGAATCATCTGGTACTACGACCACTTGATCGCCCAGTGGGCGGTCAGCAAGACCTCGGGCATCAAGACGATCGAAGGGCTGGCGGATAAGGACTTCAACCCCGGCGGGGCGGGCGGGGGGATCGTCGGCATCACCAAGAAGGCCTTCGAGCTCTTCGGCGTGAAGCCCAGGTACTTCGAGGGGACGCAGAGCGCCGCCATGGAGGCGATGCTGAATCGCCAGATCATTGGCTTGTCGAAGGCCGGACCGGTGCCGGACAGCTTCTTCCAGCAGATCGTGGCCCAGATACCGATCGAGATGGTGGGACTGACCAAGGGGCAGCAAGCCAGGGGGATCGAGAAATATCCCTACTGGGCACCGTTCACCGTTCCCGCCAAGACGTACGGCGACACGCAAGAGGTGCAGACCGTCGGGGTCCTCGTCGGCGCCCAGGCCACCAGCGATCTGCCCGAAGAGGCCGGCTACGCCTTCATCAAGGCGATGTGGGAGGGGGGGAAGACCGTCTGGCAGACGGCCTATCCGTCGGCGGCGAACATCAATGCGCTGGAGTTGACCCTCCGGTCCCCGATCCCGCTGCACGCCGGGGCGGTGCGCTACCTGAAGGAGCGAGGCCTCGCGGTGCCGGACCGTTTGATTCCCCCCGAGTATAGGCCGGGGAGTTGACGATCGGGGCGGACCAGCGGCTCCAACCCCTCGTGCCGGAGGGGTGCGGCGATGGAGCGCCACACACCCCGCCCGCAGGCCTTGCTGCGCGACAAGGTCTTCCTCCACATGCCGTCGGTCTATGACGCCATCGGCGGGCGACTGGTCCAATTGCTGGTTTTCGAGGCGGTGTACGTCGGCGGGAACGTGACCGGCTGGGCGAGCGCGGTGACCGAGCCGCTCCTGAGGATGACCGAGCAGGTGCGGCTCGCCGGCGACGTGGCCCAGAGCATGGCGATTCCGCTGGTCGTCGACGCGGGGGCCGGCTTCGGCGAGCCGCTCCACAGCATGCGCAGCGTGCGCGAGTTCATCCGGGTCGGCGTTGCCGGCATCCACATCGAGGACCAGCTCTACCCCAAGCGCGCCCACTGCCACAAGTACGTCGTGCACGGGATCCCGGTGGACGAGTTCGTCGAGAAGATCGCCTTGGCGTGCCGCCAGCGCGAGCAGAGAGATCCCGACTTCATCAGCATCGCGCGGACCGACACCTGCCGGGCGCTCGGGCTCGACGGGGCGAGCCTCCGCCTCGACCGCGCCGCGGAGGTCGGCGCCGACCTGGGGATGCTGTTCCCGCGGACCCCCGCCGAGGCCGAGCGCGCGCCGCAACGCTGCCGGCTGCCGCTGGTCTACGTCCAGAGCCGCGGCAACCGGGACGGCCGTCCGATCTTCTCCCGCCAGGAGCTGCCGCATATGGGGTATGTCGCCTGCATCGAGGCGCAGGTGATCCCCAGCACGGCGTTTCATTTCCTCAAGCCGGCTCTGACGGCGCTGCGCCAGACGGGGAGGTACACGGGCATGACGAGGCCGGGTAGGTTGCGGCGCGGCAGGCAATCGAGGATCTGATCGGCCTCGACGAGTACTACGCCGTCGAGACGGAGACCGTCGAGGCGTGCCAGCCCAGGTAGACGTCGCGGGAGATCTGCCGCTCGAGCATCCTGCAGAAGGGACACGCCCATGCCGCAGAACGAGCCGAACCCGGCCGCGGTCCCCGATCTCCGCGAGGAGATCGACTCGACGAAACGCGAGGCGATGGCCGGCTGGGCGGCGCGAGGCCTGACACTCATCTGCATCGCGTTCGGGATCTTTCAGTTCTACACCGCCGGCGCGCGGCCCATGCTGGCCGTCACCCAGTTCGCGATCCACCTGGCATTTGCCGTCGTCATCGTCCTCTGGGCCCACCCCTTCCGGAAATCCGCGCCGCGGCCCACCGTGCCGTTCCACGACCTCGTCGGCGTCGCCGTGGTGGTGGTCGCGGCCGCCTACGCCATGATCAACGCGATGCCGATCATGGAGTTCAGCTACGTCGAATCCAACCTGGATCTCGTCCTCGGCGTTCTGCTGCTGCTCCTGGTGCTGGAGGCCTCGCGACGCTCGCTGGGCCTGGTGTTCCCTGCGCTGGTCGGCCTGTCCATCCTCTATGCCCTGTTTGGCCACCTGGTGCCCGGCAGGTTCGGGCATGAGGGGTTCCCCTGGGATGTGATCGTCCGCAACCTGTACGTGACGCCGCAGGGGTTCTGGGGGGTCATGCTGCAGATTTCCGCCACCATCCTCGCCATCTTCCTGATATTCGGCGCGGTGCTGTTGAAGACGGGCGGAGGGGAGGCGTTCCTCGACATCGCCTTTCTGGCCTCGGCGCGGGCGCGCGGCGGTCCGGCGAAGGTAGCGGCGGTGGCCAGCGGCCTCTTCGGCATGATCTCGGGGAGCGCGGTCGCCAATGCCGCCACCATCGGGACGTTCACGATCCCCCTGATGAAGCGGGCGGGGTTCTCCGGGGAGTTCGCCGCGGCCACGGAAGCCGTGGCGGGGACCGGCGGGCAGATCATGCCCCCGGTCATGGGGGCGGGCGCGTTCCTGATCGCGGAGTTCCTCGGGATCTCGTACGCAAAGGTCGCCTGGGCGGCGGTTCTGCCGGCCCTCCTCTACTACGCCGGGTTGATCGTGTCGATCCACCTGGAGGCGATCAAGAACGGCTTCCCGACGATTCCCATGGCGGAAGAGCAGCTCATCCGGTCGCGCCTGACGGCGAAGAAGGTCATCCTGCCGCTGATCCCCGTGGGGGCGCTGGTCTACGCTTTCTCCACCGGCTACACGGTGCAGCGGGGAGCCTACTGGGCGTCCGTCCTGGCGCTCCTCCTCACGGTGTTCATGGTCGAGGGCCGCGGGATGGGCCAGCGACTGCGGGGAGTGCTCAGGATCGCCCTCAACGGCATGGAGGCAGCGGGGAAGGCCATCGCCGAGATCGCCGTCCTGCTCGCCTCGGCGCAAATCGTCGTCTCCATGCTGGGGCTCACCGGCCTGGCCGTCAAGTTCTCCGATCTCCTGGTGTCCATCGGACGGGAGAACATGAGTGCCACGCTGGTCCTCGCCATGGTGGTCCTCATTATTCTTGGGATGGGGATCCCGCCCACGGCCGTCTATGTGCTGGGGGGATCGATCGTGGCGCCGGCGCTGATCGGGCTCGGATTGAAACCCCTCCCGGCGCATCTCTTCACCTTCTATTTCGCCTGCCTGGGCGCCATCACGCCGCCGGTCTGCGCCGCCGTCTACGTGACCTCGTCCCTGGCCGAGTCCGACTGGTGGAAAACCGGCTGGCTCGCGACGCGGCTCGGGCTGGCCGGATTCATCGTCCCGTTCATGTTCGTGTACAGCGACAGCCTCCTGCTCGTCGGATCGCTCTTCGACATCTTGCACGCCGCCCTGCCCGCTTTCATCGGCGTGCTCTTCCTGGGAACCTTCGCCGTGGGGTATTTCGCCGGCCCGATTGGGTGGGTCAGGCGGCTCATCATGGCCATCGCAGGCGCGCTGCTGATCCAGCCGGGTATCGCGACCGACCTGGTCGGTCTGGCCCTGGGGGGTCTGATCTATCTGACCCAGCGACTCCCTCTCGGGGCGGGGAAGCGCGCCTAGCCGGACACCCTGGCGCTGCGATTCAGCTTGAACTCTTGCTGCAGCGGGCGCAGAGGCCGCAGAGGGAGCCGAAGAATCAGGGTAGGTGCGGGAGCCCCGGAAAGGCGGTCTCCGGTTTCCGCCGTGCTGGACTACCCGAGGCCCTTGAAGCGGGCCGCCGTCAGGGCAGACTCTGCGTGCAGATTATGGGCGGACGGCCTTGCGTCCGAGGCATGCGAATTCCTGTCTCGGTTATCGTCGGATAACTCGCGCACGGCGCATCCGTCGAAGAGGTGTGGGAAGGATACCCCGATCTGGAAAGGGAGGACATTCAGCAGGCTTTGGCTTATGCCGCGTGGCTTGCTCAGGAGGAGGTGCGGGCGTCTTAGGGGGAGCCCGATATGCGGTTTCTCGCCGACATGGGCGTCGATCCCCGCGTGGTCCGTTGGCGGGTCGGCCATGGGCACGACGCCGTCCACCTCCGAGACGGGACCAAGCGCTGCCTCGACTACCCAACGCCGAGATCTCCGAGAAAGCTGCCCGTGAACAACGCATTACCCGCATTACTGCTGCTTAGTCGCGCCCGCCGCCGGCGCCGCCGTTTAAGATTCACGGCGGCACCGGCTCGCCGCTGCGCTTCTTCGCCCTGGCGCCTTGCCCCGGCCCGCTGGCACTCAGAGCTTGCCGGCACCTGCGCCGTTCAGGATCTGCTCCCGCAGAGTGGCCCGCTCCTCGGGCGTGCCGACTGGCAGCACGGTGTAGCCGTAGGTCTGACCGGGGGACCAGAACACGTCCGGGTCCGCCGGGTCCAGGCTGATCAGCGGCGCGTTGCTGGCGCTGCTCGCCTGAAGCGTCTGCGCCGCGGCGAACGCATCGAACTCGAAAGTGCTCGAGGTGCTGGTGGTATGCAGGTGTATCCACGCCCCCGTGTTGTAGTAGTACGTGCCGCATTCCTCGAGCGCGTAGCCAGCGTTCACACACACCTCGCGGCTCGCGAGCGTCGACGAATACTGGACGATGCGGAAGTTGAAGTTCAGATTACTGTTGAGGATATCAAACAGGTTGTTTTCCGTGACCAGCTTCGCGGCGGTGCCGAGGATCCAGCTATCGCCTAGCCGGTACTCCGCGCTGCTGCGCCGATCGACGTCCATGACGTTGTTGTAGACGTGCACGCGCCCGAAGCGCACCCGCGGCATCCGCTGCCCCGTGTTCTGGTAGTAGTTGCCGTGGAATGTCACGTCGATCTTGCCCGGCCCGTAGCCCGGGACCAGGCCGGCCACGTCCGAGCCGCCCAGCAGATTCGTCTTGTCGTGCCGCATGAAATGGTTGTTCGAGATCGTGACGCGGGTGGCGAGGAGCGTCACGTCGGCCTGGCCGTCGTGATGCTGCACCTTCTGTGTCGCCTCGTTGAACGGCGCGGCGAAAACCGGCGGGAACTGGGTGTCGAAGCGAGGCTCGTCCGTGAAGGTGTTGTGGTCGATCCAGACGCGCTCTGCGTTCATCACCGCGATGCTGTCGTACTCGGCATTCCAGCGGCCGCCGCGGAAAACGCAGCGATGCGGCCCGGCCTCCTCGGACACGTACTCCGCCTGGCAGCCGTTGGTGTTGGTGATGGTGATGCTGAACGAGTCCTTCGGGTCCCAGCTCGGGAACATGTCGAACGCGTCCGCGAAGGTGACGTTGCGGATGACGACGTTCTCCGCCTTGAAGTTGGCCGGATCGTTTGCGTTCTTGTCGTTCATGAACCCGATGCGCAGGCCGCCGTTCACGATGCGCGCGTCGGTCCCCACCCCGATGATCGAGGTGTTCGAGCCGACGTAGATCAGGACGCGCTCGGCCTGCTTCTGCTGGAAGCACGCGCGCGCTTCCTCCAGCGGGCCGCTGAGCGCCGGCGGGCGGTTATCAACCGGATCCAGCGACTGGTGAATCCAGAGGTTTGGATCGTACGCGGCCTTGTAGGCACCGAAGAAACCGCCGCTGCCGGTCTGGTCGTGGGTGACCGGGTCGTAATACGTCTCATGCGCGGTGTAGTTGCACATGCGCATGTAGTCCTCTTCGACCAGCGGGACGTTCGCGTCGTCCACGTTGAGGTCGATCGTGCCGTGGATATGGATGATCTTCGGGTGGTGATCGAGCTTCTTCTCCCCGTGGCCCCTCATGTGGCCCATGGTCAGGGCATCCACCAGGTCGGCGCGTGTGGACACGTCGACCACCCGGGGCGGCGGCGCGCCGCAGCCCCCGGTGACCGCGCCGCCCACCACCGCCCAACCGTCCGCACCCAGCGAGGTCGGGACGGAGTCTCTGCCCGGGGTGCACGGGGGCCCTCCCGGCATGCCTGCCCACGCCGGGCCCAGCGCGACGAGTATCAGTGCGGCGAACGCCAGTCCGATCAATAACTGCGGGGTGCGATGGCCCATGACTTCCTCCTTTCGGCTATGCGGCAAGCCGCGGTCCTCGGGCGCAAAACACAATGGCCCTTGGGGGCGAACGGCTGCCGCCAAGGGCCAGATGGAGGATACGCTGGGACAATCGCGCCATCATCACTGAACCTCTGCGTCCTCCCTCCTGCTGGAGGTTCATGGGCGACCACGTCCAACCTATCGCTGATCGTTGCTCCGGGTCAAGGGAAAAGGCGGAATTCCGGGGACACTGTATCTAACTCTGGATGTGGATCTCGGGAGAGGGAAGAAGAAGCCTTCGCCTATATTTCAGAAACAACGTCCCTTCGGCAATTCCCGGATGCGGCGTCGCACAAGTGTGGAGTGGGATGGCTGAACGGCCTGCCTCCCGCCGGACGGTACGCCCGAGTGCGAATTGGATCGCTTGACTTGTCGTACTTGCCAACGTCCCCTGTTACACGGGGCTCCAGACGCCGCAGGCTGTGGCTCCGGCGGGGCGTCACCGCCAGAAGCAAGTGAACGAACGAGGGGTCCACCAACAAGTTGAATAAAGACGCAACGGATTATGGGCGGCGCACACTTGAAACGGTGCCCCGACTGAAATCGCCCGGCGCCCCCCGACGGGTTCAGCCGCTTGTTGGCCGGTCTAGCCCACGCGCCTGAGCGGTTCGAGTCGCGCGATGGCGACCGCGTCCTGCCCCCGCATAGCGTGCCACAGGTCCCAGTCGAGCTGGAGTCCCAGCCAGAAGTCAGCCGGCATCCCCAGAACTCGCTCGAGCCGGAGGGCGGTGTCTGGCGTGACGCCGCGCCGACCACGCACGATCTCGTTGAGACGCGGGAAGGAGATGCCCAGGCGGATCGCGAATGCCGACTGGCTGATCCCAAGCGGGCGGAGAAACTCCTCCAGGAGCATCTCGCCGGGATGCGTCGGCGGCCGATGCGATGGCAGGCGCCGCCCGGCGCTCGTGCTTACCGGCACCGAGCGCGACCTAGTGGTAGTCTGTGATTTCGACGTCTTCGGCATCTCCGGCCTCCCAGCGAAAACAGACGCGGTACTGATCGTTGATTCGGATACTGTGCTGCCCCTGGCGAGTGCCGCGCAATGGCTCGAGCCGGTTTCCCGGAGGAATCGACAGTTCTCGGAGTGCGCGAACCCGGTTCACCTGGTCCAACTTGCGCGGGCGACCGGCCAAATGACTCGCTGGCATACACGGCGGGCAGCCGCGGTGTCGACACCATCGAACACGTCCTCGGTCCCTTGGTCTCGAAAGGAGCGTATCACGACCTATCTTATAACGGCTACCGAAATAGCTTTCAAGCCCTCGCCTGCCCGGCCAACGAATAAGTGATGCCTGTCACGAGATCGTGGACAGATGTGCCTGTCATGACATCGTGGACAGCTAGTCTTGGACATCCGAGTAAGTGCCGCGCGAATTACCATGAACACCACACCTCAACGGGGAGGGGGCCCAGGCGTAGAGGGGGGTCCCGGTGGCCTCGGCCAGGGTCCCGAGCCGCGCGCGGAACATGGCCCGATCCGCATCATCGGCCACGATCTGCCCCCCCGGCCAGCGCCGAAGCATCACGTGGTGCAACGTGCCGGTCACAGATCCCGGGCGAAGTGCGGAAGGGCATCGAGTCGCGCCTGGCGAGGCATGGCGGGTCGAGCCCTCCTGTCTGAGCGGGGGCAGCGCATCAGAAAATGTCCATTGAGTCAACAACGCATTATGAGAGGCTACAACAAGTTCATTTCAGAACCCACGTGCCCCATTAATCATCTGCTAAGCTCCCACCCATGCCGCGTGGTCCGCGCCTGGATGCCCCGGGAGTCCTGCACCATGGGATGGTGCGCGGGATCGAGCGCCGGCCGATCGTCCGGGACGACGCCGACCGCGCCGACTGCCTCGCGCGACGCGCCGAGTTGGACCAAGCCGGGGCCGTGACGGTGGACGCCTGGGCCTGGCTCCCGACTCATGCGCACTTGCTCCTCCGGAGCGGGACGGGTCCGCTGAGCCGCAGCCTGCGGTCCCTGCTCACCGGCTCCGCGGGTGTCGCCTACCTCTGGTGCCGGATGGCCGGGCAGTCGGGACGCCCCTTGGCGGCGGCGCTCGGGCTGTCACACTAGGCGGTGTCCGCCGCGGCGCCCCCCCGGAGAACCGAGGGGAGTCGCTGGGAAGCCGTGCGGAGATCATTGCCTTAATTGCTGGTCACCCTTTGACGCGCGGCTCAACCGACCCGCCGCTGCCTCCCCGTCGGTCGGAAGGATCGCTGAGCCTCGAAGACGAATTGGTTGGGTTCCGACCAGGGGAGGGGGTATAATCGCCCCCATGACAAACGCGGTACGGCAGTTGATCGATTCCATCGAGGCTCTTCCCGAGGAGGAGAAGCACGAGGTTCTCGCGCAGCTTCTCCGACGCCTCATCGGATCCCCCTACTCGTCCCCCTCTGATCAGGATCTGACCCATGCCGCCGATTTGGTGTTCCAGGAGTACGACCGCGACGAAGCGCAGGCGTGAGGCCTCCTCGCCGGGGCGAGGTGTGGCTCGTTGACCTCGGCTTGGCGGCGAAGGTCCGTCCCCGTCTCGTCCTCGGCGTGCCTATGGCCGATGAGGATCGTGCCTTGGTCACCGTGGGCCCCCACACGACGAGCCTCAGAGGCACAGGCTATGAGATTTCTGTTCCCGTCCCCTTCCTGCGCCCCGGCGCCTTCGACGCGCAGGGCATTGTCACCGTGCCTACGGTCAGGCTCCTACGTCCGCTCGGCACACTCGCGCCTGAGCAGATACAGGCTGTAGTGGCTGGCGTCTGTTCCTGGCTCGGAATCAACATCGGATCCTAGCCTCGGAAGACACCTCACGCGGCACGAACAGTTGCAGCGGCAGGGGTATAACCTAGACAAGCGCGCCCGCCAAGTGGCTGTGGTGTTCGGAGCGGCCCCGGCGGAGAGTTTCCACACCACCAAGTGACCCGCCCTGGTGGCGACTCGCCCTGACCCAGTCGGCCGTCCGCCGCGCCGAGCGCCTGGCCACGGAGGAGGACTTGGTCTTCCCCCAAGGATGCATTGCATTATTTCATGGCCGTCCCGCATTACCTGGTTTGACAGTTGTTGTCAGATGTGACAACGTACGGGCATCGAAGCGGCGGCGCGAGAAGGCGCGGATCTGCCCCGGGGAATGAGCGACAGCCCATGAGGATCGCGTGCGGCGACTGAAGGAGATCGTGGAATGAAAGGCCAGAAGCTGGACGTGGTGCATGGCAGCGGCAATGTGTTCCGCGACCTCGGGCACTCGAACGCGGACGTCGCCCAGTTCAAGGCCATCCTGGCGACCGAGATCATCAAGGTGCTCGATCGGGAGGGCCTGAGCGTGCGCGCGGCGCAGGCCCGGACGGGGATCACGGCGGCTGACTTCTCGCGCATCCGGAATGCGGACCTCGGACGGTTTACGGTCGATCGGCTCATGTCCATCATCAATCGGCTCGGGTCGCGAGTGGAAGTGAAGGTCAAGATCCGGCGAGCGTAATCCGTAATCCGGGACGTGCCACCCGGGACGTTGCCATGTATAGCATGTTGTGCTAGGATCTCCTCGCTATGCCCCGCCAGGCTCGCTTGGATGCGCCCGGCACGCTCCACCACGTGATGGTGCGAGGGATCGAACGGACTGTCCTCTTCCGGGAGGACACGGACCGGGAAGACTTCCTCGGCCGGGTGGCCGCCTTGGCGGAGGGAGGGGCCTTCACGATTTACGCCTGGGCGTTGCTCCCGAACCACGCCCACCTCCTCGTCCAGACTGGGCAGCGGCCCCTCGCCCGCAGCATGCGGAGCCTCCTCACCGGGTACGCAGGGGCCTTCAACCGGCGGCATCGGCGCACCGGGCATCTCTTTCAG
>DATIFO010000024.1:0-19715 GCA_035455275.1 Methylomirabilis sp. (SeqCode) | reverse complement strand
GTTCTGCTGCTGGGCCTGCTCCCCCTGCTCCCGGGCCTGGGTGAGCTTGGCGCGGAGGAACTCGAACTCCTTGGGCGTCTGCTCCAGGCGGCGGCGCAGGTGGAACAGCTCCTCCTCCAGGGCCTTCACCTGGGCCTGGAGGTCTTCAACAACCCCCTGCTCCTGGTCGGAATCGCAGCAAACCGATTCTTTGATTGACATTGGATTCCCCCCGGGTGCTGCCACCCAGCCAACGCCTCAACCACGTGTTCGGCCCTATTCCCCACCGCGCTGGACAAAACTCTTGATGAACTCCTCCGCATTCTCTTCGAGGACGCCGTCGATCTCGTCCATCAGCTTGTCCATGTCCTCCTTCAGCTTCTCCCCCTTCCCGGTGATCTTGGAATTCGGCTGGCCACCATCCCCCGAGGAAGGCGTTTCTCCCCGTCGTTGCTTCCGCTCCTGCTCAGCCATTGCTTTTCTCCTTTCGCTTCGTTCGGGCGCCGGTCGCCTCGTCACAGTTCTAGACGGTATATGGAGGCAAGATCTGTTCCTGCAGGCCCGTGGTCGAATCGAGTGAGGCAGGATCCACCGGGTCCGCGTCCGGTTCAGCCCAGGATCCCTGCCAGACGTCGTTCATGGCACTCCCGCTCCTGGCAGGTGCAGGGGCGCTCAGAGTGGGGAATCATCGAGAAGCACAGCACTCCATCCCGGATCGGGTAGCCGGAATAGTCGGCTTCATACAGCGTCAACCTTCCGTCGGTGTCGCGGAGCCAGAAGTGACCTATCGTGGTGCTCATCGAGTCTCCCCTCCCCAATCCACAGCAGCTCGTCGGCATTCTTTCCACCCGGAATACTGTGAGCCAAGGTCCCGGATGCTCCTGTCTCGGGATCCTGTCTTGGCAGAAAGATAGTCCACGAGCAAGGCCAGGTGTATCAGTGAATTGCTTTATTTTTCGTAGGAATTCCAGGCACGCGGACATCAGCGGTTGGACTACGTAGATCCTGGTAGACGATGCAGACAGCTCGCCGGCCTACTTCGCTTTCATGCGGAAAGCGGTTGGGGGCAACGCCTTCAGGTCTGGAATTGGAAGCACCCGGGGTCGGGGTATTCTCTCGATTCTATTGGCATGGAGGCATCAGAACAAAGCCTCCCAGGCGAGGGGAGACCTACTTCCCGGCACTCGGCGCCAAAGCGATGGTCTGGCGTACTGACGCTGCCGATTCCTCTCGGCCGTTGCACACAGGCTTGAACTCTCGGATGAGGTCTTGCTGACGGACAAGACGGGACTCCGCAGGAATAGCCTCATAGGCGAAGGAGGTCACGTCATTTTGAAGAACACAGGGGTCAGGACCGTTCAGGTGATTCAGGAGGTGAACCTGGATGTTGTCTGATGATCCTATATACACCCACCTCTCCCCCGAGAAGAGCGCGTACACCCCGGACCGGCCTGGAGACTTCTCAAGGACGGTGAAGATGCCAAGAGCGAACTTCTCGGTCCCTTGCCATGCCATGGGTCTCCCCCTTTGTGTGCCAGTCGGCATCGTATACCGTGGCGGACCGCTCCAATACACCGAGTGCCGCGACGCCTTCCTGGGAAGGGGGAAGCATGAGACGTGCCGAATCAAACCAGACACCCTCTTGTATTGTAACTATTTGAATTTGTAAGTTTCTATGGGAATGTTGTTTCTGCGATTCGAATTCTCTGGTAGATGCGGAGGAGCAATTAGAGATACAGGAGTGTCCAAAAGGAATACACCCCAGGAGAGGAAATCGCTGGTTCCTGGCTTCGTCGCCGAAGCCTATCTGGATACCTCGATGCTGTTGATCGCAGAAGCCAGGCGGCCGAGCGCATCTTCCAGCATCGACCGTGGGCAAGCGATGTTCATCCGGACGAAGCCCTCTCCCCCCGGACCGAAGGTGTAGCCCTGGCTCAGGACCAGACGGGCTCTGGTCAGCAGAAGCTGTTCGAGGGCCTTGGGTTCCAGGCCCAGCGCTCGACAGTCCAGCCAGGTCAGGTACGTCCCCTCGGACCGGACCACGCGAAGCGGCGGGATATCCTCGGCGACGAACCGGCGGAGGAAACCGTCGTTCTCTTCCAGATAGCCCAGGAGGTCGTCAAGCCACGGTTCTCCGTGATCATAGGAGGCCTTGACCGCCTCCTGGCAGAAGATATTCGGCTCCGGGATGCCGCAGGCGCGCAGGGTGCGGACGAAGTCCCGGCGGAGCCTCGGGTTGGGAATGATGACCATGCCGGGTTGCAGGCCGGGAAGGTTGAAGGTCTTGCTGGGAGACGTACATACCACCGAATGCTGGGCCAACTCCTCGGAAAGGGTCGCGAAGGCTGTGTGCCGGTGACCGGCAAACGTCAGATCGCCGTGGATCTCGTCCGAGATGATCACGACGTCGCGCTGGACGCAGAGCTGCCCGAGCCGGAGCAACTCCTCCCGCGTCCAGACGCGGCCAACCGGATTGTGGGGGCTGCACAGGACCAGGAGCTTTGCCTGATCGAGCTTCCGCTCCAGATCCTCGAAGTCCATGACATAGCGCGTGCCGTCGAAGCGGAGTGGGTTGTGGATCACGCGACAGCCGTTCTCCTCCACGCCACGAAAAAATGGGAAATAGACCGGCGCTTGAAGCACGACCCCATCGCCTCGGTTGGTCAGCGTGCGGATGAGCAGATTGACCGCACAGACCACGCCGGGAGTGGACGAGATCCACTCCTCCCGGATGTCCCATCCATGACGTCGCCGCATCCAGCCTTGGATGGAGCGGTGATAGGCTTCCAGGTCGGCGGGATACCCGCAAATGCCGTGCGCCGCCCGCCGCGCCAGGGCGTCCACGACCGCCACGGGTGGTCTGAACTCCATGTCCGCCACCCACATGGGTAGCAGGTCATCCCCTTTCACCCCGTACCGACCCTCGATCCCGTCCCACTTGAGACAGGCGGTGTTTCGGCGCTCGATGATCGTGTCCAGTGAATGGCTCATTGCCGCTCCCGCTGCTGGTTGAATCGCTCCGCTACGACCGATCGTCGGACTGGGGGCGGGAACCCTGCACCCATGGCACGGGATACGTGCCGCTTCATCGATTCCTCGGCCGCCGTGTGGCGAAACCGTCCCGGCTCAGGCCACTCGGTCGCGGGGTTCCCGGCCGGCGAAAAAGGCATCCAGATTGTCCAGGGCCCGGAATCCCATGGCGTCCCGGGTCTCCTTGGTGGCGCTGCCGACGTGGGGCATCAGGAAGGTGTTGGGAAGCTCCCGATAGCCCGGGTGGATGTCGGGTTCGTTGTTGTAGACGTCGAGACCGGCCGCGGCCACCTTGCCGGATTTCAGCGCGGCGATGAGCGCCTCGTCGTCGATGACCGTGCCGCGGCTGGCGTTGACCACGATGGCGCCATCCGGAAGCAGGGCAATCCGCTCGGCATTGAGCATCCGCCGGGTCTGGGGGGTGGCGACGCAATGGAATGCCAGGAAGTCGCAGTGCGGCAGGAGATCCTCCACGATCGGGTGGAAGATGGCCTCCGCCTCCTGATCAGGCGGCAGACGCTGCAGGTCGTGATAATGGATCTCCATGTCGAAGCCTCGGGCTCGCCGCGCCGTGACCCGGCCGACCCGTCCCAGCCCGACGATCCCGAGTCGCTTGCCGGTCACCTGGGTGCCCACCATGAAGCGGGGGCTCCAGTCCCGCCACTGTCGGGTCCGCACGAGACGCTCACCCTCACTGGCCCGCCGGGCCGCGCCCAGCAGGAGGAGAATGGTCAGCTCGGCGGTGGCATCGGACAAGACCTCCGGGGTGTTGGTGACGATGATGCCCCGGGACTTCGCCGCCATGAGGTCCACATGATCGAACCCCACGGAGAAGTTGGCAATGATCCGGACGCTGTCGGGAAGGCGCGCAATGACCTCGGCCGAGAAGCGTTCCGTGTGGCAAGGGACGATCGCGGCGGCGCCGGCGGCTGACTTGATCAACTCGTCGCCGGAATACAGGCGGTCCTCGGGGTTGAGCCGCGGCTGGTAGTCGCGGCGAAGCCGGTCCTCGACGGCACCTGGCAGCTTGCGGGTGACCAGCACGACGGGTTTCATGCGGGCGCTCCTTGGTGTGGGGGTGAGGGGTGAAGACGGCGACCTTCGCCTGCGGCCCCCGGCCGAAGGCGGAGCTGGTCCAGCGCTGGCATCCGGGTCCGCCTCCCTGGCATGGAGAGATCACACACCGCTCATGCCGCTGGCCGGGACACGGACACCCCGGGACCCTACGCCGGCCGCGGCGTAATGTCAATACGCGGAGGATTCACTGTTCGGAGGCTTCGGCCGAAGCGGACGCTGGCCTCGTCCCCAGACTCGCCGACCATCCAGCCGACGAGGTCGTTCCTCGGGCGGAGGAAGGCCCTTCCCATCCTCCCCCTCTCAGCGTATCATCCCCCCCTGGAGGGGCCCGGATGAAACGCATTGCCGTGCTGGATGACTACCAGGATATCGCGCGCTCCATGCCGGGCTGGGACAGCCTGGCGGATCGCGCGACGATCGCCGTCTTCCGTGACACGCTGACCAGCCTGGACGCCCTCGCCGAACGCCTGGAACCCTACGAGATCCTCGTGCCCATTCGCGAGCGCACCCGCTTCACCAAGGCGCTCCTCGAGCGCCTGCCCCGTCTCGAACTGCTGGCGCTGGCTGGGCGAAACACGGGACAGGTGGACATCGAGACGGCTACGGCCCGTCGCGTGCTGGTGACTGAGAGCGAAGGGTCGGGCGCCGGGGCGGTCGAGCTGACCATGGGCCTGATCATCGCCGCCGTGCGCCGCATCCCGTTCGAGGATCGCGCCATTCGCGAGGGGCGCTGGCAGACGGGGCTTGGGGTCGAACTCGCCGGCAAGACCCTGGGGATCGTGGGGCTGGGCAGGATCGGCCGAAGGATCGCCGCCTTCGGGATCCTGCTGGGAATGCGCGTGCTCGCGTGGGGCCCTACCCTCACCGCCGAGCGGGCCGCGGCGAGCCAGGCGACGTACGTTCCCCTGGATCAGGTGCTCGCCGAAAGCGACGTCGTGAGTCTTCATCTCCGCCTGTCGGATGGGACGCGCGGCGTCATCGGCGCGCGGGAACTCGCGCTGCTGAAACCGACAGCCTATCTCGTCAACACCGCCCGGGGCCCGCTTGTGGATGAGGAGGCGCTCGTCACCGCGCTGCGGGAGCGACGATTCGCGGGGGCGGCGCTCGATGTCTTCCATCACGAGCCGATTCCGCCCGAGCACCCGTTGCTCGCCCTGGACAATGTCGTCCTGACCCCCCATGTCGGCTTCGTGACGCAGGAAACCTACCGGAGCTTCTACGGCCAGGCCGCGGAGAGCATCACCGACCATCTCAGCGGACGAACCCCGGCGCGCCTGCTCAACCCGATGGCGCAGGGGCAGCCCAGACGGTGATCCCTCGAAGCTATGTTCTCCCCACTGGATCTGGCCGAAGTCAATCAGACTGATCCGATCCTCTCACACTGAACCCCTCCGGCGCCGCCAAGACGAATCCAGCTACGGCCATCGGCCGTTGCGCGGGGACTGTCCCGCTTCGGGACTAAACCTGTGATGTATGCCCACCAACCCGATGCTGAGCTCCAGAAGCTCTTCAGGCTTGACAGCACGAGGGGTCGGGTACAAGTTGCATGGTGAATCCTCTGACCACCCTGGCGCCGATCGCTCGGGAATCCGGCACTGAAATTCTCGTGGGAAAGGAGGGTGCGCTATGTTCGGGAAGATCCTTGTACCTCTGGACGGATCGCCATTGGCCGAGAAGGTTCTCCCACACGTCGCTGCCCTGGCCAAGGCCTTCGGGTCGGAGCCGACTCTGGTCACCGTGGTCGAGTTCAGCCTGGGAGTGGCCGGGGCCAAGCTCGAGGCTATCCCCGAGTCAGCCGCGGAGAGCAAGGCAGCCCAGCGGGCCGAGGCGATGCTTTACCTGATGAAAGTTCAAAAAGAGTTGAAGCAGCAGGGCGTCAACGCGACTGCGGTCGCTCTGGATGGCGATGTGGCCAGCGAGATCATTGCGTATGCGGAGCAGAAGGAATTCGACTTGATCGCCATGGCGACCCACGGCCGGAGCGGCATCGACCGGTTCATCATGGGGAGCATCGCGGAGAAGGTCCTCCGCGGTGCCATCAAGCCGGTCCTGCTGATTCGCTCGATCCCGGTCGTGCCACGCCCGGTGGACTGGCGAGTGATCGCATCCACACCGGGGACCATGGCCTGATGACAGATAGGATTCAACAGGCGTGACGCATATCCCTGCATGCGGGGGCTCCGGGGTTGGGAGCCCCCGCAGTCGCCCGGTCAAGGGCGCCGGGGAGCCCTGCCGTCAAACTCGGCAAACGTCTGTCCATCTTCCGCCAGCCGCCTCAGCAAGGGGGCCGGCGCCCAAAGCGCGCCATGCTCCCGCTGAAAGTCACACGTGCGCTCGTAAATCCTCTGTAACCCCACCGTGTCAGCAAACCACATCGGCCCGCCCCGATGAGCCGGAAACCCATAGCCGTGGATGTAAACGAGGTCGATGTCCATGGCGCGGAGAGCGATTCCCTCTTCCAGGATCTTCGCGCCCTCGTTGATCAACGCGTAGAGGGTGCGCTCCATGATCTCCTCCGGGGTGATCTTGCGCTGCGGGATCCCCGCCTCCCGGGCACACTGTGTGATGACCCCCTCTACCGCAGGATCTGCGATCGGTTTTCGGTCCCCAGGCTGGTACCGGTACCAACCCGCCCCGGTCTTTTGCCCGAACCTGCCCATTTCGCACAGGCGGTCGGCGACGAGGGGCCTCCTCGCATCCGGTGAGTCGAGGTGCGAGTGCTCCTTTCGGATCCGCCAGCCGACATCGAGACCCGAGAGGTCTCCGGTGGCCAGGGGCCCCATCGCCATCCCGAAGTCATACAAGGCCTCATCCACCTGCGAGACCTGGGCCCCCTCCTCCACCAGGAACTGCGCCTCGCGCTGATACTGGTGGTACATCCGGTTACCGACGAATCCCCGGCAGTTCCCCACCACCACCCCCACCTTCCCGAGTCTCTTGGCCAGGGCCAGGGATGAGGCGATCACGTGGCTGGCGGTCGCGCTCCCGCGCACGATCTCGATCAATCGCATGACATTCGGCGGCGCGAAAAAGTGGTGGCCGATGACCCGGTGCGGATCGGAGGTCGCGGCGGCAATCCGGTCGATGTCGAGCGTGGACGTGTTCGAGGCGAGAATGGCGTCCGGCCTGCACACCCGGTCAAGCTCTGAAAAGATCGACCGCTTCAGCTCCAGGTTCTCGAAGACCGCCTCCACCACGATGTCCACTTCCGGAATGCCGTCGTAGGTCAAGGTCGGCTGGATCAGTCGCATGCACTGCTCGACGAATTCTTGCGTGAAGCGGCCTCTCGCGACGGAGTGCTCATAGTTCCTGCGGACCGTGGCCAAGGCGCGGTCCAGACACTCCTGAGAAGTTTCCTTCATGAGAACTGGGATGCCGGCGTTGGCGTACGTCATGGCGATGCCGCTACCCATCGTCCCCGCCCCGACGAGCGCCGCCTTGCGCACCTCGGCGATCGGCGTGCCCGGAGCGATCCCGGGAGTTTTCGCCACCTCCCGTTCGCTGAGGAACACGTGGATCAACGCCTTGGACTGATCCGAGAAGAGACACTCGTTGAACAGCTCCGCCTCTTTCCGGATCCCGTCCTCGAAGGGCAGCCGGGCTGCCGCCTCAACCGCCTCGATGGCCTTGAGCGGGGCGAGCCTCCCCCGGTCGCGCTTTCGGGCCTGCTCGCGAGCGGCGGCGAAGATCGCCTGGGCGGCCGGTGGCTCCTCCAGGCGGATCGAGAGGGCTCGTGTCTTCCGAGGGCGCTCGCCTTTCGCAATGAGGTCTCCCACGAAGCCCAAGGCGCCCTGCAAGAGGTCGCCCTCCACGATCCGATCCAAGAGACCCACCGCGAGTGCTTCGGGGGCCTTCACCGGGTTTCCCGTGGCGCACATCTCCACCGCCTTGGCCGCGCCAACCAGCCGCGGCAAGCGCTGAGTCCCCCCGGCTCCGGGGATGAGCCCGAGCTTGACCTCCGGCTGTCCGACCTGGGCAGAGGCGACCGCCACCCGATAGTGGCATGCCATCGCCACCTCCAGCCCCCCGCCGAATGCCGTCCCGTGTATGGCGCACACGATCGGCTTCGGGCAGTCTTCGAGAGCGGTGAGCACGGGATGGAGACCCGCGCCTCTCTCCCGCTGGCCGGAGGTGATCTTGACAAACTCCTTGATGTCCGCCCCCGCGATGAACGTTCTCCCACCCCCGATCAGGACCAGCCCATGGATCGAGTCGTCCGCTCGGGCCGCCTCGACGCACGCCAGGATCCCCTCGGGCACGCCCGGACTCAGGGCGTTGACAGGAGGGTTGTCGATCGTGATGACTCCGATCCCGTTCTCGCTGCTGAAGGTAACAAGTGTACTCATGCGCCTCTACCATGATCCGAGATGTCTAACCGCCAAGGCGCCGCTCGGCTGAGCTCACGACGAAGCCAGGAACGCCAAGACTGGTTCAATTGTGGCCGAGCTATACCAGAGGCTGGAATCTTATGCAAGCAAGGAGGACAGCGTGTCCGCTGCCCTTTTCCCCTCCCCCCGGGTACCCCTTGGGTGCAGGGAGGGCCGGGGTGGGGGTGGGCGTGGGGACGGGATGGGGCTAGATCAGAGAATCCTGACCGCCAAGCCGCCAAAAACGCCAATCCGATCCCTGCGCGGCCCGCCTCACTCAAGCGCTCGCTCGAACGTGCGCAGCTCGTTCAGGTGGATCGCCTTGATCGTCGTCCCGCCCGTTGTGAGCGTGGGGTCGGTGTAGGGTGCATGTGTCTTCGGCGGGACTGCCGCCGCGTAGGCCTGGTCCAAGGCGGTGCGGAGGTCGGCGAGGTGGGAGGCCCGCACCGCGCCCCCAGCGGCCGGGGCCGTCCCGGTCCAGACGAAGGCCGTGAGATTGTACGGGGCCTTGGTCCGGACAGCGTTGATGGCCGTCAGGAGCTCGGTGAAATGAATCACCTTGATCGTGGTCGCTCCTGCGCCCAGGGGGTCATCGGTGAAGGTGCTGGTTCCAACCACAACCTGGTATGTCCCGGGCGCGCTCGGGCGGCGCCGGACGTTGCCCGCCGCATCCGAGGCCTCCAGGTAGTACTCGACGCCCGCCGGGCGCACGACGGTCCCGGCGGGGATGCTGCGGCTGTAGGTGGGGCCCGTGCCCGTCATCGGCAGAGAGCTGAAGGTGCCCGCCCCCGCCGTCCGGTAGAAAAGCGTCGCCCCCTGCACGGCGATGTTGTCCGTGATGGTGGCGGTGATCGGGAGGGCCGTATTCTCCTTCCAGCTCGTCACAGGGGTGTGGGTCACCTCCGGGAAGGTGGGGTCCTGGAAGGTCGCGGTGCAGGTGGTCGGGTTTACCGTCATCGTGACGCGGCCGTCACTGCAGTCGGAGTCGCCGTCCCAGCCGGTGAAGGTGGAGCCGGTCGCGGGCGTGGCGGTGAGGGTGACAATGGTGTTGTAGGCGAAGGTGCCGCTACAGGCGTTGCCGACGCAACTGAGGCCGGCAGGGGTGGAGGTGACGGTGCCGGCGCCCGGCCCCGCTTTATTCACCCTGAGCTCGAGATTCTGCGGGGCGAAGGTGGCCGTCACGCTCCGGGCCTCCGTCATGGCCACGATGCAGGGGTCGGTATCCGTGCAGGGCTCGCTCCAGCCAGTAAAGATGGCATCCGCAGCCGGCGTCGCCGTGAGGGTAACGGAAAGCGTCGGCGCGAACACCTCCGTGCAGGTGCCCGGGCAATTGATTCCCGGCGGGTCACTCGTCACCGTCCCGGTTCCGGCCGGCTCGATGCTCACGGTGAGGGCATTGCCCACCCGCAGGACGAAGGCCACGCCCCCGGTGGTGCTCCCGCCGCGTGAGGTGGTGCCGTAGAAGTGCCCGTCGCTGCCCTGGATTACCGGGGTCTGCGGATTGGCCCCCTTGACTCCGTCGAACACATGCAGCGTGGTGAAGGCGCTGCCATCCGGCGCGAGCCGGAACACAGTGCCGTAGCCGCTCGTGCAGGTGTCCCCGTACGTGCAGCTCCCGAAGGTCGTGCCGTAGAGATTCCCATCACTCCCCAGGAGGAGGCCGGCCGAGGGATAGGCCCCATCCGTGCCGGTGAACTCATGGAGGATGGTGAGGGTGGGGGTGCCGGCGATGTCGCTCAACCTGAAGACAGTCCCGAGTTCGGGCGTTCCCCCCCCTGCGTACGTCGTCCCGTAAAGAATGTTCCCACCCGCATCGAGGAGGAGATTGCCCTGGGGATTGGCCCCGTCTGGCTTCCCGCTGAAGGGGTGGAGCGTGCTGAGGCTGCCGGTAGGAGTCAGCTTGAAGATGGTGCCGGAGGTGGAGGTGCCGCCGGAGGAGGTCGTGCCGTAGAGGTTCCCGGCGAGATCCCGGACGAGGCCGCCCAACGGATTCTCCCCATCACTTCCGTTAAACGAATAGAGCGGCGTGAAGGTGAACGTGCCTGCACCCTCGTTCCAGGTCAGCTTGAAGACGGTGCCGTAACCCTGGGTCCCCTTCTCGCTGGTCGTGCCGTAGAGGTTCCCGGCGGCATCCCGGAGGAGGCCGGCGGCTGGATACGCCCCGCCAGCCCCCACGATGGTGAACGCATGGAGCGTCGGGGTGCCCGTTGGGGTGCCGGTGACGGGCAGCTTGAAGATGGTCCCGAGATCGTCGAGGCCACCATAGTAAGTCATGCCGTAGAAGCTCCCGGCGCCGTCTTGGATGAGGCCGGCAGACGGAGGCGGATTGGCCCCGTCAGCCCCCGCCGCGGGGAACGAATAGAACAAGCTGAAGGCGCCGGTCGGAGTCATCTGGAACACGGCGCCTCGGTCGTTGGCACCGCCAAAGTAGATGGTGCCGTAGAAGTTTCCGTCCGCGCCCAGGAGGAGGCCGCTCGGGGTCACCGGCAGCGGCTGGGGCTGCGGCGACAGCGGGAACGGGTGCAGCACCTGATAGGAGGTTGCCCCCTGCGCAAGGCCCGGGAGGAGGAGCGCCCAGAGGAGGGCCAGGAGAAGCACAGGGAGCGCCCTGGCGGATCGGGGGGACCAGCGTGCCCTCAAGAGCGTACTCATGGTGTCCTCCTGCCCATCCCGGGCCGTCGAAGATTGCATGCCGGGGCGCGCCCCACCTGAGTCTGGGGCGATCAGTGCCGCCGGATCCTTGATGAACACTCATAGCATACGGTGGCCCAGGTGGTGATGGGGGCGATGTTCAGGGCGAAGGCCAAGCCGATGCCCGTCTTGGCGCCGTCGTCGCTCTTGGAGGTGGCGATGGCGTTGGATGTCACGGTGTTGACCGCGGGAAGACAAGCGTCGAGTAACTGTCTCCTTCAACCACGAGGGTGTCGAATCCTCCGGCCCCTCCGTCTATGCCTCCATCCAGACTTCCCCCAGGTCCAAAGACAAGGGTGTCCTGGTTGCCCGCCGCGCCCACCAGGGTCTCCACGCCGGCAAAGGTCACCTGGCGAACCGTACCGGCATCGGGGCCCGTGATGTTCCATGCGGTGTCCCCGCCGAGGACTTTCAGACTGTCGCGGTCGCCGGAGGCGGCATCCGTGAACGACACGGGGATCGATCCGCCGTAGCCAATGATGAGGGTATCGTCGTTCGCCGATCCGGTGATCACGACCTCGCTCGTCTGGGCGAGCGGCCGGCTGGCCACGACCGCACCGGGGCTGCTGCTGTTGTTGAGCAACTGGAGGACCTTCGCGCCGTCAACGTCCTGCTCCACCCTGAGGGTCAGGTCAGTGACGGCTCCACCCATGACGTACTTGAGGGGGTCGGCGGACAGCAGGAGGCGTGGCTCGAGTGCTTCAAGAGCAAACTTCCGCCGCCGGGTGGGGAGCTTGCCTCGGCGGCGCGGGAGCCCGGAGATCCTGGCCCGGTTCGCTTGCTTGGCGTAGAACAATTCCGCGATGGTCATGACCCGCCTCCGGAAGACGGAAGACGTACACTGCACCCCCGCACAGACCTCGCACGGGGCATCTGCAGCTATGCGATTAACTGACTGGCACCCCTTGTCAGCGCAAGGAGTTCAGCGCAGTTTGTCCCTGTGCCTGCGCCGTGCATGCGGACAAGGGGGCAGCAATATGGAGAGAGCACGCAAGGTGAGAAGCCACCGCAACGTGCTTCTTCGGCAGGAGGGTTCTGGGTCGGAGACTCTTCCGGTAGCCGATGCGGGGAAGCTCGAGGTGAAGAGAAGGAGCAGGATGGCGCATCGAGATCGCGAAGAGGGCGGCCTCCAGGCTGCGGCTTCCCTCAGGACCTTGCTCCAAGTCGTCTCAAACGTGCCCAGTGACGGTCCCATCGGCCCGGCGTATTCCCCGCCCCCATCCCTTGGTTGGAACGACAGCGAAGCCCTGAGCCACAAGGACCCCACACCGTGATGTGATTTATACGCCTGACCCTGCTTTACAGTCAAGACATAAGGAGAACAATTGTCCGGCCGGCAGGAGAATCCCCTATCACCGGTGACGGGCCTCCCGAGTGGGTGACGAGCCTGCCGCCCTGCGCATACGGCGGCAATGAGAGCTTGCAGACCGCGAGGCTGCCCTGGCGGCTCACGCAACCAGTTCGACGAGGGTCGGGCCGTCGGGAGGTGGCAGAGCTCATCGGGGACAACCGTGCACTGCCTGCTACCCATCCTCCGCCAGTCGCAGGCCCATGAACTGCCACCGCTTCTCCGGCTTGAAGAAGTTCCGGTAGGTGGCCCGGATATGATCTCGCGGGGTGACGCAGGACCCGCCCCGCAGGACCATCTGGTTGACCATGAACTTGCCGTTGTACTCCCCCAGCGGCCCCTCGATGCGCCGATAGCCCGGGTACGGCAGATACGCACTCCGCGTCCACTCCCATACATCCCCGAACATCTGATGCAGGGTGGAGGCGCTTGGCTCGCCTTGCGCCGGCAGCGACACCGGATGCAGGGTCTGCGAATCGAGAAAAATTCCCTCGGCAATTCTGCTGGCCGACAGCCGGGCGGCGACCTCCCACTCCGCCTCGGTGGGCAGCCGCTTGCCGGCCCACTGGGCGAAGGCGTCGGCCTCGTAGTAACTCACATGGCAGACCGGCGCGGCCGGCTCCAGCGCGCGGAGTCCGCCCAGCGTGAACTCGTACCACTTGCCGTCGCGCTTCTCCCAGTGCAATGGAGCTTCCCAGCGCTCTTGCTGCACCGTCGTCCAGCCGTCCGATAGCCAGTGCCGGACATCCCGGTACCCTCCTGCCTCCACAAAGGCCAGGTATTCCTCATTCGTCACCAGGCACCGCTGCAGCTTGAAGTCATCCACGTAGACCTTGTGCCGGGGCCCTTCGTTATCGTAAGCGAACCCCTCCGCCCCGAACCCGATCTCGTATGTGCCCCCGGGAAAGGAAACGAACGTAGCCTTGGGGGTGTCCCCCCCGGACTCGGGATGACGCAGGTCCACCCGGTAGGCGGGTCGAGCAGGATTGCACGCGAGGAGGAACTTGATGTCGGTCAGGAGCAACTCCTGATGCTGCTGCTCGTGGTTGAGCGCCAGGACCACCAGATCCCGGAGATCCGGCCAGACCGCCTCATCGGCCGACCGGATCAGCTCCTGCATCCTTTCATCCACGTGGCGCCGGTAACTGTAGATCTGCTTCACAGTCGGCCGGGACAGCGTCCCCCGGAGGGGGCGGTCCACCCGGGGACCCAAGGATTCATAATAGGAATTGAACACATAGGCATACTGCGGGTGAAACGGCTGATATCCCCGGTTGTATGCTGCCAGTATCACGGCTTCAAAAAACCAGCTCACGTGGCCCAGATGCCATTTGGCAGGGCTCACATCGGTCATGGGCTGCGGCACATAGTCCTCGATCTCCAGCGGTTCGCAGATCGACTCCGAGGTCTTCCGCACCCTCCCAAAGCACTCGATCAGCTCTGAACGCGTCATGCTGACACCTCCTCTTCGATCGACTGCCCCCAGCGACCCACGCTCACATTCTCACGCGTCGACGGCGGAGGCGGCTCGAGACGGACCGCCAATTAACTCACAATAACGTCAATAGTTGTAGCTGGAAATTCCGATCCCGTGGAGGCAGAGGATTGATGAAAGGGTAGAAATGTCCCTTGGAGATTGCGTGCGGCCCCGCCTCGGGCGGGGACTCCTGCAGCCCGGGCTCGGTGGCGCGGGCGGCCGCTGCGTGGCGGGAATCGAGCCAGGCCGACGGGTCGCCTCACACGGACTGGACAGGCTCGGCACGGCCCACCAAGGACGCCTCAGGACGGAGGCGGTCCTCCGCGTGGGACATCGCCGGCCCCCGTCCCGTCTGGAACTGGACGAGATCCTTCGAGAACAGCAGGTCCAGCAGCCAATCCAGGGCCACGCGGACCCGCTTCTCGAAGCGAGGCAGCTTGCTCAGGTAGATCGACCGCCACAGCCACCAGGCAAGGAAGCCAGAGAAGTTGATTCCCAGGATGCGAGCGACGCCCGTTCGGTTCCCGATGGATGCCAGCAGGCCGATCGTCGTGAACACGAAGGGCCGTTTCGGGCCGCCCCGGATCGCGGCCAGGATATTGCTCGCGAGGAGCTTGCCCTGGCGAATGGCATGTTGGGCCGTGGGGGGATAGGCTGTGCCCGTCCTCGGATCCGGAATGAGTGCGCAATCCCCCACGGCCCAGACTCCCGGCCACTCCGGGACCTCCATGCACTCGTTGACCACCAGCCGCCCCCGTTCCATCTTGCAGGGAAGGGTTGCCAGCAAGGGATTCGGCGAGGTCCCGGCGGTCCAGACCAGAGTCTTGGAGGGGATCAGGGTCCCGTCGCTCAGGATCACCCCGTCATTCGACATGGCCGTGATGCGGGTCGTCAAGTGGATCTCGACCTTTCGCTCGGCAAGCTTCTGCTGCGCGTAGGCCCCCAGCTTCTCCCCCAGCTCGGGCAGCACGACCGGTCCGTCATGCACGAGGACGATACGCAGGAGATCCTGGCTCAACCCCGGATAGAACTCCAGTGCCTCGCGGAGGAAATCATTCACGGCGGCAATGGTCTCGACGCCCGCGAACCCGCCGCCTGCGACCACGACCGACAGCAGCGGCTTCCGGTCGTCGCAGGCGCACTCGAAGTTCGCCTCCTCCAGAAGCTGCAGGAGGCGATTCCGCAGGTAGATGGCGTCGCCCAGTGACTTCATGGTCAGGGCGCGCTCCTCCACGCCGGGGAGCTTGTAGAAATTGGTGACGGAACCCAAGGCGATCACCAGGTGATCGTACGTGAGATCGTGGTGATGATGCTCATCCCCGTGGGAGACGACCACGCGTCGCCTGTCGAGGTCCACGGACTCGACCTGCCCTTCCACGAACTGCACTCGCCGGAGAAGCTTCCGGATCGGGTTCACGATGTGCGTCATTTCCAGATCGCTGGCCGCCACCTCGTGCAGCATGGGCGTGAACAAGAAGAAGTTCTCCCGGTTCACGAGGGTGACATCCAGTCCCGAATCGGGGGACAACGCCCTCTGCAGATGCAGCGCAGTGTAGAGACCCCCGAAACCACCTCCGAGGATCAGGACCCGCCGACGACTCTCTACGCTCATCCCTGCCTCCTTGCCCGACGGATGCCCCGTCTGCCTCCCGGATTCATGGATCTGGCACCCCCCACAGGTGCCATCGGCGGTGTTGGGGACGTGTGGCGCGGCTATTCGCCGCTCTGCTGGAGGAGCTTGGCCACGAGACCTGTCCACCCGGTCTGGTGGCTGGCGCCGATGCCAGCCCCGTTGTCCCCATGGAAGTACTCGTAGAACAGGATCAGGTTTCGCCAGTGGGGATCGGTCTGGAACTTCTCCGTGCCCCCGTGGACCGGGCGCCGGCCGTCGGCACCGCGGAGGAAGATGCGGGTCAGGCGACGGGACAGCTCCCCCGCCACATCCCACAGGCTCGCGCGCCGCCCTGTCCCCGTGGGGCACTCGACCTTCAAGTCATCGCCATAGAAGTGATGAAACTTCTGCAGCGACTCGATCAACAGGTAATTGATGGGAAACCAGATGGGCCCCCGCCAGTTGGAGTTCCCCCCGAAGAGCCCGGTGCTGGACTCGGCCGGCTCGTAATCCACCCGGTGCGCCGCCCCATTCACCTGGAGGATGTAGGGATGCTCCCGATGCACCTGCGAGACGGCCCGGATCCCGTGCGGCGAGAGGAATTCGCCCTCGTCCAGCATCAATTGGAGGACCCGCGGGAGCTGCTCGCGGGTGACGACGGAGAGGAGGCGGCGCCCCTCGCCCCCGGGCTGTTCCAGGGTCTGCACGTGTTCGCGGAACTCCGGGCGGTTCTGGATGAACCACTCCATGCGCCGCTTGAAGCCCTTCAGCTTGTTCACCACGTCGGGCTCCAGCGTCTCCACCGCCAGCAGGGGGATCAACCCGACCAGGGATCGCACCCGCATGGCTCGGTGCTGCCCGTCCGGGAGGTGAAGGACGTCATAGAAGAAGCCGTCCGTCTCGTCCCAGAGCTCGATCCCCCGCCCGCCCCGATCGTCCATGGCATGGGCGATGTGAACGAAGTGCTCGAAGAACTTTGACGCCACGCCCTCGTAGGCGGGATTCTCCCGGGCCAGTTCCAGAGCGATTGCCAGCATGTTGAGACAGTACATCCCCATCCAGCTCGTCCCGTCGGACTGATCGATGTGTCCCCCGGTGGGCAAGGGGGCCGAGCGGTCGAAGACCCCGATGTTGTCCAGGCCGAGGAAGCCTCCCTGGAACACGTTCATCCCCTCGGCATCCTTCCGATTCACCCACCACGTGAAATTCAGAAGCAGCTTGTGAAAGATCATCTCCAGAAACGCCTGATCCGCCTTGCCCCGGAGGCGCTTTTCGATCTTGTACACCCGCCAGGCCGCCCAGGCGTGCACCGGAGGATTCACGTCCCCGAAGGCCCACTCATAGGCGGGGATCTGTCCATTCGGGTGCATGTACCACTCTCGCAGGAAGAGATTCAACTGGTCCTTGGCGAAGTCCGGGTCCACCAGGGCCAGCGCGACGGTGTGAAACGCCAGGTCCCACGCCGCGTACCAGGGATACTCCCATTTATCCGGCATGGAGATCACGTCGTCGTTATACAGGTGCGCCCATTCCCGGTTCCGGCCGCGCTTCCGCTCCGGCGGGGGCGCGGGCTGGGTCGGGTCGCCATCCAGCCAGCGCTGGAGGTCATAGTGGTACCACTGCTTGGACCACAGCATCCCGGCCAGGGCCTGACGCATGACGCTCTTGGCATCGTCGCTCAGCCGCGCCGGGACGACGCCAGCGTAGAACTCGTCGGCCTCCCGCTGCCGCTGGGCGAAGGTCCGGTCGAACTCCTTCCCGAAGGGATTCTCGCTGGCCTGCTCGCTGCTGAGACGGAGGCGGACCACCAGGCTCTCACCGGCCGGGACCTCCAGGGTGTGATACGCCGCCACCTTGGTCCCCTCCTGCGCAGAGTTCACCGCATCCCGTTGGCCGCGGACGACGTACTCGTGGAACGCATCTTTGTAGAAGCGGTGGCCGTTCTCGATCCCGTACAGGCGGCGGAAGTTGGTCTCGTTCTCGGTGAAGAGCAACTCGGGCGTTCCCTCGCAGTGCAGGCGATAGGCGTGCGGAAGGGTCGGGTGCTCCGCCACCACGACGGCCCCATGGTCGGCTCCCTCGGCGCGGCTCAGCCTGGGTCGCGCAGCACCGACGTCCCACGCCCAGGTATTCCTGAACCAGAGCGTCGGCAACAGATGAAGCCTGGCGGCTTGAGGGCCGCGGTTCCACACGCTGATGCGAATCAGGATGTCGTCCGTCGTGGCCTTGGCGTATTCCGCCACGACGTCGAAGTAGCGGCCTCCCTCGAACACGCCGGTGTTGAGCAGCTCGAACTCCGGGTCGCGGCGGCTACGCCGGGCGTTTTCCTCCACCAGCCACGCATACGGGTACGCTGCCTGAGGGTACTTGTAGAGGCCTCTCATGTAGGAATGGGTGGGCGTCGAGTCCTGGTAGAAGTAGTACTCCTTGACGTCCTCGCCGTGGTTTCCCTGCGAGCCTGTGAGGCCGAACAGCCGCTCCTTCAGAATGGGATCCTTCTCGTTCCAGAGGGCCAGGCCAAAACAGAGCCGCTGGTGGTTGTCGGAAATCCCCAGAAGGCCGTCCTCCCCCCAGCGGTACACGCGGGAGCGAGCGTGATCGTGGGGAAAAGAATCCCAGGCGGTCCCGTACGGGGAATAGTCCTCGCGCACCGTGCCCCACTGGCGCTCGGAGAGATACGGCCCCCAGCGCTTCCAGTGGGCAGTCCGTGACCGCGCCTCTTCAAGCCTCTTCGCCTCTGCGTTCATCTTCCCCCTCCCCAGCCTTGCCTTTCCTCCATCTCGCCTCGCGCATCCAGCGATCCAGCCTGTGATCCCGCGGCCCTCTACCCGCCGTGAGCGAATGCCGGGTACAGCGTCATGCCGCCGTCCACGAAGAGCGTCTGCCCGTGGACGTAATCGGAATCATCGGAGGCCAGCCACACGGCCGCCTTGCCGATATCCTCGGGGAACCCGATGCGGCCGTAGGGAATGAGCTTGAGGAGCGCATTCAGGGCCTCCGGCGTCTCCCAGGCGGAGCGGTTGATGGGAGTCTGGATGGCACCCGGGGCGATGGAGTTGACACGGATCCGATGGGGTGCCAGCTCTTGGGCCAGTGTCTGCATGAATTGCATCACGCCGCCCTTCGACGCCGCATAGTTGGCGTGGCCCGCCCAGGGGATCTTCTCGTGGACCGACGACATGCAAATGATCTTTCCTGCTGCCCGGGAGATCTCGGGCCGGACCCCCCGACGGATCATCTCGCGCGCCGCCTCCCGAGCGCACAGGAACATCCCGGTGAGGTTGACGCCCAGCACGAAGTTCCATTGCTCCAGCGTCATCTCCGGCAAAGATGCATCCCGCTGGAGTCCGGCGTTGTTCACGAGGATGTCGAGGGTGCCCCAGGTCTTGAACACCTCCTGGCACATCGCCCGCACCTCGTCTTCCTTGGAGACATCCGCCCGGATCGCCATGGCCTCGCTACCGCTCCCCCTGATCTTGTCCACGACCGCCTGCGCGGAGTCCGGATTCGTGACGTAGTTGACCGCGACGGCGGCGCCCGCCGCGCCCAGGGCCAACGCCACGCCCTCGCCGATGCCCGAGTTGGCCCCGGTCACCAGCGCCTTCTGACCCTTCAACGGTTGGTAGAACATGACATTGCCTCCTATACTCCTCACCATTCGGTCACGGTCCAGGCAGCAGGCCGTTCGCGGCCTAGTGAACGTCCAGGCGTGCCAACAGGAAATCGCGAAGACGGGCCTTCACCTCCTCCGACATGGCGTCCGAGCCGGCCCTGCGGGTCAGCTCTCGCGTCTTCTTGTAGGTGTTGAGATACGCCACGCAGGGGGGGCAGATGGCCAAATGCCGTTCGAAATCCTCGACGACCTCGGGGTTGAGGGAGCCGTCGAGGTAGTCGTCCAGGTGGTCGAGAATGACTTGTCTGCATGTCAATCGTCTCAATTCGTGTCGCTCCGGTGAATGAGGCCGCAGACTGTCAGCGGAATCGAAAAGAGCTGCGTCTTGCCTATGCGGCGTCACGTTCACAGCCGGCCAGCTCGCCAACTCACTCACCCGGTTAGATACGCGAAACGCCTTCCAAGATTCGGTGAAGATCTTCTGGATTGATATCATTGATGGCGTCAGCACAGCGAATTTC
>DATIFO010000023.1:0-39762 GCA_035455275.1 Methylomirabilis sp. (SeqCode) | reverse complement strand
ATCCTCGAGCCGCTTCCCCACCAGAGGCAGGGCGTTCTTGAGTCCAGCCAGGACCATGACGCCCGCCCCGTGGGCGTGGTTGTGGAAGACGGGGACGTTCACCGCCCGCTGGAGGTGATCCTCGAGAGAGAAGCACCGGGGAGAGATGATGTCTTCCAGGCAGAAGGCCCCGAAGGTGGGGGCGAGCATGCTCACCGCCTGGATCAGTTCGTGAAGGCTGTACGCGCGCAGACACATGGGCAGGGCGTCAACACCCGCAAAGGTCTTGAAGATGACCGACTTCCCTTCCATGGCGGGCAGGGCAGCCTCGGGGCCGGCAGCGCCCATGCCATACAGTGCCGATCCATCTGTGATCAGGGCGACGGTGTTCCCCCGGCAGGTATGCTCAAAGGACGCCTTGGGGTCCTTGTGGATGGCGAGACATGGCTCGGCCACCCCTGGCGTGTACACCAGGCTCAACGTGGCCCGGTCCTTCACGGGGACCTTGCTCTCCACTCCGATCAGGCCGCGGTGTCTGTGGCGGTAGTCCAGCGCATCGTGCTCGTGGTGCTCGTGGCTCATCATGGGCTCCTTCGAGGAGGACACGTTCCCCGATCCCCCTCATGTCAGAGTGATATCCGTGGGAGAGTCCCGAGGGTAGACCCATCCCACGCAGCCCCGGACGACGCTGGGCATACCTTTGAGGACCATTCAGAAAAGCTGGAGACCCCAGAGGGTGGGAGAAAATCGAATAACAGCAGTAGCAGGATATCCCGGGATTCCTGAGGTGATCGTGGGTAGCATAAATGAAGTGCACGTCACCGCCATACCAGGCTGAGCAGTGTTGAGAATCTCAACGATTATCGCATCTTAGCTTCCCTCCCTTGTCTTTAATATGTGCGCGCCTTCACGAATGTCAAGCAGCATCTCCCCTTGCGGAGATGTGTGAATCCCACCGAACACCCAGCGCAAGCGAGTCCGCTGGCCCTCTCAATGCGACTCTTCTGCGCAGTGACGGAGGGTTCCCATGCGGCAGGTCCCCCAGTCCAGGCCGGCAAATTCTTATGGTCGCCTGGTGGAGAAGGGACCGCTTGAGAGCTTGAGGAGCCGGGTGGTCCTCGGACCTGCTCTGGATCTTATGATGTCAGGTTGTCGGCGAGAGCGTCCTCACCTGGTGAGTTTTGAAACATGCGTGGGACAGAAAACCCCAGCATTTCACTCGATCATCTCTGGGCTTGCCGGAAGAGTTCTTCCAGTTGACGAAATAACTCTTTGATTCGAAAGCAAGAAACTGCGAGCGACGGGCCCAGATGCTCCAGTTCACGAAGATGGTTCCCAACTTGCGAAAGGAAGGACAGGCACCGGTGCATCGCGACAGATATGGCCCAGAAAGCCCTCGGCGCTGCAGGGCGGATCAATTTCGGCTGAATGGAATTCGAATTGCACTGGACTCGGCTTGGCAGCTCTCTCAGGGAGCGAGGGGTGGTCCCCGAGTACGCCGGTACAGATGATATGACAAGTGCGACGAAGTGGACGACCGCTCGCCGGGCTTGTGGTAGGCTAGGTTCTGTCCGGCCGGGGCCCTCACCGGCCGCTCTCCCTCACGTCCGCGGCATCACTCCCACGGGCTCTGATTCTCCGCCGCCGGGAACCAGGAGGAATAGATGAGCCTCAAGATCATTCGCAAGGAAGGCATGGCCTCGTTTGTGTCCAGCCTGATGACCCAGTACGACGTGCTGGGGCCGGTGGCGCGCGACAACAAGTTCATGTTCGCCAGCTTGACGGAGCCGGCGCAGTTGCGGCTGGATTACAACACGACCATCCTCCCACCGAAGAAAGCGCTCCTGCCCCAGGAGGAGACGCTGTTCCGCTTCAAGACCGACGGGAGCTTCTCGGCCGTGCCGGTGCTCGATCAGCGCCCGCGCGCGGTGTTCGGCGTGCACACTTGCGATATCCACGCCATGAAGCTGATCGACGCGGTATTCATCCAGGGCTACCCGGACGCCCACTATCTGAAGCGTCGCGAGAACACGGTGCTGATCGGCATCGAATGCCTGACCCCCTGCGACGAGCACTCGTTCTGCAAGAGCATGGGGACCCTGAGCGCCAGCGAGGGGTATGACCTGCACCTGACGGACCTGGGCGACACGTACGCGGTGGACATCAGCACGACCACGGGCCGGACGCTTCTGACCCGGCACGCGCAGGCGCGCGACGCCACGCGCGATGACCTCGCGCGGCTGGACAAGGTTCTGTCGGAGAAGTGGCCGCGCTTCACCTATAAGCTGGACTTCGACTCCAGCGAATTGCCCTCCCTCATGGCGGTGAGCTACCGGAGCCCGCTGTGGGAAGAGCTGGGCGTGAAGTGCCTGGCGTGCGGCCAGTGCACCCTGGTCTGCCCGACATGCTACTGCTTCAACGTGCAGGACGTGGTGGGGCTGGACGGACGGACCGGCGAGCGCAAGCGCATCTGGGATAGCTGTCAGCTCGAGGAGTTCGCGCGGGTGGCCACGGGCGAGAATTTCCGCAAGACCCGTGCGCAACGCCAGCGCCATCGGTTCTTCCGCAAGGGAAAGTATTTGCCGGACGTGCACGGGGAGTTGGGCTGCGTGGGCTGCGGCCGCTGCGCCCGCGCCTGCCTCGTGGACATCACGCCGGTCACCGTCTTCAACGCGCTCTACACGGCGCGCTAGGGTGCGCATGGGACCCGTCCGATTCCCCCTGATCCGCCTGTCCCTGTAGGGGAGGCCAAGATGGCGATTGCAGCTCCGGATTCGATCTACGTCCCCTGCCCGGCCACGGTCGTGAAGATTGCCCCGCTGACGGCGATGGAGAAGCTGTTCACGATCGAGCTGCCGCCCGGGCAGTCCCTCGGGCACCGGGCGGGGCAGTTCGTCGAGGTCAGCCTGCTCGGCATGGGCGAGGCCCCGATCTCCATCTCCTCTTCTCCCAGCCGGAGCAACGGCTCGTTCGAGCTGTGCGTCCGCAAGGTGGGTGATGTGACCGGGGCCATGCACGGTCTCACCGAGGGGGCCACCCTCGGCATCCGCGGCCCCTTCGGCAGCGGCTTCCCGCTGGAGAAGTTCAAGGGCAAGGACATCCTCTTCGCGCCCGGCGGGCTGGGGCTGGCCCCGGCGCGCAGCGTGATCAACCAGGTCCTGGACGAGCGCGGCTCCTACGGTCGCGTCATCATCCTGTACGGCGCCAAGCAGCCCGGCGAGCTGCTCTTCCGGGAGGAGCTGGACGCCTGGGGCAGGCGCGGGGATGTCGAGCTGCATGTCACCGTGGACCGCGGCGACGCGGACTGGCGCGGAAACGTCGGCGTCATCACGACGCTGTTCCCCAAGGTATCGGTCAACCCACGCAACACGGTCGCCATCACCATCGGCCCGCCCGTGATGTACCGCTTCGTGCTGATCGAACTGGTCGGCAAGGGCATCCCGGAAGGGCAGATCTGGATGTCCCTGGAGCGACGCATGAAATGCGGCGTGGGCAAGTGCGGTCACTGCCAGATCAACGGGCTGTACTGCTGCCAGCATGGGCCGTCCTTCAGCTACGCCCAGATCAAGGGCGTGGAGGAGGCGATCGGATGAAACCCAAAGTTGCCTTCTTTGACTTCACCAGCTGTGAAGGCTGCCAGTTGACGGTGGTGGACTCGCTCCAGACGCATCTCGACCTCCTGGAGGCCGTGGAGATCGTGGAGTTTCGCGAGGCCATCAGCGAGCGCGGCGAGGATTACGCCGTGGCCTTCGTCGAAGGCTCCATCACCCGCCCCGAGGACGAGGACCGCTTGCGGGGAATCCGGCAGCGGGCGGCGGTGCTGGTCGCCCTGGGCGCCTGCGCCCACCTGGGGGGTGTCAACGCCATCAAGAACCTCTCGCCGCTGGAGGAGACCCGCCGCTACGTCTACGGGGACCGGGCCGAGTGGTATGCCACGTACGCCGCCCGGCCCATCAGCGCCGTGGTCCCGGTGGATGCCTGCATCCCCGGCTGCCCCATCGACCGCCACGAGTTCATCGAGGTGGTCAAGGCACTGCTCCGCGGCAAGAAGCCGCCCATCCCGGACTATCCCATGTGCGTGGAGTGCAAGCTGAAGGAGAACGTGTGCCTCTTCGACAAGGGCGGGGTGTGTGCCGGACCGGTCACGCGCGCGGGCTGCGGCGCCATCTGCCCGACCTACGCGGATGGCTGCGAGGGGTGCCGCGGGCCGGTCACGAACCCGAACCGCGACTCCATGCAGAACGTGCTGGCGGAACACGGCTTGACGGCCCAAGACATCCTCGCGCGGATGACGATGTTTGGCGCCTACCAGCTCCAGGCCCTGCAGGCTCAGGGGAAGTAGGAGACGACGATCATGGCGACCCTGAATATCGAGGTCCATCACGTCACCCGCGTCGAAGGGCACGGCAACATCGTGGTGAATGCCCGCAACGGGGTCCTGGAGGAGTGCCGGCTGGAGGTCGTGGAGACCCCCCGGTTCTTCGAGGCCATGCTCCGCGGCCGTCCCTACACCCAGGCCAGCCACATCACCTCCCGCATCTGCGGGATCTGCGCCGTGGGTCACGCCACCACCTCGCTCCGCGCGACGGAGAACGCCCTGGGCGTCGAGCCGTCGGAGCAGACGCGGCTGCTGCGCCAGTTGAACTTTCACGGCGAGATGCTGGACAGCCACGTGCTGCACACCTACATGCTCGTGGCGCCGGACTTCTTCGGGATGGGCAGCGTCATCCCCCTGGCCAAGGCCGCGCCCGAGGCCGTGCTGCGCGCCCTCCGGGTCAAGAAGCTGGCGGGCGACCTGTGCGCCGCCATCGGCGGGCGGCACACCCACCCGATCGCCATGACCGTGGGGGGGTTCACCCACCTCCCCAGCGTGGAGGAGCTCAAGGCGCTGCGCGGCCGGCTGGTGGACGCGCGGCGGGACATGGACGCGACCGTGGCCCTGTTCAAGACCCTGGCGTGGCCAGACTTCAAGCGCGAGACGGAGTACGTGGCCCTGACCAAGCCGGACGAGTACGCCTTCATCGATGGCACGATCGCCACCACCGACGGCGGGTCCTACCCGCTGCAGGCATACCGCAGCCTGACGAACGAGCACCTGGTGCAGCATTCCTCCGCGAAGCATACCCAGCACGCGCGCGACGCCTACATGGTCGGTGCGCTGGCGCGGTTCAACCTCAACGGGGCGCAGCTCCACCCGCGCGCCAAGGCGGCGGCCGAGGAACTCGGCCTGAAGGCCGTCTGCACCAATCCCTACCTCAACTCGGCGGCCCAGGTGGTGGAGATGGTGCATAGCGTGGAGGATGCCGTCCGGATCTGCGACGAGCTGATCGTCCGCGGCCTCACGCCGGAGGCGCTGCCCACGTGGAGCGGCAGAGGCGGCGAGGGCGTGGGTGCCTGCGAGGTGCCACGCGGCGTCCTGTTCCACCATTACCGGATCGATCCCGACGGGCGGATCGGCGCGGCGAACTGCATCATCCCCACCGGCCAGAACCTCGCGAACATCGAGGCCGACATGCGGGAGCTGGTCCCCAAGATCCTCGACCAGGGGCAAGAGAAGGTGCGGCTGGCCTTGGAGATGCTGGTGCGGGCCTACGATCCATGCATCTCCTGCTCCACCCACTTCCTCGACGTGCGGTTCGTATGAGGCAGGCGCAGCGCACCCTGGGAGACGTGCCGGTCGCCGGCGTTCCGGTGAAACCGATCCTCATCCTCGGGCTGGGCAACCCGCTGCGAGGCGACGACGGCGTGGGGGCCCAGGTGGCGGAAGCGCTCGCGGGGCAGGGCCTCTCCCCCGACGTAGAGGTGATGGACGGGGGAACGCCGGGTCTCGGGCTCCTGCACCTCCTCGAGGGCCGACGCCGCGCCATCCTGGTGGATGCGGCCGAGATGGGGCGAGCGCCCGGCAGCGTGGCGAGGTTCCGACCCGAGCAGGCGCTGCTGGGAGAGTCCCGGGAAGGGGCCTCGCTTCACAGCTCCGGGGTGGCCGACGCGCTGGCCCTGGCGCGTGCGCTGGGCTTGGCGCTTCCGGAGATGGTGGTGTTCGGCGTGCAGCCCGCCCGACTGGACTGGGGCCTGGGCCTCAGCCCGGAGGTGCGGGCGGCGGTGGCGCAGGTGGTCCAGGCGGTTACGCAGGAGGCCGGGCGGGAGCCCATCACGGGAGCAGACCATGGCCAACGAGAAGATCCTGATCATTGACGACGACGATGACATCGTGCTCGCGATGCGTTTGCCACTCGAGGCCGCCGGCTACCGGGTCTTTCGCGCCGCCTCCAGCGACGAGGGCCTGCAGAGCGTCAAGGCCATCGCTCCGGATCTCATCCTCCTGGATGTGATGATGGACACGACGACGGCCGGGATCCAGGTGAGCTTGACCCTGCGGAACCCGGATTCCACCTCGGAGTATGCCGCGTTCCGGGAGATTCCCATCCTGATGATCACCGCCATCCATGCGACCACGCCCTTGCGCTTTGCGCCGGACCATGATTACCTGCCGGTGGACGCGTTCATCGAGAAGCCCATCGAGCCGGATGAGCTCCTGGCGAGGGTCCGTGAGCAGTTGGCCAAGAAACCAGCCTGACATCACCGCCGCTCTCCGACGCTGCTGGCCGTCCCCGAGGGGCGTGTGCGCCGACCCGTGGAATGTGCAGGGCACAGGTCACGGATCCGGAATCCCCTGGGCGTCGCGCACGCAGGAGTCCAGATGCAGAAGCAGGTCCGGCTAGAGGCGGCACCGCCCCCCGGCGGGACGCTGGCCGAACGGGAGCTGGAGGCCAGCCTGGGGTGGCTGATCAGCCTCCGATGGGTCGCCGGCCTCGGCGTGCTGATCGCCACCTGGGCCATCGGCAGGATCCTGGCCCTGCAACTGGCGTCCGGACCGCTGTACGCCATCGGGACCAGCATCCTCGCGTACAACATCGCCTTCGGATGGATGCTGCGCCGGCTGCGGCGCCACTCCGCCGCCCCCCTCTCGGGGGCGAACCGCCTGGCCCACCTGCAGATCGCCTCCGACTGGGTGGCCATGACCCTGCTGATCCATTTCTCCGGCGGCGCCGAGAGCCCCGCCATCCTCTACTTCTTCTTCCACATCGCCCTGGCCTCGATCCTGCTGTCCTCGCGCGCCACCTATCTCTACGCCGTCCTGGCCACCTGCCTGGTGGGCGGGACGCTGCTCCTCGAGTACGGCGGTATCCTGCCGCACGTGGCGGTGGTCGGCTTCGTGCCGGTCCCCCTGTATCAGCAGCCCGCCTACGTCGGCGGCCTGCTGTTCTTCATCATCAGCGCCATGTTCGTGGTCGCCTACCTGGCCACCCGGATGACCACCCGCCTGCGCAGACGCGAGGCCGACGTCCTGGAGCTGAGCCAGCGCCTGCAGCGCGCCTACGGCCGACTCCAGACGTTGTACGAGGGGGCCCAGGTGGTGACCTCGACCCTCGACCTGCAGCAGGTCCTCAACCGCTTGGTGGAGGGCACCGCCAAGGCCATGGGGGTGCGGGCCTGCTCGATCCGCCTGCTGGATGAAACCGGCACGCGGTTGCGGGTCGCCGCCGTGTATGGCCTCAGCCAAAGCTATCTGCGGAAGGGGGACCTGGCCCTGGACCGCAATCCCCTGGCGCGTGACGCGCTGGCCGGCCAGGCGGTCATCGTCGGAGATGTGACGACCGAGCCCCGCCTGCAATTCGCCGCCGAGGCCGTGGCGGAAGGCATCCGCTCCACGCTCACGCTGCCGCTCCACGGCAAAGGGGGGGCCCTGGGACTGATCCGCGCCTACAGCACCGAAGCCGATCACTTCACCTCGGACGACGAGACATTCCTCTCCGCCATCGCGGGACAGGGGAGCATCGCCATCGAAAACGCCATGGCCTACCAGAAGCTTGCGGCCCTGGACCAGATGAAGTCCAGGTTCGCCCTGACGGTGACCCATGAGCTGCGCTCGCCGGTGAGCGTGGTGCGCAGTCTCTTGCGCACGATGGTTGCCGGCTACGCCGGATCCATGACCGAGGCCCAGCGGGACATCGTGGCGCGCGCATTACACCGCGCCGACTTCCTGCAGACGCTGATCGATGACCTGCTCGATCTGGCAGCGGGCAAGAGCGACGTGGCCGCGACCGAGGAGCGGGTCCCGGTCCCCCTCGACCAGGCGGTGGAGCGGGTGATCAAGCGATTCGAGGTCCTGGCGAAGGAGAAACAGGTTGCCCTCGAGTGGCGCTGCGAGAGCGAGGATCGACCCATGACGATCTCGGCCACGCCCGAGGGCGTGGATCGCGTGCTCAACAACCTGCTGTCCAACGCCGTCAAGTACACTCCGGGCGGCGGGCGCGTCTCCGTCAGGCTGCGGCGCGCGGCCGTGTCCACCCAGCGATCCGCCGCAGGAGACCCGTCGGGCGGAGACGCCTGCCTGGAGGTGAGGGATACGGGCATCGGCATCCCGGAGGACGCCCTCCCCCACATGTTCGAGGAATTCTACCGGGCGTCCAACGCAAAAGCCCTGGTGAAGGACGGGACGGGTCTGGGCATGGCGATCACCAAGGACCTGGTGAGCCGCCACGGCGGGCGCATCTCCGTGGAGAGCGTCCCCGGTCAGGGGACGACCTTCCGGGTGACCTGGCCGAGCGTCCAGGTGTGACGCGCGATGGCTCTGCGGAGGCAACGCCCGCGCTCGGCAGAGGCGGAAGAGATACCCGATCCCGGCGAGTGAAGGAATCCCCGATGCACGAAGTCTCCCTGATGCAGAACACCTTGCGTATCGCGACGGAGCGGGCGGCCGCGGAGGGGGCGCAGCGCATCCATCGGCTGACGATGCGCGTCGGCCCCCTGTCCGGCGCCGTCCCCGAGGCGCTGGAATTCGCCTTCGAGGTGCTGGCGCGGGGCACCCTGGCCGAGGGAGCGGCTTTGGAGGTGGAGCGCGTCCCCATCGTGTGCTACTGTCAACCCTGTGGCGCCGAGTTTCAGCCGGGCGACTTCGTTTGCGAATGCCCCACCTGCCACCAACTCAGCGCCGAGGTGCGTCACGGACGGGAACTGGAACTGGCATCCCTGGAGGTATCTTGACCATGTGCAAGGATTGCGGCTGCAGCATCGTCGAGGAGGTGGGCATTGACGCCGCGCATCCGGCGGAGCCCGCCCACCCCCATGTTCATACGCACGACCATGACCATCCGCATCACCACGAGCATCCCCACGACCATTCGCATCCGCAGGCTCACCCCCACGATCATGCCGGGCCAACCGAGGCTCTGCCACGGACGCTGGACGTGCACCGGGCGATCCTGGAGAAGAACGATCGACTGGCAGAGCGGAACCGGGGCTACTTCATGGCCAAGGGCCTGCTGGTGCTGAATGTCCTCTCCTCCCCCGGCTCGGGCAAGACCACCTTCCTCCAGCGGACGTCCGCGGACCTCGCGGGACGATTGCGTCCCGGCGTGATCGTGGGCGACCTGGCCACCGACAACGATGCGCAGCGCCTGCGGGCGAGCGGCGTCCCGACGGTGCAGATCACCACAGGGAGCGTCTGCCACCTGGAGGCGGAGATGGTCGCCCGCGCCATGGAGCGACTCCCCCTGGACGACCTGGACGTCCTGGTCATCGAGAACGTGGGGAACCTGGTCTGTCCTGCCTCCTACGACCTGGGGGAGGATCTCCGTGTGGTGCTTCTGTCCGTCACCGAGGGTGAAGACAAGCCGCTCAAGTACCCCGTGATGTTCAAGACCGCCAACGTCATCGCGGTGAACAAGATCGACATCGCCGAGGCGGCCGGCTTCGACCGCGACCAAGCCCTGGCGAATATCCGGCGGGTCGCCCCGCAGGCGACGATCTTTGAGGTGTCGGCGCGAACGGGCCAGGGGATGGCCCAGTGGTACGCGTACCTCGAAGCGCGGTGCCGTCGAGAGAAGGGTCGTCCTGCTCCACCCCCCCGAGACACCAGCCCGGCGTAGTCCACGGATCCTTGCGACAGGAGATCCGGGGGTCCCCGCCCCCGGGAGACAGGCGGAGGCCCGTCCCGCCCTCTGCCGAGACCCCAGCGTCGCAAGACTGTTCGCTGCACCACGCGACGCGACACCGCTCCTGGAGCAAATCCCCCCCACCCCCTTCCGAGAAAGGGGACAAGGGGGATTTCCCCCGGCGGTAGCCTCAGGGAGCTGCCTTGCTCTCAGGCGGGAAGATCAGCCGCAGTGGCAAGCCAGGAACTTGCAATCCATGGCCACGGGCTTGAGGGCCGGGATCTCGGCGATACGGTTGGGGTCGATCTCTCCCTGCATGGCCTGGGCTAGCAGACCGGACCACTCTCGAATGTAGTCCTCGCCAAGGGAAGAACCGATGGAAATGAACTGACCCTCGACCTTCGAGAGCGTGCAGGCGACCTCGCACGGCGAGAAGCAGCCGGACAAGACCTGGACCCGCGCCAGTTTGAGCTGCTCGTCGATCTCGCTCCCGATCGTGATGCCGCGGCCCGCCATGTCCAGTCGCATGGCAGCCAGCACCGCCCAGCGTGTCCCGTACTTCTTCAGCATGTCCAAGCTGACGCCGCGCGCCTCCTGGATACCTTCCATGACGGCCCCCCCTTCTGTGTACGGAACGTCAGGTCCCCAGATCCATTGATTATATAATATGCACTTTGCCTGAGCATTTACAGAGGTATTCTCTTCGAGGACAAACAAAATGTCCCCATTCGGGCCGCTCCACCAGAAAGAGCCGCTCTCCACTCGAGCCGATGTCTCCAAACTTTCCCATTGGCGTTACCACGCAGTAACGATCCCTTGTCTGCCTGTTCCTCGCCGGTAACATTCTCCCCGGCCACGAATCGACCTGAGCATGTAAGCGCGTGGTTTCTCCAGGCATCCTGGCAGCATGAGGGATGGCAAGGGGCTTGCTATTTGATAGAGAGTTTCGAAGGATAGGATGTACCCTCGCTCAGGGGTGAGAAACGGGCTATCGGGCTGATGGGAGGGAAGGCCGAAGGGAACGGTCGGATCCCAGGGAGACTCGGAGGATTCCCGGTCAGCCTGGAACGTGAAATGGGGGGAGGAACAAGTATGGAGATCAGCCGACGGAGCTTCTTAGCGGGGGGTGGCGCGGCAGGAACCAGCGCGCTTCTCGGTTCCCTCGGACTGGGGTTCCAGCCAAGCGCGGCGTTTGCAGCCGAGGCCCAGCCGCAGCGTGGAAAGATCTCCACGACAATTTGTCCGTTCTGCGGTGTGGGGTGCGGCCAGATTGTCGAGGTCCGGGACGGGAAGATCGTGTCTATCGAAGGGGATCCGGACCATCCCATCAACGAGGGATCCGTTTGCAGCAAGGGTGCCGCACTGTACCAGGTCCATCACAACGAGCGGCGCCTCCGGAAGATCCGGTATCGCAGGCCGGGGGGCAGCACCTGGGAGGAGCTCTCCTGGGAGCAGGCGGTGAAGATGATCGCCGACCGGGTGAAGCAGACCCGCGACGCGACCTGGGTGGGCCAGCGGGACGGGCTGGCGATCAACCACACCGGCGGGATCGCCTGCCTAGGGGGGGCGGCGCTGGATACCGAAGAATGCTACCTGCTCTCCAAGGCCATGCGCGGCCTGGGGGTCGTCTGGCTGGAGCATCAGGCCAGGATATGACACAGCTCCACGGTGGCCAGTCTGGCCGCCTCCTTCGGCCGTGGGGCGATGACCAACCACTGGATCGACATGAAGAATGCCGATGTGGTAATGATCTGCGGCAGCAACGCCGTCGAGAATCATCCCATCGCCGCCCGCTGGATCGAGAAGGCCAAGGAAAACGGCGCGGTGGTCCTCTCCTGCGATCCCCGGTACACCCGCACGACGGCCTTTTCCGACCATTACTGCAAGATGCGGTCGGGCACCGACATCGCCTTCGTGGGCGGCATGATCAACTATGCCCTGCAGAACGATCGCATCCAGCACGAGTACGTCCGGCACTACACCAACGCAAGCTTCATCATCAACCCGGCCTACACCTTCCACGATGGGCTCTTTGCCGGCTACGACGCCAAGACAAGGAGCTACGACAAGTCGAAGTGGGCCTACGAGCTGGATGAGCATGGCGTGCCGAAGCGCGACATGACCATGCAGCACCCGCGCTCCGTCTTCCAGTTGCTGAAAAAGCATTTCACACGGTACGACCTGGATACCGTGTGCAACATCACGGGCGCCCCAAGAGAGGTGTACCGAAAGATCTGCGACATCTACACCTCGACCTGGGCGCCCAATCGCGTGGGGGTGTGGCTCTACGCCATGGGCACCACCCAGCACAGTCACGCCACCCAGAACATCCACTCCTACGTCATCCTCCAGCTCCTGCTCGGAAATATCGGCATGGCGGGCGGCGGCGTGAACGCCATGCGCGGCGAGTCGAACGTGCAGGGCTCGACCGACATGGGCCTGCTGTTCCACAGCCTCCCCGGCTACCTGCTGGCCCCCGCCGCGCCGCTGCAAACCCTGGAGGCATACCTGGAGAGGGCGACGCCCAAGAGCAACGACCCGCTGAGCGCCAACTGGCTGCAGAACTACCCCAAGTACGCCATCAGCCTCCTGAAAGCCTTCTGGGGAAAGCACGCCACGAAGGAAAACGACTTCGCCTATGGCTACCTGCCGAAGTCGACCGGCGACCACTCCTTCATGGCGGTCTTCGAGGCGATGCACGCCGGGACGATCAAGGGGCTCTTCTGCTTCGGGATGAACCCGGCCGTGGGAGGCCCGCATTCGAACAAGGCCCGCGAGGCCCTCGCCAACCTGGACTGGCTCGTCTGCATCGATCTGTTCGAGACCGACACCTCGGCGTTCTGGATGCGGCCGGGGGTCGATCCGTCCAAGGTCAACACCGAGGTCTTCCTCCTTCCGGCGGCGGCGTCGGTCGAGAAGGAGGGAAGCGTCGTCAACAGTGGTCGGTGGGCCCAGTGGCGATACAAGGCGGTGGATCCGCCCGGCGACGCCAGGAACGATGCCTGGATCCTCACCCGCCTGGTCACAGAGCTGAAGGCAGCCTACCGCGCGGGGGGGGCGCTCCCCCAGCCGCTGCTGCAGCTCTCGTGGGAGTACGGCCAGGAGACCGATCCGCATGGCGAGCCGGATATCCACAGGGTCGCCCGGGAGATCAACGGGTACTTCACCCAGGATCGGGAGATCGACGGGAAGCCGTACAGGGCGGGCGATCAGGTGCCGGGCTTTGCGCTCCTGCAGGCCGACGGCTCCACGGCGTGCGGCTGCTGGATTTTCTCCGCCAGCTACCCGGGACCGGGCAAGCAAGACAACCGGATGGCCCGGCGTCAGAAGAGCGACCCGGCGAAGGACCCGCTGGGACTCAACCCCAACTGGGCGTGGTGCTGGCCGGTGAACCGGCGCATCCTCTACAACCGTGCCTCGGTGGATATGCGGGGTCAGCCCTGGGACCCGAAGCGGGTCCTCATCCGATGGAACGAAGACGCCAAGAAGTGGGAGGGAGACGTGCCCGACGGTCCCTGGCCGCCAGCCGCCAAGCTCCCCTTCATCATGCGGCCCGAGGGTGTCGCCTGTGCCTTCGCCATCGCCCTGGCCGACGGACCCTTCCCGGAACACTACGAGCCGGTGGAAAGCCCGGTGCGAAACTTCATGTCCTCCGTGCAGTACAGTCCCGTGTGCAAGGTGTGGGAGCCGGACACGATCGGCGACGCGCGCGAGTTTCCCATCGTGGCCACGACCTACCGGGTCTGCGAGCACTGGCAGGCCGGCGCCATGACGCGCAACATGCCCTGGCTGGTGGAGCTGGTGCCGGACGTCTTCGTCGAGCTGTCCACCGATCTGGCTCAGCGCAAGGGCATCCAGACGGGCGACTGGGTGCGGGTGCGAAGCAAGCGGGGGAACCTCCGCGCCCGCGCCCTGGTCACGAATCGCTTCGAGCCGTTCTCCATCGGTGGGAAGCGCGTGGACCAGATCGGCATCCCCTGGCACTGGGGATACACCGGCCTGGCCACGGGGGACAGCGCCAACCTGCTGACCGCACAGGTTGGCGATCCCAACACCATGATCCCGGAGTTCAAGGCATTCCTGTGCGACCTCGAGAAAGCCTAGGGGGTGCGCGATGGCCATCACGGCTCTCCTGATCGACCTGCCGCGCTGCATCGGCTGCCGGGGCTGCCAGGTGGCCTGCAAGCATGAGAACAGGCGGGCGGCGGAGAAGACGCAGTTCTTCGGCGGCCCCGGCTACCAGAACCCCGCCGACCTGAGCTCGGAGACCTTGAGCCTCGTCACTTACAACGAGGTGGTGATCAACGGGCGCTACGAGTGGGTCTTCGGCAAGCGCCAGTGCATGCATTGCCAGGTGCCGGGGTGCGCCTCGGCCTGCCCGGTCAAGGCGCTGGAGAAGCTCGACACCGGTCCGGTGACCTACCACCGGGACAAGTGCATCGGCTGCCGCTACTGCATGCTGGCCTGCCCCTTCGTGGTGCCGCGCTTTGAATACCAGACGTGGAATCCCTATATCACCAAGTGCACCATGTGCGCCGATCGGCAGGCCTCCGGCGAGATCCCGGCCTGCGCCAAGGCGTGCCCGACGGGTGCCATCACCTTCGGCGACCGCGCCGACCTGATCCGCGAGGCCCAGGATCGCATCGCCGCCAACCCGAGCAAGTACGTCCACCATATCTTCGGGCTCGACGAGGCGGGTGGAACGTGCGTCCTGCACATCTCCAGCGTCCCCTTCGAGAAGCTCGGCTATGTCCTGCGCGTGCCGCGCAGTCCCATGGTGGCCCACACCGAGCCGGCCATGCACGCGATCCCCATGGTCATGCTCGGGCTGGCCAGCGTCCTGGGTGTGGGCTACGCGCTGCGGACCCGCAAGCAGCGGAACGAGGGGCAGTCGGAGACTCCCGCGTCGGGTGAGAGGAGTGGCCGATGAAATCGACTTTCCGGTGGAGGGACATCGGCCTCGGCACCGGGCTCCTGGTGCTGGTGGCCGCCTTCGGGTTCATCCTGGCGCTGTACCGCTTTGCTTTGGGCATCGGCTCCGTGAGCAACCTCAACCAGGGATACCCCTGGGGCTTCTGGATCGGGTTCGACGTCCTGGCCGGCATCGCGCTGGCCGCCGGGGGATTCGTGGTGGCCGGCCTGATGCACATGTTCGGCGGGGAAAAGTACCACCCCCTGGTTCGCCCCACCATCCTGACGGCCTTCCTGGGGTACCTGCTGTTCATCCTGGCGCTCATGGTGGATCTGGGCCGGCCCTGGACCATCTGGCACATGATCATCTACTGGCATCACGAATCCCCCATGTTCGAGGTGGGCTGGTGCGTGATGATGTACACGACCATCCTGTTCCTGGAGTTCCTGCCGGTGGTGTTCGAGCGCTACCGCATGGACAGGCTGTATGGGCTGTGGATGAACCTCGCCCCGTGGATCGCCATCGCCCTGCTCGTCCTCTTCGCGATCGCCCTCACCCATTCGGCCCCCTGGGTCATCGCCATTGCCGCCGTGCTGGCGGGTTTTGAGCTGCTGACTCGATTCGGCCTCATCCACCGGGACCCCCGGATGCCGACCATGCTCCTGATAGCCGGCATCATGTTCTCGGTCCTGCACCAGAGCTCCCTGGGCTCCCTCTTCCTGATCGTGCCCCACAAGCTCAACCACATCTGGTATTCGCCCATGCTCCCCGTGCTCTTCTTCTTTTCGGCCGTGGCGGCCGGGGTGGCCATGGTCATCGTCGAATCCACGCTCAGCGCCAGGTACTTCGGCCGGCGCGTCGAGGTCGTGCTCCTGAGCGACGTGGGGCACGTCCTCACCTGGGCCATTCTCGCCTACATGGCGCTGCGCAGCCTGGACCTCGTCCTGCGGGGCGTGGGGACCGAGCTGCTGGTGGTCACGCCGCAGTCCATCGCCTTCTGGATCGAGGTGGTCGTGGGTTTGATGATTCCCTTGGCAATCCTGCTCACCCCGGAATTCGCCAACTCGGCCACCTGGCTGTTCTGGTCCAGCATCATGGTCATCCTGGGGCTGCTCATCAACCGCCTGAACGTGGCCGTGGTGGGCATCACCTCGGTGTATGGCGAGACGTATTACCCGCACTGGATGGAGGTCGCCATCACGGCCGGGCTCGTGGCGCTGGGCGTGCTGGCGTACCTTTACGTGTGTCGCAACTTCCCGGTCCTCGCCCCGGAGCGTCCGCACACGGCCCCCGCGTAGGGGGAGGGCACCCCGGGTGTGCCCGGGCGACTGCCCACAGGGGAGGCCCACCATGGACAACCGGTACCGATTTGTCGTCTCGTTCCTGCTGGTCCTCAACACGCTGCTCACCGGCCTGATCTGCGGCCTGCTCCGGGATACCCGCCAGGACGTGAACGCGCTACGCGCGGTGCTGGCCAGCAAGCAGGACCTGGTCAACATCGCCGGCCCGAAGCTGACCCTCTTCCACGAGGAGAAGTGCACCGGTTGCCACACCGAGCGGCGGTTTGCCGGCACGCACGATGCGGGAGACCAGATTGAGCGGATCGTGGCGCAGATGAGCAAGCTCCCCGACGTTCACATCACCCAGAAGGAGCAGGACAAGATCCACGCCTCGCTCGAACTGCTCCGCTGCTCGCAGTGCCATGGCTCGGACCAGTTGCGACAGCTCGCCATCAAATCGCCGGCCGAGCGGAAGCGAACCGTCCGCGAGATGGTCGCCAAGCCCGGCTCACGCCTGACCCCGGACGAGGTGACGAGAGTCCTGCGGGCCTACGAGCAAATGATCGGGTTCTGAGCTCCGCCCGGGAACGCGCTTCCCGAGTACCGGGCGCAGCCACGTGCACCCCCTGCACTCGTCAATGGAACACCGGGGAGGAGGCCGGCAACGTGGAAGAGCTGACCGGTGACAACGCGACCCCTGGCCGGGACGAGATCAAAGCCCGTCTGGAGGCATTGATCGCGGAGCCGCACGTCTCGGAGGAATACGTCCGATTCCGCATGGATCTGCTCCAGGCCCAATGGGCCGTGCGTCAGGCGCTAGTCGGGACCTCGCCCCCTGGCCATCCCCGGGGGACGACCGGGACGATGGCAGCAGGGCAGGACGAGCCGGAACCGACGCCGGGGGAGCCGGCCCTCGACCCGAGCGCCGTCTCATTCGATCCTGCGCTCCTCCGCGCCCTTTTCTCGGCCCTGTGCGCCTCCGCCGCCCGTGGCGGTCGCCAGACGGAAGACATGAAGCGTCTGACGGCCGCGGTGGAAGCCAACCCCGAACTGCTCGAACGCCTCGTCCGCCAGGCCGCCTTCGGACCGGCGATGCGCGAGCTGGAGGCACTTGCCCGCGAGTTACGGGTCTTCATCGACGCCCTGCTCTTCGTCGGGCGGGCGCTGGCGGCCCCCTTTGTCGCCGAGGCCGCCCGACGGATCGGGGCGGGATCGGGGGGCGCGGCAGCCCGCGGGCGATGCCCGGTCTGTGGCTCGCCGCCGAGCCTGGCCACCCTTCGGCGCCAGGACGGCCGTCGAATCCTCACCTGTTCCCTGTGCGGGACGCGCTGGGAGTTTACACGGCTGGCGTGTCCCTGGTGCGAGCAGGCGGACCCTGAGGCGCTCGGCCTTCTCCGGGTGTCGGAGGGGGACCCCCGATGGATCGAGACGTGTGAGCGCTGTCGCGGATACCTCAAGAGCGTGGACGAGCGCAGGCTCCCTCTCGGCGAGGCGATCATCCCCGTGGTGGAGGAAGCGGCGACGCTCCACCTGGATCTGCTGGCGGAGAAGGAAGGCTACATCCGTCGGCTCCCGTATGTCCTCTCCGGCTGAGTCCTCGCCCCCTCAACCTCCCCTTCTCCTCTCAAGTGTTGAATATCTAAACGGATGATCCAAACGACAGACAATCTCCTCAAATTCCCTTGACCCTGTCGTTGGGTCACGTAGTCTGTGGTCGCGAGCGAGGTCCGCTCTCGGGATGTGGATCGGGTGGGGAGCCCTGGGGTGCTGCGCCCTTGACGTGGCTTGAGGAGGAACCAGGCTGAGAATTTGACGAGGATCCGAGAAGACACCCGTTGTCGGGAGAGGTGGGCATGAGCGAGCAGAGCGTGCAAGCACACGGGTCAGGCAACGGCGGCGGAGAGGAGCCACGCATCGGGGTCTTCATCTGTCACTGCGGCGGCAACATCTCCGATGTGGTGGACGTGCAGCGCGTGGCGGAGGAGATCGGCCGGCTGCCGGGCGTCGTCTTCTCGACCACGCACATGTTCATCTGCTCCGATCCCGGACAGATGCTGATCGAGCAGAAGATCAAGGAACTGAACCTGAACCGGGTCGTCGTGGCCGCCTGTTCCCCCAGCCTCCACGAATTGACCTTCCGCCGGACCCTGGCGCGCGCAGGGCTGAACCAGTATCTCTACGACCACACGAATATCCGCGAACAGGATTCCTGGGTGGTGGTGGACAAGGAGCTGGCCACCCAGAAGGCCATCCGCCTTGTCAGCGCCTCGGTGGCCCGCGTCCCGCATCTGGCCCCGCTGCAGAAGCGGGTCATCCCCATCCACCCCTCTGCCCTGGTGATCGGCGGGGGGATTGCCGGTCTCATCGCGGCGCGCGATCTGGCCGCTCGCGGCATCGCGGTCACGCTGATCGAATCCAGCCCGTTCCTCGGAGGCCGCGTGCCGCGCCTCGCCGGCCTGTTTCCGACCGGGCGGCAGGCGCGCGAGCTGCTGCGCCCGGTGATGGACGCGGTGCTCAACAACCCGAAGATCACCATCCACACCAACGCCGAGATGATGCAGTCCACGGGCTTCATCGGGGACTTCAGAACCACCGTGCGTCTCCACCCCCGGGGAGTCGAGCCGGTGGTGAGAAACGTCCAGGCCGCGATCGACGCCTGCCCCGAGACGACGGACGACGAGTTCAACTTCGGTCTCACCAAGCGCAAAGCCATCTACCTCCCATACGCGGGCTGCCATCCCTCGCTCCCGGCGATCGATTGGTCGGCCTGCACCAAGTGCGGGAAGTGTCTGGAGGCTGTCGGCGGCCGCGGCATCAATCTCGCGGAGGAGCCGCGCCAGATCGAGATCCGGTCCGGCGTCATCCTGATCGCCGTGGGGCTGGATCTCTACCGGCCGCGGACAGGCGAGTACGGCTTCGGGCAGTTTCGCGAGGTCATCACCCTCGCCCAGCTCAACCGGCTGCTCGACCCGGAAGGGCCGACCGGCGGCAAGCTCGTCCAGAACGGCAAGCCGATCCGGAACATCGGCTTCATGCACTGCGTGGGCTCCATGCAGCAAAAGGGGATCCATCCCCCCACGCCCAATGGAAAGCTGAACGACTACTGCAGCCGCGTCTGCTGCACGGCCTGCCTCCACGCAGAGACCGAGTTGAAGACCCGCTACCCCGACCTGCACGTCTTCGACTTCCACGAGGACATCCGGACCTACGGCCGCTGGCACGAGGACTACTACAGCCGGGCCAGCGAACAGGGAGTTGCATTCGTTCGCTTCAACCCGCTGCGGCCCCCCCGGGTGGAGCGAGACCCCCGCGGTCAGGCCCCGCTGGTGGTCCGGACGGTCGACCGGCTCACCTTCGGGGAAGAGATCGAGGTCCCCCTGGACATGCTGGTCCTCGCCACGGGGCTGGTGGCCGGGGAAATGACCAGGCTGGTGGATCTGCTCCGCTGCTCGGTGGGACCGGACCGGTTTCTGCTGGAGGTGCATCCCAAGCTCCGGCCGGTGGAGCTGGCAGTGTTCGGCCTCTTCCTGGCGGGCTCGGTGCAGGGGCCCATGGATACCGTGGAGTCCTCGGCCGGCGCCGCCGCCGCCGCCGCCAAGGCGTCGGTCCTGATCAGCCAGGGCAGCATCGAGCTCGACCCCTTCATCGCCCGGGTCACCGAAGAGCTGTGCAGCGGGTGTCGCATCTGCCTGACCGTCTGCCCCTACGACGCCATCGCTCGCGACGAGGCGAAGCGCGTCGCGACCATCAACGAGTCGGTCTGCACCGGCTGCGGCACCTGTGTCGCCACCTGTCCGTGCAACGCCATCACCCAGCTCGGCTTCACCGACCAGGAGGTGAAGTCCGAGGTCCTGGCCCTGCTCGGCAAGCAACTGGCGGCCGTCGCCGCCTAACGGGAGATCAGCCATGGCCGACGTTGCCACCGCTCACCCACAGCCGCCGGCGGCGCCCGCCACCTGGGAGCCGCGCATCATCGGCTTCCTCTGCTACTGGTGCTCCTACACCGGGGCGGATTCCGCCGGCACGGCGCGCATGAAGTACCCGCCCAACGTGGACATCGTCAAGGTGATGTGCTCGGGCCGGATCGACCCGGAGCTGATCACCACCGCCTTCGCCAACGGCGCCGACGGGGTGATGGTCCTGGGCTGCCACATCGGCGACTGCCACTACATCTCGGGCAACCACAAGACCATGGTCCGCATGCCGCTGATGCGCCGGATCCTGGGGGATCTCGGCATCGAGCCGGAGCGCTTCCGGCACGAGTGGGTCAGCGCCGCGGAGGGGGAGAAATTCAGCAAGCTGGTCGCCGAGATCACGGAGCAGGTGCGCGAGATCGGGCCGCTCCACTGGCCGCAGCTCCAGCGCGAGCGCGGCGTGGGGCACGGCATGGACCTCCAGGCGTGGGGAGAATAGCCAATGGGCGCCAACGGGAAGCTCAGGATCGGCATGTACTGGGCCAGTAGCTGCGGCGGCTGCGACATCTCGCTGCTGGAGATCGGCCCCCGCCTGCTCGACCTGATCAAGATTGCCGATGTGGTCTTCTGGCCCTGCGCGGCCGACTTCAAGTACCGGGACGTGGCGGCCTACCCGGATGGCTACATCGACGCCTGCTTCTACAACGGCGGCGTCCGGAACAGCGAGCAGGAGGAGGTCGCCCGGCTGCTCCGGCAGAAGAGCACGACCCTCATCGCTTACGGGGCCTGTGCGGCGGAGGGGGGCATCCCGGCCCTGGCCAACCTGAAGAGCCGGGCGGAGATCTATGACGTGGTCTACCACAGCAACTCCTCCCTCGACAACCGGGACGGCGTGGAGCCCCAGCCGAGCGTCGAGACGCCCCTGGGGACACTCGAGATCCCCACGTTCTATCCCGGCGTGCTGCGGCTGAAGGACATCGTCCCCGTGGACTACGAGATTCCAGGGTGCCCCCCGCAGGCCGACCGCGTCTGGGAATCCATCCAGGCGGTCGCCACGGGGGCCGTCCCTCCCCGCAACGCGGCCGTGAAGGTGGGCTGCACGGCGAAGACCGTGTGCGACGAGTGCCTGCTCGAGAAGCGGCTGGTCAAGATCCAGCAGTTCAGGCGGCACCACGAGTTCCGGCCCGAGCCCGGCTGGTGCCTGCTGGAGCAGGGGCAGCTCTGCATGGGACCCGCCACGCGGAGCGGCTGTGGCGCCCTCTGCCTCAAGGCGGGCATGCGCTGCGAGGGCTGCTACGGCCCGCCGGTCAACGCCGAGGATCAGGGCATGTCCATGACCGGGGCCCTGGGAGCCCTGCTGGACGCCCAGAACGAGGACCGGGCGCGGGAGCTGGTCGCACAGATCGCGGATCCGACCGGGACGTTCTACCGTTTCAGCATGTCCGGAAGCTGCATGAAAGCGGCGCAGTGAGAAGGAGAGGGCCAGCATGACCAGTCCCCACGTCAAGACCGCCGAGGGCATCCGCCGGATCAGCATCGACCCGGTGACCCGGCTGGAGGGTCACGGGAAGATCGACATCTTTCTCGACGCGGACGGCAACGTCGCCGACTGCTTCTTCCAGGTCCCGGAGCTGCGGGGGTTCGAGAAGTTCTGCGAGGGTCGCCCCGTGGAGGAGCTGCCCCGCATCACGCCCCGCATCTGTGGGGTCTGCCCGGAGGCCCACATGATGGCCTCCGCCAAGGCCTGCGACGCCGTCTACGGGGTGGAACTCCCCTTGACCGCCCGGATGCTGCGGGAGATGCAGTACAACATCTTCTACGTCACCGATCACACCACCAACTTCTACGCCCTGGCGGGGCCGGACTTCGTCATGGGCCCCAAGAGCGACCCTGCCCTGCGCAACCTCATCGGGGTCATCGGCAAGGTCGGGCTGGCCATCGGCGGCGAGGTGATCAAGTGCCGCGCCTGGGGCCACGAGGCGGCGGGGATCCTGGGGGGCAAACCGGTGAACCCCGTCAACGCCATCCCCGGGGGGGTGAGCAAGGCGCTCCGGCCCGAAGAGCGCCAGCGCCTCGAGGAGATCTGCCGGTTCATGGTGGAGTTCGGGCAGTTCACCCTCAAGCTCTTCCACGACGTGGTGCTCTCCAACCAGGAATACGTGGACCTGATCCTGAACGGCCCGTACCGCCACGCCACCTACTCCATGGGGCTGGTGGATGACCGGAACCGCGTGAACTTCTACGACGGCAAGGTGCGCGTGGTGGACCCGGAGGGGGAGGAGCTGTGCCGGTACAGCCCGCCCGAGTACACGCAGCACATCGCGGAGCGGGTCGAGCCCTGGAGCTATCTGAAGTTCCCCTACCTGAAGCAGGTCGGGTGGAAGGGGTTCGTGGACGGGAAGCAGTCCGGCGTCTATCGCACCACGCCCCAGTCCCGCCTCAACGCCGCCGACGGCATGAACAGCCCCCTGGCCCAGGCGGCCTACGAGGAGTACTTCGAGACCCTCACGGGCGACCGGAGCGGCAAGACGCCGGTCCACCACACCCTGGCCATCCACTGGGCCCGGGTCATCGAGCTGCTGAATGCGGCCGAGCGCGCCCTGGAGCTGGTCCGGCACCCCGAGATCACCCACCCCGAGAAGTACCGGGTGCTCTGCGACAAGACGCCCAGCGAGGGGGTGGGCATCGTGGAGGCCCCGCGGGGCACACTCACCCACCACTACGTGACGGACGAGCGGGGCATCGTGAAGAAGGCCAACCTGATCGTGGGCACGACCAACAACCACGCCGCCATCTGCATGTCCATCAAGCAGGCGGCCCAGGGGCTGATCCGGAAGGGCGTGGAGGTGACGGAGGGGGTCCTCAACATGGTGGAGATGGCCTTCCGCGCCTACGACCCGTGCTTCGGATGCGCCACCCACAGCCTGCCGGGACAGATGCCCTTGATCCTGCGGGTGCGGGACGTGGACGGGACCATCCTCGAGGAGCGGGGCCGGGACTGAGCGCCCCCCGGAACGTGTACCCACGACTCACCGGAGAAAGGTCGCCCCATGGCGGAGATCAGAGATCGCTACGACGGGCTGGTGATCGGAGGCGGGATCGCGGGCATGCAGGCGGCGCTCGACCTGGCCGGACAGGGATTCCAGGTGCTGCTGGTCGAGCGGCAGCCCTCCATCGGGGGGGTGATGGTGGGGCTGAACAAGGTCTTCCCCACCCTGGACTGCAGTAGCTGCATCTGCACCCCACGCATGGCCGAGGTGGCCCATCACCAGCGCATCACGCTGCTCACCTACACCGAGGTGCAGAAGGTCGAGCCGCTCTCCCCCGGCTTCCGCGTGAATCTGCTCAAGAAGCCGCGCTACGTGGTGGAGGCGGACTGCATCGGCTGCAGCCTGTGCGAGCTGGCCTGCGACGTGTACGTCCCCCACGAGTTCGACCAGGGGCTGGGGGCGCGGCGGGCCATCTACATCCCCCATGCCAATGCCATCCCCCAGGTCGCGGTCCTGGACCCCGAGTTCTGCGTGTTCGACGGCAACTGCGCCAAGGCCTGCCCCAGGAACTGCATCGACTTCACGCAGCAGGCGGAGGAGCGGAGCGTGGACGTGGGCGCGGTGATCGTGTCCAGCGGGCTCCAGATCACGCCCATGGGGGCCAAGAAGGAGTACGGCGGGGACCGGTACGTCAACGTCATGAACCCGCTGGCCATGGAGCGCGTCCAGTCCTCCAACGGGCCCTATGGCCACGTGCTGCGGCCCTCGGACGGCAAGGTGCCCAAGTCGGTGGCCTACGTCCAGTGCGCCGGCAGCCGCGACGCCTCCATCGGGGTGCCCTACTGCTCCCGGGTCTGCTGCATGTACGCCCTCAAGCAGGCCATCATGATCAAGCACCAGCTCCACGACACGGAGGTCACGATCTACCACATGGACATCCGCGCCTTCGGCAAGGGCTACGAGCAATTCTACCGGCGCGCCATGGCGGAGGGCATCCGGGTGGTCAAGGCCAAGGTGGCCAAGATCACCGAGACGAAGAAGCGGGACCTCGTCGTCCGGGTGGAGCTGATCGACGAGGGGGGTCGGGTGGCGGATATCCAGCACGAGCTGGTGGTCCTGAGCCAAGGCGTGATCCCCGCCTGGCACGCCGCGGACGTCCTCCCCGTCGGCGAGGCCAGAGACGGATTCTTCGAGGTCCCCGAGCTGGCCACGCTGCCGGCGAGGAGCACCTGTGATGGCGTCTTCCTTGCCGGGGTCGCCACCGGGCCAAAGGACATCCCGGACGCCATCGTCGAGGCCGGGGCCGCCGCCATGGAGGCGGCCATGTATCTGGATCGGACGCGGGCAGGTCAGGCGGCCGCGGCCGCGAGCGGCGCTCGCGCGTAACGCACCCGCAGCCACGGGGGAGAGCCATGAACGGGACAAAGCGGTTGGAATGGCGCGAGGCGCTCCGGGTGTTCCGCGAGCGGATGGGAGGCCTGACCGACGCGAAGAAGGGCTACCTCAAGGCAGACCGGGAAGCGCGCAAGGCGGTGCGCGAGGCCCTCCGATTCGGCCCCAAGACGATCCCGGAGCTCACCCAGCAGCTCAACCTTCCCGGCGAGAAAGTCACCTGGTACGTCATGGCGCTGAAGCGGTACGGCGAGATCGTTGAAGCCGGGCCGGCGGGTGAGTACTTCCGCTACGCCCTGAAGGAGTCAGAGCGATGAGCGTCCGCGTCGATACCGGGGTGGTCTCGGAGCTGGCCAAGTACGGTGGGGATACGGTCACCAAGTGCTTCAACTGCGGAAACTGCACGGCCGTCTGCTCTCTCTCCAAAGAGGACACCGTCTTCCCACGGCGCTACATCCGGTACACGCAGCTCGGGCTGACGGGGAAGATGCTGGAGTCCGTCGATCCCTGGCTCTGCTACTACTGCGGCGACTGCTCCGACACCTGCCCCCGGGATGCCAAGCCGGGCAAGCTCATGATGGCCAGCCGGCGCTGGCTCATCAGCCGGTACGACTGGACCGGCCTGAGCCGCCTGATGTACAAGCGGGAGGTCTGGGAACTGGGGATGCTCGCCATCGTGGCGCTCATCGTCCTGGGTCTGTTCTCCCTGCCGGCGAACTTCGGCTTCCCGCTGCTGGCTCAGCACCCCGAGGCCTTGAAGAGCGTGAACCTGGCTTACTTCGCCCCCAAGGAGATCGTCCACTGGGGGGACATCACCATGGCGCTGATCCTGGCGGGGCTGCTCCTGAGCAACGCCGCACGCATGACCTACTATGCCATGCGGAAGAGTCACCCCGTCCCGCTCAGCGCCTACCTCGTCGAGCTGAAGGAGCTGATCCTGCACGCCGTCACGCAGAAGCGCTGGCGAGACTGCGCCACCGACAATACCAAGCACTGGCTGCGCCACCTGCTCCTGGTGAGCGGCTACGGCACCATGTTCGCCCTGGTGGTGGTCTTCCTCTACTGGTTCCAGGTCGAGGACGCCTCGTTCCACTGGACAAGCCTGCTCGGCTACTACGCCACCCTGGTCCTGCTGGGGGCCACCCTCTGGATCATCCGCGATCGCCTGGAGAAGAAGGCCCAGATCCACAAGGACAGCGACCTCGCCGACTGGCTGTTCGTGGGCCTGCTGCTCCTCACCAGCTTGAGCGGCATCCTGCTCCACCTGTTCCGGCTGCTCGACCTGCCCATGCCGACCTACGTCATGTACCTGGTCCATCTCATGATCGCCGTCCCCATGCTGGTGGTTGAAGTCCCGTTCGGCAAGTGGGCCCACATGCTGTACCGCCCGCTGGCCATTTACCTTGCGGCGGTGCAGGCCCGCGCCCGCGAACCGCACGCCTCCCAGGTGAAGGCGGCTCCGCCTCTCCCGGCGTAGGCCAGACCCATGCGCCACACGGACCGATGCGGGGGGCAGAGGCCCCCAGCGCTCGACGACTGCGGCTGGACGCTTCCCCGGATGATTGCGGGGACGGACACCCCCCCCTATTTCATTGCACGCCATGGACAAGGAGGTCGTGACTCATGCTGAAGCGCATGACCGGGGGGGACTTTTCCCGTCCGGTCCAACGGATTCCCGGACCCAGGGACATCCGGCGGCACATCGCCTACGAATCGGAGCTCGACCCGGGCTTCGGCGAGCGCATCGCCCGCAAGGCGTACGGCGAGAAGCTGTTCTCCTGCATCCAGTGCGGGACGTGCAGCGGAACTTGCCCGGTCAGTCACTACATGGACTACACCCCCCGGAAGATCATCGCCATGGTCCGGGAGGGATTTCGCGAGGAGGTCCTGCACTGCCTCACCATCTGGCTGTGCGCCTCCTGCTACGCCTGCACCGTGGACTGCCCGCGGGAGATCAAGATCACCGACGTCATGTACGCCCTGAAGCAAGAGGCCATCGCCCGAGGGGTCTATCCCCGCGGCTTTGCCATCCCCATCCTGGCGCGCGAATTCTTCCGGGGCGTCGAGAACGATGGCCGGAGCAACGAGCTGCCCATGATGCTCCGATTCTTCCTGAAGACGAACCCGCTGCACATGCTCCAGAACGCACCGGTCGCCTGGCGCCTCTGGCGCACCGGCCGGCTGTCGCCGCGACGGGAGCGCACGCAAGGGCGGGACAGCATTCGCACGCTGCTGCGTGCGGCCAAGGCGGCGGCAGAGGAGAGCGGGCGATGAGCTACTGGTACTATCCGGGCTGTTCCCTCAAGAGCAACGGCGGCCCGTACGAGGAGTCGCTCCTTGCCGTGTTCCGGGAGCTGGACACCCCCCTCTGGGAGCTGGACGACTGGAATTGCTGCGGGGCGACCTCCTACATGTCCATCGATGAGGCCCAGGCCTTCAGCCTGGCGGCGCGGAATCTGGCCCTGGCCGAGCACGCCTCTCGCCAGTCCCCCGAGAAGGGGGCCCCGCAGCTCGTGGCCCCCTGCAGCGCCTGCTTCCTGGTGCTGACCAAGACCCAGCGCTACGTCAAGCAGCACGAGGATCTCGCCCGCCAGGTCCATGCCGGGCTGCGGGCGGTCGGTCTCGATTACCAGGGAGCCGTCCGGGTCCGTCACCCCCTGGACGTCTTCGTCAACGACATCGGCCTTCCGCGGATCCGGAAAGCCATGAAGCGCTCCCTCGACGGGCTGAAGGTCGCCTGCTACTACGGCTGCCAGGTGGTGCGCCCCTTTGCCACCTTCGACTCTGCCCACAACCCCACCAGCATGGACCGCCTGGTGGAGACCCTGGATGCGAAGCCGATCCCCTGGCCGCTGAAGACCCGCTGCTGCGGTGGAACCCTCACCGGCACCATCCGCGACGTGGGCCTGCGCCTGAGCCAGATCCTCCTCAAGGATGCGGTCCAGCGGGGGGCCGACGTGATCATCACCGTCTGTCCCCTCTGCCAGTTCAACCTGGAATGCTACCAGGAGGAGATCGCACGCACCTTCCAGGAGCCCATCCGGATTCCGGTCCTGTACCTGACCCAGCTCATGGGCAAGGCCTTCGGGATTCCCGATGTGGAGCTTGGCCTGCGGCGCCTCTTCGTCTCGCCCGAGCCAGCCTTCGCCCGCCACACAGGAGGCCAGCCGACCCATGCGTGACTCCAGCTCCAACGGCATCCCTCGCATCGGCGTGTACGTCTGCCATTGCGGGACGAATATCGCCGGCATCGTGGACGTGAAGGCGGTGGCCGAGTACGCCGCCGCACTCCCGGGCGTGGTGGTCTCGCGCGAGTACAAATACATGTGCTCCGACCCGGGCCAGGAGTTGATGCAGCAGGACATCCGGGAGCATCATCTCGACCGCATCATCGTGGCCTCCTGCTCGCCCCTCCTGCACGAGCACACCTTCCGGCACGCCGTGGCCCAGGGGGGACTCAACCCCTACTTCTTCCAGATGGTGAACATCCGCGAGAACGTCTCGTGGGTGAATTCGGACAAGCCGGCCGCCACCCTGAAGGCGAAGGATCTCGTGCGCGCCGCCGTCTCCCGGGTGGGCTTCCACAAGGCCCTGGTGCGCAAGCAGGTCCCCATCAACCCCAAGGTCCTGGTGGTCGGAGGGGGCATCTCGGGCATCCACGCCGCCCTGACCCTGGCCAACGCCGGCAAGAAGGTATATCTCGTCGAGCGGGACCCCACCATCGGCGGCCACATGGCCATGTTCGACAAGACCTTCCCCACGCTGGACTGCGCCGCCTGCATCCTCACCCCCAAGATGTCGGCGGTCAAGACCCATCCCAACATCACCCTGTGGACCTACTCGGAAGTGGTTGGCGTGGACGGCTTCGTGGGGAACTACAAGATCAAGGTGAAGCGGAAGCCCCGCTACATCAATGAAGAGCTGTGCGTGGGCTGCATGGAGTGCGTGTCGGCCTGCACCTACAAGGTCGGCCGCTTCCCGGACGAGTTCAACCAGGGCCTGAGCAAGCGGAAGCCCGTCTACATCCCGTTTCCCCAGGCGACCCCCCAGGTCGTCCTCTTCGACCCCGACACCTGCATCCAGCTCAAGTCCGGCCGGTGCAAGCAGAGCTGCGTTGAGGCCTGCGATCGCAAGGCCATCGACTTCAAGCAGGTCGCAGAGGTGGAGGAGATCGAGGTCGGCACGGTCATCCTGGCCACGGGCTTCCAGCCCTTCGACGCGACCCGCCTCCCCTATTACGGATACGGGGTCTACCCCAACGTCTACACCTCCCTGGAGGTCGAACGGCTCATCAACGCCTCCGGACCCACGGGCGGGGAAGTGGTCCTGCGGGATGGGCGGACACCGGCGGCGGTGGGGATCATCCACTGCGTCGGCTCCCGGGACGAGAAGACCAATCGCTGGTGCTCCCGGGTCTGCTGCATGTACGCCCTGAAGCTCGCCCACCTGGTCAAGGAGCACACGGACGCAAAGATCTACAACTTCTACATCGACATGCGGACCCCCGGGAAGAGCTATGAGGAGTTCTACGATAAGCTGCTCAAGGAGGGGGTCCACTTCATCCGCGGACGCGTCGCCGAGGTGACGGACTGGGCGCGCACACCGGAGGAGGAAGGCAAGCTGGTGGTCCGGGTCGAGGATACGCTGGTGGGGACCGTCCGCCGCATCCCCCTGGACATGGTGATTCTCGCGGTTGGCCTGGAGCCCAGAGCCGACGCCCAGGATGTCCGGCGCCTGTTCAACATCTCCTGCTCCACGGAAGGCTTCTTCCTGGAGCGCCATCCCAAGCTCGCCCCCGTGAACACCTTCACCGACGGTATCTTCATAGCCGGGGCCTGCCAGGGTCCCCGCGACATCCCCGATTCCGTGGCGCAGGCGGGGGCGGCCGCGGCCGAGGCCATGGTCCTCATCGACGCCGGCCACGTGGAGCTGGAGCCGAACACCGCCTATATCGTGGAGGAGGATTGCTCCGGGTGCAAGTCCTGCGTCCCCCTCTGCCCCTATAGCGCCATCACGTTCTCCGAGGAGAAGAGGAAGGCCGCCATCAACGAGGCCCTGTGCAAGGGCTGCGGGACTTGCGTGGCGGCCTGTCCATCCGGATCCATCCGGCAGAATCTCTTCGAGGACGAGCAGATCTTCAGCGAGATCGACGGGCTGCTCTCGGAAGCCGCCCGGGTCTCGTGAGGGAGGCGAACCGTGTCGCTGCCGATTCAGACACCACACAACGGGGACGGGGAGCCGGCGGGCTGGGAGCCGCGCATCGTGGCGTTCTTCTGCAACTGGTGCACCTACACCGCCGCGGATCTCGCCGGCGTCTCTCGCATGAAGCACGCCCCCAACGTGCGCATCATCCGCGTCATGTGCTCCGGACGCGTGGACCCGCAGTTCGTCCTGGAGGCGTTCGCCAAGGGCGCCGACGGAGTGCTCATCGGCGGCTGCCACATCGGCGACTGCCACTACGTGGAGGGGAACTACAAGGCTATCCGGCGTGTCCAGATGCTCCGCCGCATCCTGCAGGGCATGGGCATCCAGGACGACCGCTTCCGCCTGGAGTGGATCTCCGCCTCCGAGGGGGAGAAGGTCAAGCTCGTCATCAACGACATGGTGGAGAAGGTCCGGGCGCTCGGCCCCTTGGGCCTCCCCCGCCAGTTCCGGGAGTGGGACCAGGAGCTGGAGTCCCTGGAGCACGCCGTGGCGGCAGAGACAAAGGAGGTCGGCGTCCATGCCGGATAAGCCGAAGGTTGCGTTCTACTGGTGTGCCTCCTGCGGGGGCTGCGAGGAATCCGTCGTGGACCTGGCGGAAGGCATCCTGGGCGTCGTGGACGCCGTGGACATTGTCTTCTGGCCCGTCGCCATGGATTTCAAGCGGGGTGACGTGGAGGCGATGGCCGACGGCTCGATCCTCGCGAGCCTGGTGAACGGCGCCGTCCGCAGCACGGAGCAGGAAGAGATGGTTCGCCTGCTCCGCCGGAAGAGTCAACTCGTCATCGCCTATGGCGCCTGCGCGCAGCTCGGCGGGATCCCGGCCCTGGCCAACCAGTTCGATCGGGAGCAGATCCTGAAGTTCGTATACGAGGAATCGCCCTCCACGCAGAACGTCGAGAAGGCATACCCCGCTCCGCGGTTTCAGGACGACGGTCGGACCGCCACGCTACCGGGACTCTGGAAGATCGTGCGCACCCTGGACCAGGTGATCCCGGTGGACTACTACCTGCCCGGATGTCCGCCGACGCCCAAGCTCCTGCAGCAGGCGCTCACCGCGCTGCTCACGGGCGAGGCGCCTCCGAAGGGAAGCGTCCTCGCGCCGGACATTGCCCTCTGCGAGGAGTGCCCGCGCAAGGCGTCCAAGCCGACGGACCTCTCGTTCTCGTCGTTCAAGCGACCCCATACCTCCCAGGTGGATCCGGAGAAATGCCTCCTGGCCCAGGGATTCCTGTGCATGGGCGCGGCGACCCGGGGCGGCTGCGAGGCGCTGTGCGTGCAGGGGAACATGCCCTGCTCCGGCTGCTTCGGCCCCACCTCGCGGATCAAGGATCAGGGCGCGAAGTTCATGTCCTCGCTCTGCTCCAACGTCGCCGCCACCGACGAGCAGGAGATCGACGCGACCCTCGCCACCATTCCAGACCCTGTGGGGACGTTCTACCGCTATGGCCTGGCGGCTTCGCTGCTGCGCGCCCGCGCGGGCCGGCGGACTGAGGCATAGGAGACGATCAGCGATGCGAACCATCACCATCGACCCCATCACCCGCCTGGAAGGCCACGGCAAGATCGACATCTTCCTGGATGCCAGGGGGGAGGTGGAGCGGGCCTACTTCCAGGTCCCGGAGCTCCGCGGCTTCGAGGTCTTCAGCATCGGGCGGCCGGCCGAGGACATGCCCCAGATCACGAGCCGGATCTGCGGCGTCTGCCCGACCGCCCACCACATGGCGGGGACCAAGGCCCTCGACGACCTGTACAACGTCGAGCCGCCGCCCACCGCCAAGAAGCTCCGCGAGCTGATCTACAACGCCTTCATGCTGGAGGACCACGCGCTGCACGTGTACATCCTCGGAGGGCCGGACTTCATCGTCGGACCCACGGCCCCCAAGGAGCTGCGGAACGTCGTGGGAGTGATCCAGAAGGTCGGCGTGGACGTGGGCAAGCAGGTCATCGCCATGCGCCGCCGGCTGCGCGAGCTGATCTCGTACTTCGGCGGGAAGGTGATCCACCCGGTCTTCGGGCTGCCTGGCGGCGTGTCCAAGGGTCTCAGCCCGGACGATCTCCCCCGTTTCAAGCAGCTCGCCGAGGATGGCGTGGAGTTCGCCCGCTTCACACTCCAGGTGTTCAAGGACATCGTCCTCGCCAACCCCGAGTACGTCAAGCTCGTCACGTCGGACATCTACACCCACAAGACGTATTACATGGGGATGGTGGACGAGAAGAACCGGGTGAACTTCTACGACGGGAAGATCCGGGTGGTCGACCCACTGGGCAAGGAGTTCACCACTTTTCCCGCAGAGCATTACCTCGCAAACGTCGCCGAGCACGTGGAGCCGTGGAGCTACGTGAAGTTCTGCTACCTGAAGTCCCTCGGCTGGAAGGGCTTCATCGACGGGCCCGAGAGCAGCATCTATGCCGTGGCGCCGCTGGCGCGCCTGAACGCGGCCGACGGGATGGCCACCCCCGAGGCGCAGAAGGCGTACGAGGAGTACCTCGCCACCCTGGGCGGAAAGCCGGTGCACTTCACCCTCGCCAACCACTGGGCCCGGGTCGTCGAGATGCTGTACGCCGCCGAGCGGATGCGGGAGCTGCTGAACGCCCCGGACATCACGGGCAAGAACATCCGGACGATCCCGACAGCCACGCCCAAGGCGGGGATCGGCGTGGTCGAGGCCCCGCGCGGGACCCTGTTCCATCACTACGAGACCGACGAGAAGGGTCTGATCAAGAAGGCCAACCTGATCGTGGCGACCCAGGGGAACTCCGCGCGGATGGCGATGGGCGTGGAGAAGAGCGCCAAGGGGCTGATCCATGCGGGCAAGGTGGACGACGGCCTGTTGAACATGATCGAGATGGCCTTCCGGGCCTACGACCCGTGCCACGGCTGCGCCACCCACTCCTTACCTGGCGAGATGCCGCTGATCGTGTCCATCCGGGATGCCTCCGGACAGGTCGTGCAGGAAATCCGGCGGTGACCACAGAGCAGCCGCGCATCCTGGTGCTCGGCCTGGGCAACGACATCCTCGGCGACGACGCGGTGGGCCTCCACGCCGCCCGACGCCTCCGCGGGCACTGCTCCGCGGGGGTTGAGGTCGTGGAGGCCGCCGAGTCCGGCCTCGGGCTGCTCGATTTCTTGGAGGGACGCAGCCACGCCCTCCTGCTCGACGCGATCCTGACGGGACGCCATCCGGCGGGGACCGTCCTCGAATTCTCGCACGAAGACTTCCACAAGACCGTCGGGCCATCCCCCCACTACGCCGGTCTCCCCGAGGTCCTTCGGCTGGCCGACTGTCTGGCCATTCCTGTTCCGAGGGACCTGGCCGTCCTTGCCATGGAGGTGGAGGACCCCTACCACATCCGAGAAGGCTTGAGCGGCCCGGTTGATCAGGCCCTTGCCGGCTACGTCGACCGCGCCCGCCAGATCCTGGATCGCTGGCAACAGGCCGCGTAGACAGGAAGGAACGTCAACCGCCAAGACGCCAAGGATCCAATGGTCGGACCCTTCCACCGGAGCACGCGAGAGCGGGCTCTTTGGGGTTTTCAGGGATTCCGTCAATGAGCGTTTCCGGCCTTGGCATCTTGGCGTCTTGGCGGTTCAACTTTCGGGTTGATTGATCATGGCAGGCAGCGGACGCACGGTTGTCCTGGGGCTGGGGAATCCCGTTCTCTCCGACGACGGTGTGGGGCTGGCTGTCGCGACCGAACTCACTCGCCTCTTGGCAGTTGAGCCCATACGCGGGGTGGATGTCCTGGCCAGCACGCGGGCGGGATTCGAGCTGATCGATCTACTGCGGGGTTACACCCGGGCCATAATCCTTGACTGCATCGTGCTCCCTGATCCCGAACCCGGCCGGGTGTGCCGGTTGACCCTGGATGATGTCTCGGGCTGCGCGCGATTGGTGAACGTCCACGAGGTGAGCGTCGGCACCGCCTTTCGCCTCGCCGAGCGGATGGGCGTTCCGATGCCTCACGAGGTGGAGATCATCGCGGTCGAGGCGGGCGACGCGTCCACCATAGCCGAAGGCCTGACCCCGGCGGTCCAGGCCACCGTCGCCCCCCTCGCGCGGGAGATCCACGCCAGCCTCAAGCGAGACGAACCCGCGGGCGACCCCCCCGACACCGAAGACTTCTCCAAGCGGCGGGCGTTTTACTCCCCTGAAATCGAGTGACTGGCACTATCGGTTGGGCCGTCTCTCGGGAGGATCATCCTGCCATGGCCAAGGTCAGCAAGAAGCCCGGCACCTACCTGTATCCGGTTCCTCCAAGCCTGATCACCTGTGGCCCGGCGGAGAAGCCGAACATCATCACCCTGGCATGGGTGGGAACCCTCTGCTCGGAGCCCCCGATCATCGGCGTCAGCATCCGCCCATCGCGATACTCCTATGGGTTGGTGAAGCAGTCCGGGGAGTTCGCCGTCAACGTTCCCACGGCGGAGATGGTCCGCGTCGTGGACTGGTGCGGGACCGTGTCCGGGCACTCGGCAGACAAGTTCGCCGCGATGGGCCTGACCCCCGTGCCCACACAGGTGATCCGGACGGCCGTGATCAAGGAATGCCCCCTGAACATCGAGTGCCAGGTGGTGCAGACCATCCACCTCGGCTCGCACGACCTGTTCCTGGGGAAGGTCGTCGCCGTGCAGGTGGACGAGGCCATCCTGAACGCGCAGGGCGAGATCGACCTATCCAAGGCCAATCCCTTGGCGTATGGGGGTCATGCCTACTGGGCCCTCGGCCAGTTCGTGGAGCGCCACGGCTACACCGCCTCCCACTGACCCGCCCGACCCGTTCTCGTCCTGGCAGAGCAGCCGGTTCTTCTTCATGAACTCTATCATAGCGCAGAGCTTGGGCAGCACCTGCACAGGAGTACTCTGCCCAGGAACCGCTTGACGGCGTATACGAATACTTGTATGTTGAGCCATGCCCGATAAGGCCTTGTGGTGGCTCGGATCGAGCGGGGAGGACATCCGGGCCTTCCCCGAGGACGCCCGGCGGCTTGCGGGCTTCCAGCTCCGACGGGTGCAGCAGGGCCTCGAGCCGAACGATTGGAGACCCATGCCGATAATCGGGCCGGGAGTCCAGGAGATCCGCATCCACACGGCCCGTGAGCACCGGGTGGTCTACATCGCCAAGTTCGCTGAGGCCATCTACGTGGCGCACGTCTTTGAGAAACAGAGTCGCAAGACCCCCAAGCGCGATCTGGAGCTGGCCCGACAGAGGGTGCAGCAGCTCCTGCGCGAGCGGGAAAGCCGCGGGCGGGCATGAGGTGGTATTAGCCCCGATCCGAAAAAACCGTCTCACCGCCAAGGCGCCACCGGGGGCCGCCAAGGCCGACAGAGATGATGTTGGGATCAAGCCTCCAACGCACCTTGTGGTGCGGTGGGGTTCAGAACAGTCTTGGGCTTTCTGGCTTTCGCAATTATGGCATCCTCGGCGTCTTGGCGGTTCAAGAATTTCGGATTGGGATTAACCATGAAACTCAAGGCAACTCGATCTTCTGGCAATGTTTTTAAGGATCTGGGTTTTCCTGAAGAGGAGGCCGAACACCTCAGGGTTCGGGCGGATCTCCTCATCCAGATCCAGAAGACGCTGGAGGTCCGCGGCCTGAAGCAGGCCGAGGCTGCCAAACTGCTTGGGGTGACGCAGCCCCGGATCAGCCAGCTCGTCCGCGGGCGCCTCGACCTCTTCAGCGTGGACAGCCTGATTGATATGCTCGCCAAGCTGGGGATCCGCGTCAGGCTTGTCCTCGTCCCTCCCAAGAAACGTCTCCGCGTTGCCTGAGGCGGCCGGCGCTTAGGTCTGCCGGTCCAAAAGTCAGATTCGTCATGTGCCTATCGGATCGCAGGATGGCTGTTCAATTCCGATTCTACCCGCCGCCCGTCGCCGGTGCTGCCGCCTCGAAGCAACTGCCCGACCCCTCTCCCACCCCTCATGCGCAAGTTGGTTCTGCACCTACGGGTCCCCCCGTACAGCAGTGAAGGTGACTTCCAATTACATTCAGGAACATTCGGAAGCAACGCCTGACGATCAGTTACGGCAGTCACCCGCGTCCGGGAACTCGAAGATCATCTGCGATTGCTCGAGGCTGGAGATGCAAGGCGACGAATATGGCAGGGCCCCCCATTGCTGGTCTGCCGGGACGCCGTCCTTTGGGGACGACCGGCCCCAGCGGGCCCTCATCGGAGGGAGCGGAAGTCCTCCGCGAGAGATGGAGCATGCGACCTCTCTCTCCCGGAGAATCCTATAGTCTGATGGGTCCCCCCCTTACTAAAAGCTGACAGATATGGCCTGGTCCCCCGTTAACCACTAACAGTGGCAACGGACTCTTTTCTGGCGACGACGAACAACATCAAGAGAACTCGGGCCTCCTGTTCCCTTACCCGCCAGAGTTGCAGGCCGAATGCCACGACGAGGATGACCGAAAGCACGAGGAGCTGAGTAGCTGGCACGAGCGAGATGCCTCCTTTTCCCCAAAGACCTAGCATGACGATGAAACCTGCGACGCCAGCAACGCCTGCCCAGAACATCCCTGTATAAAAGCGGGATCTCGCCTCAAAGGTCTGGTAGTACACAAAACCTTCCGGTGCCTTTATGCAAAGAAAGTCCTTCCAGTAGTTGAAGACACCGGCGGTTAGTTCAGTGAACTTCGGTAGGCCCTTCGCTTCCAGATCAGTAGCCCCGGACTGCGCGTCAAGCCGTTGCAGCAAATCTACCAGTTCCAGCGAGTACGGAAATCGCGAGTGTTTGCGGCCGAAAGCAGTGACACTCTCCGCCCACTGAACGGGCATGGAGCGGATAACGCTTCCGATCAAGTATGCGCCGAAGATTACGAAGAGAATCAGGGGTGGGCTCTCTTTCAACGCGTTGGATAGAGCCATGAGGTGTCCCCAGAGCGAAGGAGGGGGCTCTTTGCCCGAGGCGCTAACAAGGCATGTATAGCTGACAAGAAATACAAACAGTCCCGGCGGAATGGACGCGAAGAATTCTACACTGGTCATTCGGCCAACAGTCGCCTGGTACGGCACGACTCTGCACCTCCGCGGCGCCAGAAGCGTCAAGAAAAGTCAACGCTCAGACAGTTCGACGCGCCGCCCAAAGAACAAAGCGCACAGATGCTCCGGCAACACCCTATCTCTCGGCGTTCAGGCGTTCATCTGCTGAGCATGGATTACGGATGCTATGGCTACTTTAACGCCTGACAGTGGGCGTACTTCCACTTTACCTCCGCATGTGTAAAGCTACTCGACCCTCACATTTCCCCCGAGCCCCAAGTCGTCCAGGGACTGACGGATGTCTTTCTCCAGGTTCGGCGCTTGATCCTTGGTGACGGTGACTGAGAGGTCGATGCCGATGCGTACATCTGTCCCTCCCCGGAGTTTCGGCAGGATGCGCGTGCCGAGGCGGTTCCAGAGTTCCAGCGGGATCTGGCCGCGGATCTGGAGCGTCCGAGTCGGCGGAGGCGTCCCGGGGGTTGGTTCGGGGGCGGGTGACGGGCCGGGACCGATCGGCGTTGTCGGTGTTGGTTGTGGCTCGGCCGGTGGACCGGCAAGTGGTGACACGACGGAGCCGGCCTTCAGGGCTTGGGCCTTCGCTTTGGTCAAGAGGAAAACCTTCGACTCGAAGGCGACCTCGTCCGGAGACACAAGCTCTTTGAACCACACCTGCTCATACGTGCCGTCCGGTCGGTCGCCGGAGGCGAGGCCGAAATCGCCTTTGGCCACCGCCTCGACGATCTTCGCGCGCAGCACGGCGTCGGGATCCAGCAGGCGCGTGAGGGAGCCGTTCAGGAAGCTCTGGCGGAGGCTGGCGAGCGGCCAGGCGCCGGCGGCCTTCAGGGCGGGGGGCCAGTTGCGGTCGATGTAGCCAGCCCCCACCGACTCGTTGAGGAGCGCCTCGGACTTGAGGGCACCGACGACCCGTCCGCAAAGCGTCTCGCCGCTCGAGGAGTGCCCGGCGCCCAGGTCTATGACCTTGAGGCCGTCGGGGGCCTGGCCGTCCGCGACGACGGCAAAGCGGTAGCCGCCCCAGACCTCGTCCTTCGCCGCTTTCCCTGCATCCTTCACCTTCGACAGGAGGTCCGCCCGGTCGTTCTTGTCGAACTCCCCGCCGAGCGTGCCCTCGGCGACCTCGCGCGCCACCCGCTTCCACGCGAGCCACAGCTCGACCTTCTCGCGGAGGTCGCGGCCGGGCTTCTTGAGGCACCAGACCAGCGCGCCCGGATAGAGCCGGGGCGACTTGCCACGCTGGCGGGTCCACTCGACAAGCTGTGCGACCAGCGCGCCGCCACCCGACCACTCCACCTCTGGCTCAGCCACGACCAGCGTGAGCTTCGACCTGTCGGGGATCTCCGCTGCATCCCCCTTGAGAATCTCCACCGGAATGCTTGCCCCCGCCGGAACTCGTCCTCGACCAGCTTGCGCAAGGCGGGCTTGACCTCGGTGTCCTCGTCGAGCGACGCCCGCCGGTCGCTCACCACCTTCTTCATCGTGGGCTGATAGCCGATGCGGAAGCCGTCCGAGCCCGCCTTGCGGACGAAGTAGGAGCGGTCCTCGAGCGCGAATGTGGCGGTGTCGATGGATGTCGTGTCAGGTCGGGCTCGCCGAGGGCGAAGCGCAGCTCGGGCAGGTGCGCGACCTTGTCGCTCTGCCCGCCCGACGACTCGAAGAGGATCGCGGTGCCGACGCGCCGATGGATATCCCGCAGCGGCCCCTTGGTGTCGGCGTCGAGCGCCTTGCTGTGGGCCTGTTCTCCGGCGATGTCGGTGTCGATCGCGGCGACGAGGCGCGACTCGCCGAGCTGCCCCAGCACCACGCTCCGGAAGCCCGGCTCCGAAAGGGGCGCCGAGCCGAGCGTGATCAGCGGCTCGGTGCGCGCCTTGCGGAAGGCGTCTTGGGCGGCCATCGAGATCCACTGGGCCAGCATCGCCAGGGTGCCGCGCGTCCGCTGGTACTGCGGCAGCGCCTGCCACTTGCGCTGGAAGACGGACAGCGTCGCCGGGTGGAACGGGTAACAGGCCTCGAAGCGGCGTTGCAGGAACTCCCGCGCCTTGGCCTCGGTTGCGGCCGTGTCCACCGCTGTCCACTCCGGGGGGAGCTGCGCCCGCCGCTCGAAGCACCAGTCGCCGAAGGCCTTGGCGACGGTCTTCCGTATCTTCTCGCTTCCCAGGTCCTGAAAGAGCCGCCGCCGGATGACCTCGCTGATTTCTGTCTCGTCGTTGGCGATCAGGTCCTTGGCGACGCGCCGGACAACCTTCGAGATCCGATCCTGCCACTCTTGGTCCCACTGGGTCATTTCAACCTGGCTGCGCGGCAGGCTGATCACCGCTGCGCCATGAGTGGTGCCCGTGGTAGCGACGGTCAGGTTCTGGATGAACGCGTAAAACGACTCGGCGCTCCCGCGGTGGCGGTTCAGGAAGTTGAGCACCTCGTCGAAGAGCAGCAGCACTGGCGCCCCCGCCGCTTGGAACACCCGCGCAATCGCCTCGGTCCCAGGCGGCATGGTCCGCGCCGCAGGCCCGAGTGCCTCCACGCCCTTCTCGCCTGCAAGCTGACGGGCGATGTCGATCCATGGGGTCTCGCGGCCAGCCTGCGGGTCCCAGGCGTTGCCCACGAAGACGGCAACCCGCGCCCCCGGTACCGAGGAGAGCCCAGCTTCCCGCAGCAGGTCGGCGACGCCAGTGAACCCGGCTGCCGTGTCCCCGCTCTTCGCGAGGTGATAGAGCGCGGTCAGGGTGTGTGTCTTGCCGCCGCCAAACTGGGTAATGAGCGTGAGAACCGGCGCGGTGTTTTCGGTCTTGCCCGCAAGGCGGCGCAGCACCATGCCGGCGTGCTCGCGCAACGCCCGGGTGAAGCACGTGCGGGCGAAGAACTGGGCTGGATCGCGGTAGTCCTCCGGGGCGGTCCCGGCCAGGACCTGCTCGAGGGCGATGGCGAACTCATCCGGGTTGAACGAGCGGCCTTCGCGGACTTCCTTGCGGGGCGTGGCAATCTTGTACCAGGGATCCATGGTCCCTCCCGAAAAGCTAAGCCGGAACCACCCGCGGCAACAGATCCTGAAGCTCGACCGTCGGCGCATGGGGTTCCTTGAAGAGACGGCTTGCCCTGAGCACCTCAATTCCGACCAGCTTCTCCCCCGCCGCAAGATCCAAGGCGATGTCGTCTGT